>JAFEDX010000006.1 GCA_018241365.1 Pseudomonadota bacterium
GCGTAGCCGATCACACGATAGCGTGGCGGTGCACCCATTGCGGGTGCCGGAAGGCCTGCGAACAGCGCGGCCGCGCAAAGCGCGGCTACGGCGAGTAGACGGCGGAATTCCGGTGCGCGCTTGCCAGTGTGCATGGCTGCGATCTCGGTACTCAGCGCGCCTCGAACACCGTGCGCACGTCCTTGACGAATTCGGCGTTGCTGGCAGGCCGCGCGTAGAACATGTGACCGCCGGGGTACTCCTTCACTTCGACGCGGGTTGGGTCGCCCATCGCCGGCATCTGGTCGACTGCCAGCACCGACACCATGAACGGGCACGACAGGTCATCCCAGCCGTGTGCGATCAGCACGCGCAGGTTGGAATCGTTGGCCACGGCTTCGCGCAATTGCTGCACAGAACCTTGTTCCGCATCGTCGTCGTCGTGCCACAGGCGACCGACTTGGTAGTTCAAGGTCTGGTACTGGCCGTCGTATTTCCAGCCGACGGTCTGCGTCACGAAATGCACCATCGCGGTGGTAGTCGGCGCGATGATGCCGTTCAGGATCGGGTCGCCCGAACGCTGGTGCGGCGCATACGGGAACGGGTCCCAAGCGGTGAAGTTGGAGTCGTAGCGGCTGCCGAGCTTGCCTTCCGAACGGTACACCTCGCGCAGGTAGGCCTGCGTTTCCAGGCGGCCGCCGGAGTTTTTCACGAACACCGGATCGAGCCCGGTGAGCTCGGTGACCTTCTTGATCATCGCGTCGTATGCTGCCGGATCGGTGCGGCCCTTCATCAGGGTCTGCGCGTATTCGCCACGCGTGTAGGCAATGATCGGCGCCATGTGGGCGGCATCGAGCTTGCCTTCGCGTTCGAGGTGCGCCGCGGCAATCGAGGGCAGGGTGGTCATCCACGCCATCGGCGACACGAACTCGTCGCTCCACGCCAGCGGGTCGAGGTAGGGCGACACCAGCACCATGCCGTTCATCGCGACGCCCAGCCGCGTTTGCAGGTAATAGGTGATGCGCGGGCCACGGAAGCCGCCATAGCTTTCGCCGGTGATGTACTTGCGCGAATCCATGCGGCCATTCTTCACAAGCCAGTCGTAGACGACCTGCGAGAGATAGTGGATGTCGGCGTCGGTGGAATAGAAATCCTTGGTCGATTGCTTGTCGTCCACCAGCGAGCGGCTGTAGCCGGTGCCGACCGGATCGATGAACACGAGGTCGGTGAAGGGCAGCCAGGTGCCCGGGTTGTCGTGCAGCGTTGCCGGTTCGGACGGCGAATCGCCGTTGACGCCGAACTTCACGATCTTCGGACCGATTGCGCCCATGTTGAGGAACACCGAAGCGGCGCCGGGGCCGCCGTTGAACGCGAACGTCACCGGGCGGCGTTTGCCGGGCACCGTGTAGGTGGTATAGACGACCTGCGCGATCGTCTTGCCCTTGTCGTCGCGCACCGGCAGCCAACCGACGGTGACGGTGTAGTTCAGGGAGTGGCCATTGACGACGACCGACTGGCTCGCGTGCGCGGCAGCAGGCAGCGGCGGCAGGTCGGACCCGGATGTTGCACTGTCGGTTTTTGCGGCCGGCTTGGCGGCGTGCGCGTGCGGCGCGACGGCGCATGCCATGGCGGCGGCGGCAAATGCCACCGTGAGCAGGAGCTTGTGCATCGGCAGGTTTCCCAACGGAAAGCCCGCAAGCTTAGCGTTCGCCAACAGCATGCGACCGTGCTGAAAGGCACGGTCGCAGTGGTCGTGAGAAACAGCGAATCCGCGAACCAGCGAATCAGTGGGTACCACTGGCAGCGGGTTCTGCAACGCTCGCGGCGGTGGAAGGAACCGCGACGCTGCCGGCCACGGCCGGTGCCGGGGCTTCCGACGCATACTGGCCGATCTGCAACGCGAATTTCGCTTCCGTGCCAGGGGGTACCGCAGCCGGGTCGGTATATACGCGGACGACGTAGGTACCGGCCGTGGTGATCGGTCCCGACCAGGTCGAGGCGCCCGTCTTGGCGGAATCCACCAGCTCCGCGTGGGAGGCCTGGTCTTCGACCTTGAAGTGCACGTTGTTGTTCTGCGTGAGCAGGTTCACCTGCATGGTCTTGCCGGCGGCAATCGCGACCGTGAAGTCGTGCACGGCGGCGTCCGAGGCCAGCGCGCCCACGGTCTGCGCCCACGGATTGTTGTCCTGGAACGTCACTTCGGTACTGGCCGGTTGCATGTCCTGTGCGCCGTACTGGCCGATCTGCAGGGCGTACTTGGCCACGTCGCCGCGCTGCATGGCTTCCGGTTGCACGTACACATGGATCTCGTAGGTCGTGGCCGCGGCATCCTGGGTCGACCAGGTCGTCGCGCCGGTCTTGAAGGTATCCACCAGGGTCTTGCGCTCGCCCTGCTGCTTCACCTTGAAGAAGACGTTCGGGTTGCGCGACACGAGATTGATCTGGAAAGTCTTGCCGGCCTCGGCGGCGACCGTGTAGTCGTGCCACGCGTCGTCATGGCTCACGCTGCCGATCTCCTGCGTCCACGGGTTGCCGGCCTGGAACGTCACCACGACCGGTTGGTCGGCAAGCACGGGTTGGCTCAGGCAAACGCCGGCGATACCGATCATGGTGGCGATGGCGATGCGGCGGGGCAGGCGTTGGGAAGGCATGGGAGTCCTCGTGTCGACGATGGAGCGTTCCAGGTGGAACGGTGGAGGGTGCCGGAACCGGGCGCTGAATATCAGCGACTCGATTGAGCATACTATCTTGCGTCGCGCTTGAGCCGGCCGCAAGCGCGCTGCCATCCGGCGGCGTGCACCCGGCAAGAATCACCGGCCTCGTGCACAATCGGCATTTCCCGGCAGAGAACCCAGCATGACGTTGACGCTTGCCATCATCGCCGTCACCTGCATCGTGTCCTGGATCGCGTTCAAGGATGGCAAGGTCATGCAGCGGCTGATCCTGTGGCCACCCGCGATCGAGAAGAAGCATGAATATTGGCGGCTGCTCACGTACGGGTTCGTGCATGCGGACTTCACGCACCTGCTGTTCAACATGTTCACGTTGTTCTTCTTCGGCCGCGCGATGGAATGGTTGTACGCGCAACACATGGGCCCGCTGGGGTTCCTGTGGTTCTATCTCGGCGGCCTGCTGGTGTCGATCCTGCCGACCTACCTGGCCAATCGCAACAATCCGGATTACCGCAGTCTCGGCGCATCCGGCGCGGTGTCGGCGGTGCTGTTCGCCTTCATCCTGTTGTCGCCGTGGTCGATGATCTTCGTGTTCTTCTTTCCGGTTCCGGCCATCCTGTACGCGGTGGCGTTCCTCGGTTACTCGATCTACATGGATCATCGCGGCGGCGGGTACATCAACCATAGCGCGCACTCCTGGGGCGCGGCGTATGGCATCGTGTTCACCGTGATCATGGAACCGCGCATCATCCCGCTGTTCCTGCAGCAACTCTCGAATCCGCACTTCGGCGCGTAGGCGCTGACCGGTGTCAGTTGCTGGCCGCTTCCGGTCGCTACAATGTGCGGCTGCACAGACGTCTTCGCACGGAACCAGCATGAGCGAATCCGCAGACCAGCTTCGTCCGCTGCCCGGCAGCAAGTTCACGAGTCCGCAGGGCACGCGCGCGGTGAAGGACGGCATCCGCCCCAGCGCCTTGAGCAGCCGGCCCGACGTGGCACGCAAGCCGCCGTGGCTGCGGGTGAAACTGCCTGCAGGCGCAAAGTACGAAGCAATCCGCGACATCGTGCGCACCCACAAGCTGTCCACGGTATGCGCGGAATCCAAGTGCCCGAACATCGCGGAATGCTGGGGCCGTGGCACCGCGACGCTGATGTTGATGGGTTCGGTGTGCACACGCGCCTGCAAATTCTGCTCGGTATCCACCGGCAATCCACACGGCTGGCTGGACCCGCTGGAACCCGCCAACGTCGCCGACGCGGTGGCGCTGATGGGGCTGAAATACGTGGTGCTGACCTCGGTCGATCGCGACGATCTGCCGGATGGCGGCGCCGGTCACTATGCGGCATGCATCCGCGCGATCCACGCTCGCGTGCCGGAGACGGCGGTGGAAGCGCTGACCCCGGATTTCGCCGGCCGTCACCAGCACGTGGCGACGGTACTCGACGCTGGCCTTGCGACCTACGCGCAGAACATCGAAACCGTCGAGCGCCTGACCCACCCGGTGCGCGACGCGCGTGCGGGCTATCGCCAGACCCTGTGCGTGCTGAAGTTCGCCAAGGCTTACGCGCCGCAGACTGTCACCAAGACCAGCATGATGCTGGGCTTGGGTGAAACCGATGATGAAATCGACCGCACGCTGGGCGACATCCGCGCGGCCGACGTGGACGTGGTGACGATGGGCCAGTACATGCGCCCCACCCAAAACCACCTGCCGGTCGAACGGTTCGTCACGCCCGGGCAATTCCAGCAATACCGGGAGATGGCGTTGGCCAAGGGGTTCCTTGAGGTCGTATCGGGGCCGCTGGTGCGCTCCAGCTACCGCGCCGAGCGGGTGCTGGAACACAACAACGTGGGATTGGACGATTCGATAGCCGACGGCATCCGCCGGACGGCCGGTTTCAGGTGTTGAACGCGCGCATCGTCGCAGGCGTGCCGTTCGCGGCGCTGGCCACCGTTGCGATCATTGCCGCCGGGGTCGTGGCTGCGGCGATCGCCTATCACCCGACCCAGCAACTGATCTGGATGGTGGCCTACCTCGTGCTGGTGGTGGGCGTGATGCAGTGGATCTTCGGAGCCGGGCAGGCGTGGCTGGCGGAACCACCACCCGGGAAAGCCACGGTCTGGAGTCAATGGGGCCTGTTCAACGTTGGCAGCGCAGGTGTGATTGGCGGGACCTTGGCCAACCGGACTGGCCTGGTCGTCGCGGGCACCGTGCTGTTCGTGGTCGCGATCGCGTGGTTTTTCCACAGTGTGCGCCGCAGCAGCCGGCGCGGTTGGGCAGTGACTTACCGTGTACTGTTGGCGCTGATTTTCTTCAGTGCCTGCATCGGGTTGGTGATTTCGGCCGCCTCGCACGGAGTCGCTTGACGCCGTTCAACCCCATGGTTTCGCCTCGGCCAGCAGCTCACGCAGACGGGCTTCGTCGGCGTTGGCCAGCAGCTGTTCGGCTGCCTGGAGATTGGCGCTTGCCAGCGGTTTGTGCAACACGCCGTCGGCGCCAATCCGGCTGAAAATCATCAACACGTTGCCGAAGGATGCCTCCATCAAGGCGGCCTGCCAGTGGCCTCCTCGTAGATCGTCAAAACTGCGCATGGTGAATGCATCGGGAAGGGGATCAACAGGATACACGTGCAGGCTGGACCGGTTCATGCGATAATTGCGCCTGTCTGACGCTGACGGTACGCGCATGACGACTTGGCGTGGTGGGTGCCATTGCGGCCGGATCGCCTTCGAAGTGGATGGCGAAATCGATACCGTGATGGAGTGCAATTGTTCGCATTGCCGACCCAAGGGTTACCTGATGTGGTTCGTGCCGCGTTCGCAACTGCGGTTGTCCACGCCTGAGGCGGACATGAGTACGTACCGCTTCAACAGGCACGAGATCGCCCACCATTTTTGCCCGGTCTGCGGCGTGGCGCCGTTTGCGGAGGGGGTGCACGACGGCCACGCGATGGCGGGCGTCAACGTGCGTTGCCTCGAAGGTGTCGAGCCGGCGGAGTTGGAAATCCGGCACGTCGATGGGCGCAGCCTGTAGCGCCCCAGCCCGACGGCGACGCGCTTCTCCGATTCACCACGGCATGACCCGTTCTGCGTAGCGGGCATGCATTGCGACAACATGAGGAAAGCTGCAATGGTCACGAAACGGAACCACAAACCGGCGGGCAAGGCCAACAGGAATGCCGGCAAGGTAACCGCCAAGCCCAAGGCCGCCAAGAAGGTGACCGCCACCCGCAAGATCGCGAAACCGGCTGAGCATCAGGCTGCCGGCAAACGTTCCAGGGCCAAGGCAAGTGCCCGTCCTGCGGTGCAATCTGTTGCCGTCAAGCCGGTCGCGACGACGAAGCCGGTGACAGCACCCAAACCAGTCGTGTCGCGGCCGGCTTCGGTCCGGACCGCAGCCAAGGCCGTTGCCGCAGCGCGCGCCAGCGCAGCCAAGCGCCGTGCGCCTTCCTATATCCCCCGCTCCAGTTTCGGTGACGACTGGAAACTGGGTGGCCCCATCGAATTGCCGCGTTCGCCCACTCCGGCAGCGCACACGCCGACCCGCAAGCCGCCGAAACCGCGCGCGCCCAAGCCCAAGGCCATCAGCCACGAGCAGGCGGTGGCGAACCTGAAGGCGCTGCTGGAATCGCGCAAGCGCAAGGATCGTGGTGGTGATGCCGGCATGGCGAAGGGGGCCTGAGGCAGCCGTTTGTCCGATAGCTGAACGCTTAGCGTTTATATAACAAAACTCTTCAGTTCAGATTTAGCTGTGCGTGGGATACTGGTCCCACCTCAACAAGGGGAGTCGGACATGCAAGGCAACCTCGTGAAGATCCGCAGTGGCTTGCGCAACAAGCTGATGCTGGCTTGCGCGTTGGTGATGGCATGTGTGTTGGCCACGCCGGCGGCCATGGCCCATGACTACTACCGCGGCCACCGGGACAATTCCGGGAATATCCTGGGCGCGCTGGTGGTCGGTGCGGTGATCGGCGGAGTGATCGCAAGCGCCTCCCACCACAACGACAATTATTACGACGGCGGCTATTACGGTGGCGGTTACGCCTACCCGGCGCCCGCCTATGCGCCGCAACCGTATTACAACAGTTACCCCGCGTATTCGTATGGCGGCAGCTACTACAACAGTTACCCGAGCTATCCGGGCTATGGCTACGGTCCCAGCGTGAACGTTGGCGTCGTGTATTCCCACGGCGGCGGTCGTTATTACGGGGGTTCGCGTGGCTACTACCGCAATGACCGGGGTTACTACCACGGCGGCTACCGCGGTCGTGACCACGGCAACAACGGCCGAGGACAGTATTACTCGCATCGCGGCCATTGACTGCTGCTGTATTGGTGCTTGACGGGCCCGGTTGCGTGCAGCCGGGCCTTTTTGTTGGGCGTCGCCCTCGACAGCACCGGGCAACGTTGCGCAGCCAGCCGTCACGCGGCATGAACAGCGAGGATGCTTGAATTCAGGGCTTGCAGCGGAAAAACAACAGGCATGTCCGCACAACTCCGTACGACAGGCAATTCAAGCGCGCGCGACGCGCTGGCCGCGGGATACCAGCGCATCCGCGAAGACACGGCAAGCTTGTGCGCGTCGCTTGCACCCGAAGACACGGTCGCGCAGTCGATGCCCGACGCCAGTCCGGCCAAGTGGCATCTCGCCCACACGACGTGGTTCTTCGAACAATTCCTGTTGGCGTATTTCGAGCCTGGCTATCGTCGTTTCCGAGATGGCTGGGATTACCTGTTCAATTCCTACTACCAGGCCGTCGGTCCGATGCACGCGCGTCCGCAGCGCGGACTGCTGACCCGTCCCGGGTTGCGTGAAATCATGGACTATCGCGCGCATGTCGATGCAGCCATGCACGAACTGTTCGTGCGGCGCGGTGATGATTCCGAACTGCAAGCGCGCGTGATGCTTGGGCTCAACCACGAACAACAGCACCAGGAGTTGTTGCTGACCGACATCCAACACCTGTTCTCGTTGAATCCATTGCAGCCGGCTTTCCGCGACGCACCGTCGCCTGTTCGAGTGGACGCCGTCCGCATGCAATTCATCCCGGGGCGCGAAGGCATTGTCGCCATCGGTCATGCCGGCAAAGGCTTCGCCTTCGACAACGAATCACCACGCCATCGCGCGCTGCTGCAACCCCACGCCATCGCCAACCGCTGCGTGACCAATGCGGAGTTCCGCGAGTTCATCGGTGATGGTGGTTACCGCACGCCCTCGCTGTGGTTGTCGGAGGGCTGGGACACCGTGCGCCGTGAAGGCTGGGCGCATCCGCTGTATTGGGACGACGCACTGGAAACGGCTTTCAGCCTGTCCGGGCGCCGCGCGATCGATCCCGCCGCGCCGGTGTGCCACGTCAGCTTCTTCGAAGCCGACGCTTTTGCCCGCTGGACCGGCGCGCGGTTGCCGACGGAGTTCGAGTGGGAATCGGCGGCTGACGAACTTTCCGTCACCGGAAACTTCGTCGATTCGGGCGCGTTGCAACCACTGCCAGCACAAGAGGTTGGTGGAAGCGCGATGCTGCAGATGTTCGGCGACGTATGGGAATGGACCGCAAGTCCCTATGTCGGTTACCCGGGTTATCGTGCCGCGACCGGCGCACTTGGCGAGTACAACGGCAAGTTCATGTGCGGTCAATGGGTGTTGCGCGGCGGTTCGTGCGCGACGCCGGCCGGGCACGTGCGTGCGAGCTATCGCAATTTCTTCCAGCCTGCCGCGCGCTGGCAGTTCAACGGCCTGCGGCTGGCACGCGACGCATGAGCCACGACATACAGGCGCTGCGCCGTATCCACGTCGACGATCACCATCACGATCGCGACGGTATCCTGCGCGACGTATTGCGCGGGCTCGGCGCGACACCGAAGCGGTTGTCATCCAAGTATTTCTACGATGCGCGTGGTTCGGCGCTGTTCGAGCGCATCTGCGAACTGCCCGAGTATTACCTCACGCGGGTCGAGCTGGCGATCATGCGCGACCATATTGGCGCAATCGCCAACGCGCTTGGCCCGGACGTGCGCCTGGTCGAATACGGCAGCGGCAGCGGCTTGAAAACCCGGATGTTGCTGCGCAGCCTCGCCGCGCCAGTGGCCTATGTCCCGGTGGAGATATCGCGCATCACGCTGGCTGGCAGCGTTGCCGCACTTGGGCGCGAGTTCCCGGCCATCGAGATGCTGCCGGTGTGCGCGGATTTCACCCAACCCATCACGCTGCCGCGCGCCACGCGCGCGCCGCGCCAGACGGTCGTGTATTTCCCCGGCTCCACCCTCGGCAACTTCGAACCAGACGATGCCTTGCGTTTGCTGCGCGAGATGCGCAACGAGGCGGGGCAGGGTGGCGGCATCCTGTCAGGTGGCGTGCTGATCGGCGTCGACCTGGTCAAGGAGCGGATGGCCATGGAAGCCGCCTACAACGATGCGGCAGGCGTCACCGCCGAGTTCACCCTCAACCTGCTGGTGCGCCTGAATCACGAGTTGGGCGCGGATTTCAACCTCGCCGGATTCCGTCATCGCGCGCGTTGGCACCCGCTGGCCGGCCGCATTGAAACGCATCTCGTCAGTGGTCGTGAGCAGGATGTGCATCTCAGTGGCCGCACGTTCCATTTCGCCGCAGGCGAGCCCATGCTGGTCGAATACAGTTGCAAATACACGCTGGACGGTTTTGCCCGTTTCGCTGCGCGCGCGGGCTTGCACGTTGCAGGGGTGTGGACCGATCCGGGCCAGCAGTTCAGCGTGCAATGGCTGACGTGTGGACGAGACGAAGTCCGAGCAGCCATCCCTCCCATGCCTTTCGACACCCCCGCGCCCGGCTGAAATTGGCTACGCTTGCGCGAATTCGACGCAAGCGGGAGTGGGACATGCGATGCATCTGGGCCGGATTCGCGTGGTTGATGCTGGTGGCGTGCGGTACGGCGTTCGCCGCTACCAACAATCCTTACGCGCGTGATCCTGACCAACTGGTCGATCAGGCGTACACCGCCAAGATCGCGAAGTACACCACCCAGGCCGACTTCAACACGCCGCTGACGGATTACCTGCCAGCTTCGAACACGGTGCCGACCCCGGAAGCCGTGCTGGGAGATGTCGCCGGCGCGCCGAACATGCTGCCGTATGCGGAAGACGTGTACCGCTATTTCCGCATGCTGGCCAAGGCTACGCCGAGGGTGCAGGTCTTCAGCATCGGCAAGACCGAAGAGGGCCGCGAAATGATCGCGGTGGCGATTGCCGACGAGTCGCTGATGAAAGATCTCGACGCCAACAAGGCGCGGCTCGCCGAGCTGGCCGATCCGCGCAAGCTGGGCATGGACGATGCCAAGGCCGCGGCGATCATCAAGCAAAGCGTGCCCGTTTATTACATCACCGGCACCATCCATTCGACCGAAACGGGCGCGCCGACTGCGCTGATGGAGCTGGCCTATCGACTCGCCGTGGACGATGCACCGTACATCCAGTACATCCGCTCGCACATGGTCACCCTCATCACGCCGGTGGTCGAAGTGGACGGGCGCGATCGCATGGTCGATCTGTACAAATGGCACCGCGCGCACCCGGGCGAGAACTACCCGCACCTGATGTACTGGGGCCATTACGTCGCCCATGACAACAATCGAGACGCGATGGCGGTGACGCTGGACCTCACCAAAAACGTGTTGGACACCTACGTCGGCTGGCACGCGCAGGTGTTGCACGACCTGCACGAATCGGTGCCGTTCCTGTACGACAACACCGTGGGCGATGGTCCGTACAACGCCTGGATCGATCCGATCCTCACCAGCGAATGGCAGCAGATCGGCTGGAACAACGTCGAGCAGTTGACCAAGTTGGGTCTGCCGGGCGTGTTTACCCACGGCAGCTTCGATACCTGGAGCCCGGGTTACCTGATGTTCATCGCGGCGATGCACAACGGCATCAGCCGCCTGTACGAGACCTTCGGGAACGGCGGCGCCGATACCGAAGAACGCATCCTCAGTCCGGATGAGTACGCGCGCGCGTGGTACAAGCCCAACCCGCCGTTGCCCAAAGTGCTGTGGTCGCAGCGCGACAACAACAACTACGAACAATCCGGCCTGCTGACCGCGCTGTATTACTTCGCGCAAAACGGCCAGCACTTCCTCGACAACTTCTGGTTGAAGTCCAAGCGCTCAATCGAGAAGCCGCAACTCGCCGGCCCGGCGGCCTACGTGTTGACCTCAAGCGAAAAGGACAAGGGCGCGCAGATGCACCTGCTGCACGCACTGCACCTGCAGCACGTCGAGATCAGTCGTGCCAGTGCGCCATTCACCGTCGAGGTGGCAGACGACACGGAAAGTCCGGCTGCCGGCAAGGCCAAGGGCAAGCCGGTCGAACCGGTTGTGCCGCCCAAAGTGGCGACCGTCAAGCGCACCTTCCCGGCAGGCAGCTGGATCATCCGCATGGACCAGCCGTATTCGCGCATCGCCGACACCCTGCTCGATCGCCAGTATTGGTCGCCCGAGGATCCGCAGAAACACCCGTACGACGACACGGGCTGGTCGTTCGGCGACCTGTTCGGCGTGGACGTTGCGCGCGTGGTCGATACCTCGGTGTTGAAGGTGCCGATGCAGGCGGTGCAGGGCGCGTTCGACCAGCCCGGTTTTTCGCTGGCGTCTCTGGGCGTTAAGGCAACCGGGAAGATGCCGCGCATCGCGTTGATGCACACCTGGCTGTCCACCCAGACCGAAGGTTGGTGGCGGATGGCACTGGACAAGCTGCACGTGCCGTACACCTATATCAACACGCAGGAGGTTTCGCGCGAATCCGACCTGCGCGCGAAGTACGACGTGATCCTGTTCGGGCCGGTCGGCTATTCCAGCACGCAGCTGATCGTCGACGGCCTGCCGATGTACGGCAATCCGATGCCATGGGAGAAAACCGCACTCACGCCCAACCTCGGCGTGATCGACTCGACGCCCGACGTGCGCCCTGGCCTCGGCCAGTCGGGGGTCGCCAACCTGAAGCGTTTCGTCGCGGATGGTGGCCTGCTGGTCACCTCCGAAGACACCGCGCGCTTTGCGATCGACATTGGCCTTGCGCCCGGCGTGTCGGTGGCGCGACCCGGCGACTTGCGGGTGGTCGGCAGCGTGTTGCGAGCCGATCTCGTCGACAAGCAGAGCCCGATGGCTGCGGGGTACGACGATTCCTTCGCGCTCTACAGTTCCAGTGGCATGTCGTTCAACGTGGCCAACCAGACCATCGGCAACCGCGGCATCACCACCGCCAAGGACTATCAGCGCCCGACCGGCCGCGGTGGCCCTGATGACGTGGACGTGCCGGAGGGCCGGCCGTTCCAGCAGCCGCCCGAATTGCTGGACGTGAAGCCATGGCAAGCCGCGCCACTCAATGCCGAGCAGGCCCGCAACAATCCGTTCGTGATTCCGGCCAACGATCGCCCCAAGGTGATCGCGCGCTGGGCCGACGCGCACCACTTGCTGATCAGCGGCCTGCTCGACAACGCGAGCGGAATGGCTGGTCACGCAGCAGTGGTCGATGCGCGATACGGCAAGGGCCATGTGCTGCTGTTTGCCAACAACCCGATCTGGCGCGGCGAAACCATTGGCAGCTACCGCATGTTCTTCAACGCGGTCGTCGATTACGATCGGCTTTGACCGGACTGACTGGAGTTGTTCATGGAAGCACGCCGCTGGCTGCCTTATCGACGCTTGCAAAGCCGCAACCTGGGCTTGGCGCTGGCCGCCGCGCGGGTCATTGCGTGGATCGGGATGCTGCTGATCGCGGCAGCTGTTGCGTACGGCATTACCGCTGCAGTCACGCGCAGCGGGATGTCAGGAACCCTGGCCTTGGGCACCGTGCTGGGCCTGATCGGGTACGGCTTGGTCGCACTGGTCGTGAGCGGCGTGCTGGCGGCACTGGTCGGGATCGAGGAACAACAGCGCCGCCAACTCGACCGGGATTGACTGCCAGAACCACCCATTGGGGCAAATAACGGCGCAAGCACTGGCATTTTGGGGCAAAAGTGCTGTAGGATCGCGCCGCTGAGTTAGCCAAGCCGTCTGGGGGCGGTTTGTTTGGGGCCGGTTGCCGACCGTTCGACGATCGCATCGCTGTCTTCACACTCGCTAGTCAGTGCTTCAAGTCGCGCACGCGAGTGCGCTGTTTTCAACCAATCGAGTAGTAAGGAGTCAGTTATGTCGGAGCGTCAGACCGGCACCGTGAAATGGTTCAACGATGCCAAGGGCTTCGGTTTCATCAGCCGCGAAAATGGTGAAGACGTGTTCGTGCACTTCCGCGCAATCGTCGGCACCGGTTTCAAGTCGCTGCAGGAAGGCCAGAAAGTCACCTTCAACGTCGTCCAGGGCCCCAAGGGCCTGCAGGCCGACCAGGTCCAGCCTGCCTGAGTCGCCGTTGTCCAAGCAGTGTGAAAAGCCCCACAGTAATGCGGGGCTTTTCTTTTGTGAGAACATCCATGGTCAGACTTTCCGCAATGGCCATTTCAACCGGTGTACCGGAATTTCCGCGAGTTTTATCCGTTCTATCTCGGCGAACATTGCGATCGCCGTTGCCGGCGCATGCACTTTCTGGGCTCGTGGCTGGTGATCGCGTCCATCGTGACTGCGATCGCGACGCGCAACCCATGGTGGCTGATCGGTGCACCGTTATGCGGCTATGGCTGCGCATGGATCGGACACTTCGTTTTCGAAAAGAACAAGCCCGCTACCTTTCGGCATCCTGTTTACAGCCTGATGGGGGACTGGGTGATGTTCGCGCAGGCATTGCGGGGCAAGGTCAAGGTCTGACGATTCCCCGTGCCGCCGGCATCATTGGGCTGCATGACTTCCGGCAGGTCCGGCTGTCGGGGGACCGCATCTAGGCTGATCCGCGTGGGCACGTTCATGCGTGTCCACTGCGCATTGACGACTCGGGAGGGTATCGCGATGCATGCACGCATGGTAGTTTTCACGGCATTGCTTGGCTTCGCGCTGGCCGCCCACGCGGTCACCGCGGAGGACCTGATTGCGAAGAACATCGCCGCGCGTGGAGGGGCGGACAAGCTGGCCGCCATCCATACACTCAAGCTGCAGGGCCAGATGATCTTCGGAGGCAGCTTCAAGCTGGCGTATACGCAATGGCTGAAGCGCCCGGGCAAGCTCCGTGAGGAAGCCCGCCTCCAGGGACTGGCGCAGGTGCAGGCCTGGAACGGCCACCAAGGCTGGAGCATCCAGCCGTTCGGAGGCCGTCGCGATCCCATCCCGATGTCGGCGGACGAGGCCAAAGCGCTGGCCGAGGAGGCGGATTTCGACGGGTCCTGGGTGGATGCGAAGGCCAAGGGCAACGTGGTGACCTACCTCGGCACCGAGGATGTCGATGGCACCAACGCCTACAAGCTGCAGGTGAAGTTGAAGGACGGCAACACGCTGGTGGTCTATCTCGATCCCGACGCCTACCTGCCCATCCGCGAAATCGCGCGGCGCACGGTCAATGGCGCTCCCGAGGTGACGCAGACAGACTACGGCGACTACCAGCAGGTCGACGGCGTGTACTTCCCGTTCGCGATCAGCAGCGGACCCAAGGGCAGCACGCCCGACAACCGGATGCAGATCAGCATTGCCAGCGCCGAGGCCAATGTGCCGGTCGCGGATGCGGTGTTCGCATTCCCAGCCACGGTCGCGGCCGAACAGGGGGGGGAACCATGAAAGCCACGATTTCTGCCGCGCTGGCCGCGACAACTGCATTGATGACGACTCCAGGCGTGCTTGCGAACGGCACTGCCTGGGCGCGCTACGACTCCGGCGCGATCTCGGGCCTCGGTGCGCGCAACATCGGTTCGGCGACCATGAGCGGGCGCGTTTCCGCCGTAAGCGCAGTGCGCGAAAAAAATGGCAAGGTCACGATCTATGTCGGCGCGGCCAGCGGCGGGGTATGGAAGTCCACCGACAACGGCACCACCTTCAAACCGGTATTCGACAAGCAGCCGGTGCAATCCATCGGGGCGATCGCGATCGACCCGAGCCACCACGACACGGTATGGGTCGGCACCGGCGAATCGTGGATGCGGAATTCGGTGTCGGTCGGCAACGGCATTTACAAGACCACCGATGGCGGCGAGACGTGGCAGTACATGGGTCTGCCGCAATCCGAACATGTGGCGAAGATCGCGATCGACCCGCGCGACGGCAACACCGCCTACGCCTGCGTGCCGGGCAAGCTGTGGAGTGATTCACCAGACCGCGGCCTGTACAAGACCATGGATGGCGGCCGCTCGTGGTCGCTGGTGTTGAAGGGCGGCAACCTCTCCACCGGGTGTTCGGGCCTGAGCCTCGATCCGATGAACCCGAACGTCTTGTTCGCGGCGATGTGGGACTTCCGCCGCAAGGGTTGGACTTTCCGTTCCGGTGGAGCGTCGCCGACCGCGAAGTCCGACAGTGGCTTGTTCCGCTCGGCCGACGGTGGCAGGACCTGGATCGAGGTCACGCCCGCTGCGAACAAGGGATTCCCCGCGAAACCCTACGGCCGGATCGCGGTGACGATCGCGCCGTCGAACCCGAAGATCGTGTACGCCTTTGTCGAGTCAACGCACTCGGCGCTGTTCCGTTCGGATGACGGCGGCAAGACTTGGGCGCAACGCGACAACAGCCAAAACATGGTGTGGCGGCCGTTCTATTTCGCGAACCTGATCGTCGACCCGACCAATCCGGATCGCGTGTTCAAGCCCGACCTCACGTTGATCCAGAGCACCGACGGGGGCAGGACCTTCAGCCAGGTCGGCGGCGGGGCGCACGGTGACTTCCATGACGTGTGGATCGATCCTACCGATCCGAAATACGTGATCGCGGGCGACGATGGCGGCCTGTGGTACTCGCACGACGGTGGCAACAAGTGGTGGAAGGCCAACAACCTGCCGATTTCCCAGTTCTACCACGTCAGCGTCGACAACGACGATCCCTATCACGTGTACGGCGGGCTGCAGGACAACAGCGACTGGGTGGGCGACTCGGAATATCCGGGCGGCATCACCAACAGCCGTTGGGAAAACATGTTCGGGGGCGACGGCTTCTGGATGTTCGCCGATCCCTCCGACAAGAGTTACCTCTATGCTGAGTCGCAGGGCGGCTTCCTCGCGCGCATCAACCGCCACACCCACCAGATGCAACTGATCCAGCCGCAGGCGGGCTACAAGGAGAAGCTTCGTTTCAATTGGAATACGCCGGTGGCACTTTCGCCGCACGACCCGGATGCTCTCTATATCGGCGCACAATTTCTGTTCCACTCAAGCGACCATGGCAAGACTTGGCAGCGCATTTCGCCGGACCTCACCACCAACAACCCCGAGGAACAGAAGCAGGAGGAATCCGGCGGCGTGACCGTGGACAACTCCTACGCCGAAATGCACGACACCATCTACTCGATCAGCGAGTCGCCCAAACAGGCGGGGCTGATCTGGGTCGGCACCGACGACGGGAATCTGCAGGTCACCCGTGATGGCGGAAAAATCTGGGACAACGTGGTAGGCAACGTGCATGGTGTGCCCGCGCACTCGTGGGTGTCGTGGGTGCAGTCCAGTCCCTTCGACGCCGGTACCGCCTACGTTGCCTTCGACCGCCACACCTACGGCGACGAGCATCCGTACATCTACAAGACCACGGATTACGGCAAGTCCTGGATTGCGCTGGTCACGCCTGCAAACAACAAGGGTATCCGCGGGTTCGTGCACGTGGTCAAACCCGACATCCTCGACCCGCAGCTGCTGTTCGCGGGCACCGAATTCGGGTTATGGATCTCGCCCGACGACGGCGGCCACTGGGCGCAGTACAAGGGCGGCGATTTCCCCGATGTGCCCGTGCGCGACCTCGTGGTGCAACCACGTACCAGCGACCTGGTGGTCGCGACCCACGGCCGCGGCATCTGGATCATCGACGACATCACCCCATTGCGGCACCTGACCGCCGCGGTGCTCGACACCGACGTGGCGTTCCTGCCTGCCCGCCCGGCGGTGCAGAGGATCGAGGCGTTCGGCGGCTGGGCGGAAGGCGACGCCTCGTTCACGGGCCCGAATCCGCCGGACGGCGCGGTGATCACGTATTACCAGAAGAGTCGCCACCTGTTCGGCAAGCTGAAGCTCGATATCTACGACAGCGACGGAAAACTGATCGACAGCTTGCCGGGCAATGTACGTCGTGGCATCGCGCGCGTGACCTGGAGCATGCACGTCGCGCCGCCACGCGTTCCGCCGGCCGCCGCGATCGCAGGCAATTCGGCGCAGGGCCCGCGCGTGGTGCCCGACGTCTACACGATCAAGCTGGTGAGCGGCGACAAGGCCTACGAGCAGAAGCTGGATGTCGCCCTCGACCCGCGCGATCCCTTCACCTTGGCCGACCGCAAGGCGCAATTCGCGGCCGCGATGAAGATCAGTGGCCTGTTCGAGCGCATGACCGATCTCGACTACCAGATCGTCGCGGTACGCGATGGCGCGCGGGTGCGCGCGGCGAAAGCCGGGAACGATGCCGCCCTGCGGAAACGGCTGGACGCGCTGGCAGACAAGGCCGATGCGATACGCAAGCAGATCGTTGCGACCAAGGAAGGCGGTGCCATCACCGGCGAGGAGCGCGAGCGCGAACACCTCGATGAAGTTTATGGTGCCATCAATGGCTACGAAGGCGCGCCCACCGGCTACCAGCTGGCGCGGGTGGACGTGATCGCGCGCGAGTTGGACGACACGGCGAAGGCATTCGGCGCGTTGCGGGCAGTGGATCTGAACGACGTCAATGCAGCACTGAAGGCGAAGAGCCTTCCGGAAATCACGGTGCCCGACAGATCACCTGCCGGGGCAGGCGGGATGCAAGGAGCAGGAATGTTCCGCGATCGTGACGCTTTCTTCGAACACGACTGATGCAATAGCGGATTCATGCAGGCTGGAATGGACGCGCCATCGTGCCCATTCCAGCCTCGTCGAACGGCCGGCTCGCCGGCTCGCCGATAACTGGTGGTACCGCGCTCGACGGGATCGATCTCCGCAGTTGGCAGCTCCTCCGCTTCGCGCCCGCGTATCATCCGCACGATGACCGATTCGAGATTCTCTGGCGTCGACCGGTTGTATGGCGCCGGCAGCGTCGCGCGCCTGAAGGCAGCAAAGGTGGCCGTGATCGGCGTGGGCGGCGTGGGTTCGTGGGCAGCCGAAGCACTGGCACGCAGCGGGATCGGACATCTCACGCTGATCGATGCCGACGAAGTCTGCGTCTCCAACGCCAACCGCCAGTTGCACACGCTGGAATCCACGCTGGGCCGCAGCAAGGTCGGCGTGATGGCCGAGCGCCTGCGCGCCATCAATCCCGCACTCGTGGTGCAACCGATAGAACGTTTCGTGACGCCTGCCACGTTGGCCGAGCTGCTCGACCAAGATTTTGATCTGGTGCTGGATGCCTGCGATGCCTTCCGGGTCAAGGTCGAAATGACGGCGTGGTGCCGCCGGCGCAAGTTGCCGCTGATCGTATGTGGTTCGGCCGGCGGACGCACCGATCCGACGATGATCCGCGTGCGCGACCTGTCGCGCACCGAGCATGACGCGCTGCTCAGCCTGATGCGCCGCAAGCTGCGCCAGGAATTTCATTTCCCGTCCAACCCAGACCGCTATTTCGGGGTACCCGCGGTGTATTCGCTGGAGAACGTGCGTTATCCGCAGGCCGACGGCAGCGTCTGCGGCACGCGTCCGGCTGATGGCGGTGCCATGCGACTGGGTTGCGAAGGCGGCCTCGGTGCAGTAGCGCATGTCACTGCGGCGTTCGGGATGGCGGCCGTCGGGCGCGCGCTGGAAATGCTGCTGAAGCAAAAAACCTGAAGGCTGCTCACTCCGGCCGCAGGAACAGGCGTCGCGCATTGGCCGTGGTCGTCCGTGCGAGTTCGGTCGGGTCCATGTTGCGCAGTGCGGCGACACAACGCAGCACTTCGACAAGAAACGCCGGCTCATTGCGCTGACCGCGGTGCTGCATGCCCGGTTGGTCCGGTGCGTCGGTCTCCAGCAGCAGCGATTCAATTGGCAATACCGCGACTACGCGACGCAGTCGTTGCGCGCGATCGTACGTCACGGGACCGCCGATGCCGACATGGAAGCCGAGTTGCCACAATTGGCGCGCCTGCTCGGCACTGCCGGAGAAACTGTGCACCACGCCGCGCAACGGTTTGCCGAAGCGGCGCAACTCCAGGATCGTCTCTTCGAACGCGCGGCGGGCGTGCAATACCAGCGGCAGGTTGCGACGGAACGCAATTTCCAGTTGTCCGCGCAGCAGCCACAACTGGCGTGTGTGGTCGAGTCCGGGTTCGAAATGGTCGAGTCCGCATTCGCCCACCGCCGCGGCACGGTGGCCGTGCAACCAGTCTTCCAGTGCGGCGAGATCGTCGTCCGAATGCCGGGACAAATAGCACGGATGCAGCCCGTAAGCCGGGTGCAGGCCAGATTCCGATTCGCACAAGGCGTGCAGCCTGGGCCAGGATGCGGCAGTGACGGCAGGGACCAGCAGCCCGGTCACCCCGGCGGCACGTGCCGCGCGCAACACCTGTCCGCGATCGCCATCGAATTCAGGCGCATCGAGGTGGGCATGGCTGTCGAACAGGTCGAAACCGGCAGGCACTGGATTACCGTTGCTGGGATGGGTTGCAATGGGACATGAATCAACGGATATCCGTTGACGTCGCGTTCATTGTCGGGTTGCTTGAATGTAGTTGCCATAGTGGCCGTTGCGGCCGGGAGACGACAATGAAACACGAATCAGGGTTGACGCGTACGCTGCTTGTATCAACTGCCATGGTCACGGCTCTGGCGCTCGCGGGGTGCGGCAAAGGCAATCCGCAGGCACAGGCCACCACCACGCCGGCAAACCTGGCGATGGCAACTTCAGCGGCAACGGCAGCCCTGCCGCCCGGTGATGCGCCAGCGGCTGCAGACGGGCAGGAACCAGCCGCGACACCGGCGGCAGCTGCGCAACCGCAATTTGCGCAGGTGGTCGCGGTGCAGCCGGTTACGGAATCTTCCACCACCAGCAAACCGCGGCAAGTCTGCCGTGATGAGCAGGTTGCGGTCCCCGAGCCCTACAAGGACAAGCACCAGATCGGCGGCGCCGTGGTGGGTGGCCTCGTGGGTGGCCTGCTGGGCAACCAGGTTGGCGGGGGCAAAGGCAAGACGCTCACGACCGTGGCGGGTGCCGCGGGTGGCGCCTTCGCCGGCCACGAGATCCAGAAGAACCACCAGGAAAACAACGCCACGCGGATGGAAACCCGCAATGTCTGCCACACGGTCACCGACAAATCGACATCCAGCAAGACCGTCGGTTACGACGTGACGTACATCTTGAACGGCAAGGCTGGGCACGTCCGGATGAACCACAACCCCGGCGTCGGAACCGGTCTGCCGGTGCAAAACGGCACCGTGGTCGGAAGCGACAAGCAGGGAGGCAGCTATTACCGTTGATGGCATTTCGCCAAGGTTCACGCACGGCAAGGGAGTTGAACCATGTCAAGACGCTCATCCCAACGCAGGAAGTCGGGTCGCCGCTTGATGACGCTGGTCGGTGTTGCGGTTTCAGCGGCACTGCTGGCCGGCTGCGCGCCGACCTATAACACCCGCCCCGGCGGCTACTATGGCGGTCAGCCCAGCGGCTACTACGGCGGTAACCAGCAGTGTTATCAGGGCTGCGGCTACGTCCGTGATATCCGCGAGGTCCAGCTTGGCAACAACGACAATGCGGCGCTCGGCACCGTGATCGGCGCGGTGGTCGGCGGACTGCTCGGCAGCACCGTCGGCAAGGGCAGGGGCAAGACAGCAGCCACGGTTGCAGGCGCGGTAGGCGGCGGTTTCGCGGGCCACGCGATTGGCGAAGGCAGCGGCAACGGCAACTACGGCTGGCAGGTCGTGGTGCAACTCCAGGATGGCCAGTACGCCACGGTTACCCAGCGCAACCCGCCGCAGGCACGGGTGGGCGATTACGTGATGATCCGAGGCAACCAGGTCTATCGATATTGACTGAATGGCTCAGTCGGGTGAACGGCAACGAGCCCTCTTGAAGGAGGGCTCGTTGCTTTTTCACTGCGGGAAATCCCGATTCAGTCGACCGCGTAGAACTCGTGGTCGCCGATCGTGGCGATCGGATTCTTGGCCCAGGGCGCCGAGGTTCCGAGCTTCGCAAAATGATTGGCGTGCGGCACCACCAGCTTGCGATCCGACGCGGGCTGCTCCCAGATCGTGATGGCTTGTCCGGCGATGGCCCAGGCCTTGTTCCACGCATCCTGGTTGTCGATCTTGAAGCTGGTGGAGGTGGTGGTCAGCGCGAACTGGCGTGGCGCGGTGACCACGTCGCAAATGGTGTCGCCGTAGCGGCCCATGTCCAGGCGGTCCAGCGCGACTTCGGCCACGGCCAACTGGCCGCGGGTGGGTTGGCTGCGTGCCTCCATGTACACGGTGGCAGCCAGACAGGTTTGGTCGGCGACCGGTCGCGGCAGCAGCGCGATCATGCCGAGCAACAGGCCCAAGGTCATCGGGTCGTTCTCCTATGCAAGGCACCACATGCCGGATCAGGCCGGCACCTGGCTTGGAACACGGCGGGCGGGGGAGCCTGCGCCGCAACGGAAGGACGTTGGTCGGGAACCCGGAAGCGAATGCCGGCGAAGGGGCCGGGGCTGGCAGGGACGCACTACACCAACAAGTTGTTATCGCTGGCGGCAATTGCCGCCTTTGCGCGTGGTGCGGATCCTCCGGACCACGTGCAGATCGGGATCGATTCCAATCCCGCTCGCGAAGCTGCGCGAAGGTTAGGGGTGGTTTGGCCTGGGTGCAAGTGCTGTGGCGTTAAAATTGTGTAAGAAAACAGTCTCATTTAGCGCAGGGTTACGTATCAAATATCGAAACAACTTGGTATTCATTATATAAGCCATTGATACTAGACGCATTGATATGTGGCGCTACAATCAGAGCCTCGGTTTTGTCGGGGTGCGCAACGGCCTCGAGCACCCACGCCGAGGTTCCGTCCGAGCTTTGCCATGGTCCCTTGGCGAGCGGTTTCGCACCGCGCAGGTGGCAAAGCCGGTACTTGTGGCCACCGCGATAGTGCAAGCGGGCAGCCATCTCTTGTCCCGGATAGCAGCCTTTGCCGAAAGCGACCGCACCCAGATGTTCCAAGCCCAACGCCGGTGGCAGGAACTCGGGCTCGCCCGGTGGCAGCCTAGGCCAGCCCTGCCGGATGTCCTGCAGCTTCCATTCCCTTTGCGCGACCGGGTCGGACTCCGTGATGGTGCTGCCCAGACGCAGGCTGCGGGTGCCGTAGCCCAACACGACCGTGCCATCCGGCTCGGCGCGGGCGATTCGCGCTGGACCGGGCTCCCCGGCGCAAGCAGCGAAGCGACGCAGCCCAAGCGTCACATCCATCCGCAAAACATAGCGCGACAACGCTGCGTGGACGACGTCGGCGTCACCGCCACGCAGGATGGCCAGCAAGCGGCCATCACCGGGATTCGCGAGGTGCATCAGCGCACGCACCCGTCCCTGTGGAGTGAGCCACGCATTCCATTGCCAGTGGCCAGGTGCGAGCGCGTCAACGTCGCCGGAAAACTGCGCCTGCGCAAAACGGCGTGCATCGGTGCCTTCGATCACGATGCAGGCGACCTCGGCGATGGCGGGAAACGGTGAAGTCATCGAAGCGGGACGAACTCGGTGGATGGCATGACGCTGGCGGGCCGATGGTGTATCCAGGTGTTCGTGAGACAATGGCCAGCACATTCTGTCATCGCAACATGCACCATGGACGACAAACCTGTCGAGGCGACGCCTCCGCAACCTGATCCGCAGCAGGCCCCGGCTCCGCGCGAGCGCGCGACACCGGAAGGTGACGCGCTGGATCCGACCCGCTACGGTGATTGGGAAAAGAACGGGCGCTGCATCGATTTCTGAGAGCGCCTGCGACGCACGCCACGCGCATGCTCTGCGCACGTTGGGCTCGCGGGGCACGCACGTCTTCGCAGCACACGGGTGATTCGTGCGACAATGGACGGCGATCGTCGACGAACATGTCGGCGTGGGGGAAACATTGCGCGAGCAGTGATCAGGACACGAGGACATGCCCACTACACGACCCTTGTCGCCGCATCTCGGCATCTACCGCTGGCGCGTCAACATGTTGCAGTCGACGCTGCACCGCTTGACCGGGTTGTTCCTCTGCCTCGGTGCCTTGCTGGTGACATGGGGCCTGATCGCGGCTGCCAGCAGCGGCAAGGCGTGGGACATCTTCGCGGCGTTCTGCACCAGCCTCGGCGGTTTGATCCTGCTGTTCCTGTGGACCTGGTCGCTGTTGTTCCATCTTTGCAACGGCATCCAGCACCTGGTGCGCGACAGTGGCCGCGGTTTCGGCCCGCCGCATCGTGACCGCGCCTTCGATCCTTCGTACTGGAAGGCCGGCTGGATCGTGATCGCGATCAGCGTGGTGCTGGCCGTGCTGGTGTTCGTCCTGCTGGTCCTGCGCATGGGTGGAGGTGCAACATGAGCGCATATCCGGGACAGGAAGGCCTGCGCACGCCGCTCAAGGTTGCGCGCGGTCTGGGCTCCTCGAAAACCGGCGTGCACCATTGGTGGCTGCAGCGGGTGACCGCGGTCGCGCTGATTCCATTGTCGATCTGGTTCCTGTTCCTGCTCGGCGGGATGGTGCAGGCCGACTACGGCGCGGTGATGGCGACCATAGGCAAGCCGGTGCACGCGATCTTCCTGATCATTTTCGTGGTGTGCCTGTTCTGGCACGGCGCGCTCGGTTTGCAGGTGATCATCGAGGATTACGTGCACACGCGCTGGCTGGAAATGACGCTCCAGATTGCCTTGCGGTTCGGTGCGCTGCTGGGGGCGCTGGCCTGCGTGATGGCCGTGCTCGCGGTCTGGCTGACCGGCGCCGCGTATTACTGATTGATCGAATCACGCTGGTTGAATCCGGGAAAAGGGCCGCGCATGGCTGCTGAAAGTTACAAGGTCGAGACGCATCAATACGACGTGGTGGTGGTGGGCGCCGGTGGCGCCGGCCTGCGCGCCACCATGGGCCTGGCGGCCAAGGGCCTTTCCGCCGCATGCGTCACCAAGGTATTCCCGACCCGCTCGCATACCGTCGCGGCGCAGGGCGGCGTCGCCGCTGCGCTCGGCAACATGGGCGAGGACGACTGGCGTTATCACTTCTATGACACCGTCAAGGGCGGCGACTGGCTGGGCGACCAGGACGCGGTCGAATACATGTGCCGCGAAGCGATCCCCGCGGTCATCGAGCTGGAACACTTCGGCGTACCTTTCTCGCGCACCAAGGACGGCAAGATCTATCAGCGCCCGTTTGGCGGCATGACCACGCGTTATGGCGAAGGCGTCGCGCAGCGCACGTGTGCCGCCGCCGACCGTACTGGTCACGCGATCCTGCACACGCTCTACACCCAGGCGTTGAAGCATGACGCCCGGTTCTTCGTTGAATATTTCGCCACCGACCTGGTGAAGGATCCGCGCAGCGGCCGCATCACCGGAGTGCTGGCCATCGACCTCAACGAAGGCACGCTGCATTATTTCCAGGGCCACGCGGTGGTGCTGGCCACGGGTGGTTACGGACGCGCGTACTTTTCGTGCACCTCGGCGCACACCTGCACTGGCGATGGCGGCGGCATGGCGCTGCGTGCCGGTCTCGCGCTGCAGGATCTCGAATTCGTGCAGTTCCACCCGACCGGCATCTACGGATCAGGTTGCCTGATTACCGAAGGTTCGCGCGGCGAGGGCGGTTTCCTCACCAATTCCAAAGGCGAGCGTTTCATGGAACGCTACGCGCCCAACGCCAAGGACCTGGCCTCGCGCGACGTCGTCAGCCGCGCCATCACCATGGAAATCCGCGAAGGCCGTGGTGTCGGCGAGCACGCCGACCACGTGTACCTGAACCTCGCGCACCTCGGCGCGGACGTGCTGCACGAGCGGCTGCCCGGCATCTCCGAAACCGCGCGCATCTTCGCGGGCGTGGACGTGACCAAGGAACCGATCCCGGTGTTGCCGACCGTGCACTACAACATGGGCGGCATCCCGACCAATTACCACGGCGAAGTGGTGCAGAAGGTCGGCGACGATCCGGATGTCGTGGTACCTGGCCTCTTCGCGATCGGCGAGGCCGCCTGCGTGTCGGTGCACGGCGCCAATCGCCTGGGTTCGAATTCGCTGCTCGACCTGGTGGTGTTCGGCCGCGCGGTGGCCAACCGCTGCGCCGAACTCGTCAAGCCGGATACACCGCACCATGACCTGCCGAAGGATGCGCTGGACCCGGCGCTGACCCGGCTCGACAAGCTGCGCCACGCCAACGGCGGGACGCCGACCGCCGAGTTGCGGCTGAAGATGCAGAAGACCATGCAGGCCGATGCGGCGGTGTTCCGTACCGCCGAGACACTGAAGGAAGGTTGCCGGAAGATCGACGAGGTGTACTCGGGCTTCGGGGACATCCATGTCAGTGATCGCTCGCTGATCTGGAATTCGGACCTCATGGAAACCTTCGAACTTTCCAACCTGCTGGCGCAGGCGGTCGGCACCATGCACTCGGCCGAGCAGCGCCCGGAGTCGCGTGGCGCGCACGCGCGCGAAGACTTCCCCGATCGCGACGACGTCCACTGGATGAAGCACACGCTGGTGACGGTTGATGACCAGGGTCAATGCAGCTTCGCCTATCGGGCGGTACACAGCAACACGATGACCGACGAGGTCGCGACGGTACCGCCCAAGAAGCGCGTTTATTGAAATCCCTGTAGGAGCCTGCGTGCAGGCGATCTCGATCCGGTCGCGGGCACGCCCGCTGCTACAAGCCAGGAAACCAGAAGATGGCTGAATTCACGCTGCCGCAGATGTCGAAGGTCCAGAAGGGCAAGCACTTTCCCGCCAAACCCGGCGCGAAGAAGGTGCGCACCTTCCGCGTCTATCGCTGGGATCCGGATGTAGGCGGCAACCCGCACGCGGATACCTACGAAGTCGATGTCGGCGGCTGCGCGATGGTTCTTGATGTCCTGCTGAAGATCAAGAACGAGATCGACCCGACGCTGACCCTGCGCCGCTCCTGCCGCGAAGGCGTATGCGGCTCGTGCGCGATGAACATCGACGGCGAGAATACCCTGGCCTGCATCAAGGGGCTGGATGACTTGCCTGAAGGCGATGTCGGCATCTACCCGCTGCCGCACATGCCGGTGGTCAAGGATCTGGTTCCAGACCTCACGCATTTCTACGCGCAATACACCTCGATCAAGCCTTGGCTGCAGACCGAAAGCTCGCCCGGAACGCGCGAACGCCTGCAATCGCCGGAAGACCGCAAGAAGCTGGATGGCCTGTACGAATGCATCCTGTGCGCGTGCTGCACCACGGCGTGCCCGAGTTACTGGTGGAATCCCGACCGTTTCCTTGGGCCCGCGGTATTGCTGCAGGCCTATCGCTGGATCGTCGATTCGCGCGACGAAGCCACCGGCGAGCGGCTGGACGACCTCGACGATCCGTTCAAGCTGTACCGTTGCCACACCATCATGAATTGCACCAACACCTGCCCCAAGGGCCTGAATCCGGCCAAGGCGATCGCCGAGATCAAGCAGCTGCTGGTCAATCGCACGGTCTGACCGCGGCAGGGCGAAACGGGGAGCGACGTCTTGGCTGCGAACGAAGCGCGACTTAAGCGCATCCGGTGGCGTTGCCGGCGCGGCACGCGTGAGCTCGACGCGCTGCTGGGTGGCTGGCTGGAGCGGCATGCCGCGGATCCCGACTCTGCTTCCTTGCAGGCATTCGATGCCTTGCTGGACCAGCAGGACCCGGAGCTGTGGGACTGGCTGATGGGCCATGCCCGCCCGCCGCGTGAAGACTGGTGTGTGATCGTGGACGAGATCCGGCGACACGCAGGGTTGGCGCGATGAAAGCCGCACCTGCCATAGGGTTCAACTGCCGCGTGTCGCCAACCTTGGTAGCGGTGACCCTCGCGGTGGCGGTACTCGCGATGGTGGCCGTGTGGTCCATTCGCGGCCCTGCGTGGCTGCACGCGATCCTGTTCGTCCTGATCGTGGTTTACGCCGGCGCCGCGGCTCGCAATCTGGCAAGGCCGCCCGTCAAGGCGCTGCTGTGGCGTGCCGAGGGAGGCGTCGAGCTGCAACTGCGCGACAGCGCTCTCGAAGATGGCGGGAATGTGGTGGGCGCCGTGCAGGGCGCCCGCGTGATGGGGCCGCTGATCGTGCTCACCCTGCGCTGGCCGCGCCGCGGGCGCGCAACCCTCTGGCTGCTTCCCGACAACCTCGACGCCGACACCCGTCGGCGCCTGCGGATGCGCCTGGGTGCGACCGGTACCCGCCTCGCGTCAGGGAACGCCGACAGCGGATGATGGTCTGAACCGCTTGCCGTGCACGGCGTTTTCCCCCACGCTGCCGGCGTACCGGCATGAACCGTCGCGCGAGCGACTCCTCGATACAAGGCTGTGCCTGCATGTTCCGTCCGCTCGAACTCTTCATCGGTACCCGCTACATCCGCGCCAAGCGGCGCAACCACTTCATCTCCTTCATCAGCGTGGCGTCGATGGTGGGGCTGGCCATCGGCATCACCGCATTGATCGCGACGATCTCCGTCATGAACGGCTTCGATACCGAACTGCGCTCGCGCATCCTTGGCATGGTTTCGCAGGCCACCGTCACCGGCGTTGGCCGCAGCATGCCGAATTGGCAGCAGGCCATGGCGATTGCCGAAAGGAACCCGCACGTCAAGGGCGTGGCGCCCTATGTCGAGCGCGAATCCTGGCTGGTCGGCAACGATGCCAACCAGGGCGCGATCATTCGCGGCATCCTCCCGGATCAGGAGCCGCGGGTCGCCGACATTGGTTCGAAGATGGTCGCCGGCAAACTCTCGGCGCTGCAACCGGATTCGTGGGGCATCGTGCTGGGCCGCGATCTCGCGCTGATGCTGGGTGTGAACGTGGGCGACAAGGTGGTGGTGTACGCGCCGCCCACCGGGAGCAGCGTCACGCCCATTGGCGTGGTTCCGCGGCTGCGCCGATTCACCGTGGTCGGCATCTTCGAGGCCGGGATGCAGGAATACGATTCCGGCCTCGCCATCATGAACATGCACGATGCCGAGAAGCTCTACCAGATGAGCGGGCCCAGCGGCATCCGCCTCAAGCTGGACGACATGTTCATGGCCAACAAGGTCGCGCAGACGCTGGCCGACCAGCTTGGCGACGCCTATCGGGCGCAGGGCTGGATGCAGCAGCACGCCAACTTCTTCAAGGCCATCGCGATGGAAAAGCTCGTGATGTCCATCATCCTCTCGCTGATCGTGCTGGTGGCCGCGTTCAACCTGGTGTCGTCACTGGTGATGCTGGTCACCGACAAGCAATCGGACATCGCGATCCTGCGCACGCTCGGCGCGACGCCGCGCAGCATCATGGGCGTGTTCATGGTCCAGGGCGTGCTGATCGGCGTCATGGGCATCGTGATCGGCGTGGTGTGCGGGGTCGCGTTGGCGATCAACCTGCCCGCCATCGCCGATGGCATCCAGAACCTCACCGGCCACCAGATCCTGTCCGAGTCGGTGTATTACATCAACAACGTGCCAAGCAAGCTGGAATGGAGCAACGTCGGCTGGATCACCGGCATGGCCTTCGTGTTCTGCCTGCTGGCCACGATCTATCCGGCGTGGCGGGCGTCGCGGACGCAGCCGGCGGAGGCTCTCCGTTATGAGTGACGTCATGGCGCAACCAGTTGCCATCGATACCGTCCTGCGCGCGAGCCACATCGCCAAGACCTACAAGGAAGGCAGCCTGCGCACGCCGGTGCTGCACGATGTCAGCTTCGAGCTGGCGCGCGGCGAAACCCTGGCAATCGTCGGTGCGTCGGGTTCCGGCAAGAGCACACTGCTGCACATCGTGGGTGGGCTCGATACGCCGAGCAAGGGTTCCGTCGAGCTCGAAGGCCGGGAGTTGTCGAAGCTGCCGGATGCCGAGCGCGGGCGCGTGCGCAACCGCTCGCTTGGCTTCGTGTACCAGTTCCACCATTTGTTGCCGGAGTTCACCGCGCTGGAAAACGTCGCGATGCCGCTGTTGATCCGTGGCACGCCGATCCCGGAAGCGCGCGACCAGGCGAAGGCGTTGCTGGAACGCGTGGGGCTCGGCCATCGGCTGGAACACAAGCCGGGTGAACTTTCTGGTGGCGAACGCCAGCGCTGTGCGATGGCGCGCGCACTGGTGACGCGGCCTGCTTGCGTGCTGGCGGACGAGCCTACCGGCAACCTCGACGAGCAGAATGCCGCTTCGCTCTATGCGCTGATGCTGGAATTGAATCGCGAGATCGGCACCAGCATCGTGCTGGTCACGCATGACCGGGCGCTCGCGCGGCGGATGGATCGGGTGCTCGAGTTGACCGGCGGCGCCTTGCAACCTTTACCTTCCGGTAGTTGAAGCCGGCATGGACGCGCGCAGGGATGGCCGCGCAGTCCGCAACGCACCGGGGATGCTGGCCGGCGCGGTGGCGATCCTTGCAGGTGCGGTATGGGTGCAGGCGCTGCCCGATCTCCCACCACGCTGGCTGGATGCCGTCATCGGTTGCGCGGCGCTGGCGGGATTCGGCGCCTGCCTGCGTTGGCGTGCGCCGACTTGGCTATGGTGTCTGCCATGGGTCCTTGCCGCCTTTGCGTGGACGGCGTGGCGTGCCGATCTCGCGATGTCTGCGCGGTTGCCACATGCCCTGGAGAAACAGGACATCCTTGTCACCGGCGTCGTGACGGATTTGCCACAGGCGCAGGACGGTTCGACCCGTTTCGACTTCGACGTCATCGACGCGCAATTCGAAAGCCGTGCCGTACCGATCCAAGGCCATGTGCGCCTGTCCTGGTACGCGACGCGCGACCAGCCTGCGCCGCTGATCGAACCCTGTTCGACGTGGCGTTTGCGGGTCCGCATGAAACGACCGCGCGGACTGGTCAATCCCGGTGGCCTCGATTTCGAGCGCTCGGCCTTGCAGCAAGGCATCGTGGCAAGCGGCTACGTGCGGGAAGACGGCATGAACGCGCGCTTGCGCGGGGGCGCGTGCGTCGATGGCGTGCGTGCGCGGATCGCACGCAGCATCGTGGCGGCGTTGCCGAATGGCGCGCACGCGGCACGCCTGTTGCGTGCGCTCAGCGTCGGCGACGAGCGCGCACTCGACGAACACGACTGGCAGGTCGTGCGCGCGACCGGCATTGCCCACCTGATCGCCATCTCGGGCTTCCATGTCGGGCTGGCTGCGGTGTTCGGCGCTTTGCTCGTGCGGTTCGCATGGTGGCTGATCCCGGCACTCGGGCTGCGCCTGGCACGGCCGCTGGCGGAAGCCGCGATCGCGTTTCCTGCCTCGCTGGCCTACGGCGCCCTGGCAGGGTTTGGATTGCCGACCACGCGTACGCTGCTGATGATCGCGGTGGTGGCAGGTTGGCGGCTGCTGCGCCGCGGTGGCGGGTTCGGCGAAGGCTTCGGATTGGCGCTGGCTGCCATCCTGATCGTTGATCCGTTGTCGGTGCTGTCGGCCGGATTCTGGCTGTCGTTTGCGGGCGTTGCGCTGCTTGCGTGGACGCTGGCGCGCGACAGCGGCTGGCGCGGTCAGATGAAGGAAATCGGCCTGGCGCCGCTGCTGATGACCCTGGCCTTGCTGCCCTTGACCGTGTGGTTCTTCGGGCAGGCTTCACTGGTCGGGCCACTCGCCAACCTCGTCGCGGTGCCGTTCGTGAGTTTCGTGATCGTGCCGGTCGATCTTGCCGCCTGCGCGCTGTTGTTCGCGTGGCCTTGGGCCGGACACCTGTTGCTGCACGCGTGTGCGTACCTGGTCGATGGCCTGTGGTGGTTCCTCGCGCAGCTCGCCGCGTGGAAGCCGGCGATGCAGTACCTGCCGGAAGCGTCGCTGTCGGCATTCGTGCTGGCCAGCGTCGGCGCGGTATGGCTGCTGGCGCCGCGGGGCGTGCCCGCACGCGCGTTGGGGGCGTTCCTGCTGCTGCCGTTGTGCTGGCCGCGCACCACCTTGCCTGCGGAAGGTGGGTTCCATGCAACCGTGCTCGACGTGGGGCAGGGTCTGTCGGTGCTGCTGCGCACACGCACCCATGCGTTGCTGGTGGACACGGGCGCGCGTTATCCCTCCGGGTTCGATCTTGGTTCGGCCGTGGTGGTCCCCAGCCTGCATGCGCTGGGTGTGTCACGGCTGGACGGGTTGGTCATCAGCCACGGCGACAATGACCACGCCGGTGGTGCGGTGTCGGTGCTTGCGGCGTACCCGAATACATCGACGTGGGGCGGTGAACCCGCGCGCGGTCCGGTGCCGATGCGCGCATGCCACGCCGGCCAACGCTGGCGATGGGATGGCGTGGAATTCGAGATCGTGCGTCCGCGCACCGGGTTCGTTGCCTCGCACGACAACGATGCGGGATGCGTGTTGCTGGTGACAGGGCGGGGTGGCCGGTTGCTGTTGCCGGCGGATACTTCTTCGAAGGTGGAGCCGGAAATCGCCGCCGCGGTTCCACCCGGCCCACCGCTGGTCCTGATCGCACCGCATCACGGCAGCAAGACATCGTCCAGCACGGCCTATCTCGAAGCCTTGCACCCCATGTTCGCGGTCGCCTCCAGCGGGTACCTGAATGGCTACCACCACCCGGCGCCCATCGTCACGGCGCGTTATGCCGAACTCGGCATCCCGCTGTTGAATACTCCGGACACCGGGGCCCTGCGGCTCGCATTTCCGGCCGGTGCAGCGCCGCGGGTGATCTCGGAAGAACGTTCACGACAGCAGCGTTACTGGCGCGAGCATTGAGCCGCGCGTCCCGTCCTGGGCAAGTAGGCCGGATCATGGGCCGGGAAAGCGACGTCCGTCACGCCGGCCGCGTCCCGTATCGCTGGTATGATGCGGCTGCATCGAGAAACCCCCGGCGGTGGAGGCTGCAAGTGTTTGAAATCCTGAAGGCTGGCGGCTGGGGAATGGTGCCCATCCTGGTGTGCTCGGCGATCGGGCTCGCGATCGTGCTGGAGCGTTTCTGGACACTCCGCCGCAGCGCGGTGCTGCCGCCCGGCCTCGGCGAGCAGGTTCGCGGGTGGGCGCATTCGCAGCAGTTGAACACCGCGCACATCGAAGCCTTGCGCGAGAACTCGCCGCTCGGCGAATTGCTTGCCGCGGCGCTGTCGGTGCGCAATCGTTCGCGCGCCGAAATCAAGGAACGCATCGAGGACACCGGGCGCCACGTGGTGCACGGCCTCGAACGCTACCTCAACACGCTCGGCACGATCGCCTTGATCGGTCCGCTGCTGGGCCTGCTCGGCACCGTGCTCGGCCTGATCCGCATGTTCCTCGCCGTGATGGTGTCGGGCGTCGGCGATCCCATGAAGATGGCCGGCGGCATTGGCGAGGCGCTGGTGTGCACGGCATCCGGACTGGTGGTGGCGATTCCCGCCTACATCCTGCACCGATACTTCCGTTCGAAAGTACGGGGCTACGTGGTGCAGATGGAGAAGCAGGCGACCGCGTTGCTGGACGAATTGTCGGCGGTCCGCCCCGCGCCGGTCGACACGCGCGCCGCGGCGGCTCCCGTGACGGCGCGTCCCGCGCGCGTCGCAGGTTGACGGAACGTCCGATGCGCATCGGCAGCGGCAACAGCGACGAATTCGAGATCAACGTGATCCCGTTGATCGACGTGATGCTGACCTTGCTGATGTTCTTCGTGCTGACCACGACCTTCGTGCAGCAAGGCCACATGAAGGTGTCGTTGCCACAGGCGAGCGACGCCGCCAGCGCGCCGGCGAAGGACACGCTGGTGCTGGTCATCGACAAGGAAGGGCACTTCTTCGTCGCCAACAATCGCGTGCTGGGCGACGATGAAGCCACGCTCAAGCGCGCGATCGAAGCCGTCGCCGGCAGTGATCGCGACCAGCCAGTGTTGCTGCGCGCCGACGGCATGACCCCGCACCAGGCGGTGGTGACCGCGATGGACGCGCTCGGCCAGCTCGGCTTCACGCACCTGTCGATCGCCACCGCGCCGCCGGCGGGGCCGTCCCGGTCATGAGCGGAACGGCCGCGGCACGCGCGGATTCGGACGCGGCCATCTACAAGCGCCTGCTGGGACTGCTGCAACCCTACCAGGTCATCGTGGCCGGCACCGTGCTCGCGATGGTGACGGATGCGGCATGCATGACGCTGTTCGCGCGGGTCATCAAGCCGCTGATCGACAAACTCTTCGTGGTGCGCGACCCGCAGGTGATCTTCTGGATGCCGCTCATCATTGTCGGCATCTTTTTCGTGCGCAGCATCGCGGTGTATGTCGAGACCTACGGGTCGGCCTATGTCGGTCGCGGCGTGGTCCAGGACATGCGCCGCCGCATCTTCGACAAGTACCTGCAAATGCCCACGGCGTTCTTCGACCACGAATCGTCGGGCCAGCAGATCTCCCGCATCACCTACACCAGCGAACAGGTCGCGCAGGCCACCACCGATTCGGCCAAGACCGCGATCGTGGACGGGTTGACGGTGGTCGGCCTGGTCGGGGTGATGCTGTGGACGAGCTGGCAACTTTCCCTGGCGCTGCTGGTGATGGTGCCGATGATCGGCCTGCTGGTCACTTACGTCAGCCGGCGCTATCGCCGCATCAACGTGACGATCCAGGACGTGGTGGGGCGCGTCACCACCGTGGTCGAGGAAGTGGTCGGCGCGCACCGCGAGGTCAAGGTGTTCGGCGGCCAGGACTACGAATCGAAGCGTTTCGAGGAAGTCACCGACCGCACGCGCAAATTGAACGTCAAGGTGGCCGCCACCAATGGCCTGTCCACCGCGTTCGTGCAACTCGCGGCGGCGATCGCGCTGGCGCTGATCGTGTTTTTCGCGACCCGCCCGTTCATGCTGGACAATCAATTCACCGCTGGATCGTTCGCCACGCTGTTCCTGTGCATGGGCGGCATCCTGCCTTCGCTCAAGCGGCTGACCACGGTGCAGTCCAACATCCAGCGTGGCCTCGCGGCGGCGGCGGAATTGTTCGGCATCCTCGATGCACCGACCGAGCGCGACACCGGTACCACGACGCTCACGCGCTGCCGCGGCGACATCGAGTTCCGCGACGTGCACTTGAACTACGAGGGTTCCGCCACGCCGGCATTGCGTGGCATCTCGCTGCGTTGTCCCGCCGGCTCCGTCACCGCGCTGGTCGGCCGCTCCGGCAGCGGCAAGAGCAGCATGGCCAGCCTGATTCCGCGCTTTTACGAGCCGACTTCCGGGACGATGCTGCTGGACGGTTTGCCGCTCGGTGACTACACGCTGCGCAGCCTGCGCGCACAGATCGCGTGGGTCGGACAGGACGTGGTGCTGTTCGACGACACCATCGCGAAGAACATCGCGTATGGTGCGCTCGCCGGTGCCGACGAGAAGGCCATCACGGCCGCCGCCGAAGCCGCCAATGCGATGGAGTTCATCCACGGCCTGCCGGATGGCATCCACAGCCGGGTGGGCGAGGGTGGCACGCTGTTGTCGGGTGGCCAGCGCCAGCGCGTCGCGATCGCGCGCGCGCTGCTGAAGAATGCGCCGATCCTGGTGCTGGACGAAGCCACCAGCGCGCTGGATACCGAATCCGAGCGCCTGATCCAGGATGCGCTGTCGCGCCTGATGAAGAATCGCACCACGCTGGTGATCGCGCACCGGCTTTCCACGGTCGAGCACGCCGACCAGATCGCGGTGCTGGATGCAGGCCGGATCGTCGAATGCGGCACCCACGCCGAGCTGTTGGCGCGGGAGGGCAAGTACGCCTCGCTGCACCACCTGCAGTTCCGCGAAGCGGCGTTGGCGACGGAATGAGGCCCGGGGCGCCGGTGTCCGGGGTCGATGACCTGCAGCGGCGCTGGTACGAACCCGGCGCGGGGGTGCCATGGTGGGCGCATCCGATTTCCGCCCTGTACGGTTGCGTGGCCGGCCTGCGGCGCGGCTTGTATCGCCGTGGCTGGCTGCGCAGCACGCGGTTGCCTGTGCCCGTGATCGTGATTGGCAACCTCACCGTGGGCGGAACTGGCAAGACGCCGCTGGCGATCGCACTGGTCGAAGCGCTGCATGCACGCGGGTTCAAGCCCGGCGTGGTCAGCCGTGGTTACGGTGGCGCGGTGCATTCGCCGCAACTGCTCGATGCAAATCCGGACCCTGTGCAGGTAGGTGACGAATCCACACTGATCCGCCTGCGCACTGGCGTGCCGGTCGCGGTCGGCGCGGATCGCCCGGTTGCAGCGCAACTGTTGATGGAGCAGGGTGTGGATGCCGTCGTCGCGGACGATGGCCTGCAGCACTACGCTTTGGCGCGCGATGTCGAGATTTGCGTGGTGGATGGCGTACGGCGCTTCGGGAACGAGCGATTGTTGCCGGCCGGGCCGCTGCGGGAGCCGCTGGCGCGTTTGCGCGAGGTGGATTTCATTGTCGGCAATGGCGGCGAGCCGCGTGGCCACGAAATCCCCATGCAGCTGGTCCTGCGTGACGCCGTCCCCCTGGCGGGCGCATCGATGCCGAAACCGCTCGCGGCTTTCACCGGGAAACGCGTGCACGCGGTGGCCGGGATCGGCAACCCGATGCGCTTCTTCGATGCGTTGCGTGCATCAGGCATCGAAGTCATCGAACATCCGTTTCCGGATCACCACCGGTTCACGCAGGACGATTTCGGCTTCGACGATGGCCTGCCGATCGTGATGACCGGGAAGGACGCCGTGAAGTGCCGCGCCTTCGCTGCAACGCATTGGTGGTGTGTGCCGGTCAGCGCCGAATTGCCTGCGTGGTTTTTCGATGCAGTTGCTGCGCGCATCGCGCCGCGCATGTAGGAGCCTGCGTGCAGGCGATCGCGGAGCTCTTTCCGTGTACTGAGTTCGTGTCCGAATTCCGTCGCGAGCGACGCTCGCTCCTACACCAGCTCAGAGTCCCGGTTCTTCAGCAGCAGCGCCAGGAACGGTGGGGCGACGATCGAGGTCAGCAGCGACATCGCGATGATCACGGCATACAGCACGTCGCCGAACACACCAGCGGCAAGGCCGAGCGCCGCCACCACGATGCCGACCTCGCCGCGCGGGATCATGCCCACGCCGACGATCAACGCGCTGCGCGACCCCAGCCGGATCGCGCCGAGCCAGCCACCCGCAAGCTTGGTCACGATAGCCAGCAAGGTCGCGGCCAGCAGCAGCCACAGCGCCTCGCCGTTGGCGAGCTTCGCCAGCTCGACCTTGGCGCCGGTCAGCACGAAGAAGAACGGCGTCAACAACGCCAGCAACGGCTGCATCTGCTCCCCGAGCTGCACGCGCTGGCGCAGCTCCGAAGCGATCATGCCAGCGAGGAACGCGCCGATGATCGCGGCAAGACCAAACCTGGTCGCGACCCACGCCAGTCCGAGGCACAAGGTCAACACCACCAGCAGTGGTGACAGCGGGTTGCGTGTGTGGTCCAGCCACTTCGAACCACGGCGCATCATCCAGGTTCCCAGCCAACCCACCACCAGCACGAAGCCCACGGCTTCCGCAGCCACCACGACCAGTGTGCCGATGCGCAGCGAGCCACCGGCCTGGATCGCAACCACCACGCCCAGCAACAGCATGGCGAGGATGTCGTCGATCACCGCTGCGCCCAGGATCACGCGGCTCTCGATGCGCTGCAGCGCACCCATTTCCTTGAGGATCGCGGCCGTGATACCCGCCGAAGTCGCAACGAATGCCGCGGCGACGAACAGCGAGCGCGGCCAATTCGGCTCCAGTGAATGTGCCCAGAAGGCGCCGCACACGAACGGGATCACGACGCCGATCACGCCGACGGCGAAGGCGCTGCCGCCGACGCGTTTGACGTCGTCGAGGCGGGTTTCCAGACCCACCGCGAACAGCAGCAGCACCACGCCGATTTCAGACAGCACTTCCAGCGGTTCGCTGGGTGTGATCCAGCCGAGCACCGAGGGCCCGATCAGGCAACCGGCGACGATCTGGCCCACCACATCGGGCAAACGGATCGCGCGCGCCAGCCAGCCGCCAACCTGCGCGGCAGCGAAGATCACGAACACTTCCAGCAGGATGGCCGTCGTGTGGTCCATCCCGGGATGCTACATGACGAGCGTGCCTATCCGTAGTCTGGTCGGGCCTTCCGGCCCTCCTACATTGCTTGTCCCAGGAGCGGAGGAAGCCGCGACAGGATTTTCGTTGTAGGAGCGGCGGAAGCCGCGAAAGGTGCGGGCGATCGCTCGGTCATGTCGCTGTCTCGGGAGTCGTTACCGTCCTGCGCAAAGGCCGGTCATGGCGCAGCCGCGTGAACACGTACACGGCGACCAGCGACACTGCAGCCATCACCAGCACCGCGAAGCGGAAACCGCGCACGTAAGCCGCCGCGTCGTGATGGTGCCCGCTGAGGAACACCGCCAGCAACCACGACGACAACGCGATGCCGAAGCTGATCACGAGGTATTGCGCGGCCGAAGTCAGCGACGAGGCCTGCGACGCGCGGTCGGGACCCAGGTCCACGAAAGCCAGGGTGTTCATCGCGGTGTACTCGAGGCTCATCACGAACCCGTAGGCGAACATCAGCATCGCGATCATCCACCACGGCGTGGTCGCATCGAACAGCGCGAAGCAGGCCAGCAGGATCGTCGCGATCGTGGTGTTCACGAACAGGGTGTGGCGGTAACCGTAACGCTTGAGGATGCGGTCGATCAGGAATTTCATCAGCACCATCGCGACCGCCTGTGGCACGATCATCATCCCAGCCATGGTCGGCGACCAGCCACAGCCGACCTGCAGGAACAGCATCAGGATGAACGACAGTCCGGCGGTACCGAGCCGCACGCACATGCCGCCGCCGACCGCGATGGTGAAACTGCGTACCTTGAACAGGCTCAAATCGGCAACCGGGTGGCGCGCATGCCGCCCGTAACGCCAGTAGGCGAATGCGAACAACACACCCACCGCGGCCGCGATGCCGGCGGCGCGATAGTCACCGTCGCCCGCGGTTTCGGCAGCCGTCAGCAGCATGCCGGATGCGAGCGCGAACAGCGCGAAGCCGATCCAGTCGAACGGTCGGCGTTCGCCGCGGAAATCCGGCATGTGCGTCCGGTTGAGCCACAGTCCGACCAGCCCGACCGGCACGTTGACCAGGAAGATCCAGCGCCAGGACGCGTACTGCGACAGCACGCCGCCGAGCAGCGGCCCCAGCACGGGGCCGAGCAAACCGGGGATGCCGGCCGTGCTCATCGCCGCCACGAAATCCTTGGGCCCGAATGCGCGCACCAGCACGTAGCGGCCGATCGGCATCAGCAGCGCGCCGCCAATGCCCTGCAGCACCCGCGCCGCGATCAGTTGCGGCAGGCTTTGCGACACGCCGCAGGCCAGCGAGCCCAGCGTGAAGATCAGGATCGACAGCGCGAACACACGCCGCGTGCCGAGACGGTCCGACAGCCATGCGCTGGCGGGGATGCAGATCGCCAGCGTCAACACGTAACTGGTCAACGCGGTCTTGAGATCGACCGGTGGCACCGACAGCGCGTGCGCGATACTCGGGACCGCCGTGTTGACGATGGTCGAATCGAGCGTCTGCATGAAAAACGCGGCCGCGACCAGCCAGATCAGGCCGCGCATGCGCGCGTCGGTTACGGGGGCACGTGCTTCGAGCATCGGAAGGACGGCGCAACCGCCCGCGCAGCGGAATGGAAACGCGGCATTCTACTGCCGTGAACCTGACCGGACGTGCAGGTAACCTGGGAGGCTGAAAGCGTGTCCGGCCTGCGTCACCGGGGAGGGGTTCGACGCAGGCCGGATACGAGGGTGAGCACATGAACAGCCAGCAGCACGAGGGTCGCTCCGAAACTGTCCACGACAAGAAGGGACCGCACCTCACCCGCGCCAGATATTGCTACGGCCACCTTTCGTGCACCTTTCCACCGGGGGACTATTTTCGGTGCGGCGCTGCATCATTGACTGCCGTCACAGCCGGGCCGGTTACACTTGCACGGGACGGAACCGCAATCCATCCATCATGACCCAGCAGAAGGGCACGGCAACGCAACAGGCTGTGGCGCTGCGCGCCGCGCTCGACGACGCCAACTACCGCTATTACGTGCTCGACGATCCCTCCATCCCGGACGCCGAGTACGACCGCCTGATGCGCGAGCTGGAAGCGCTGGAAGCCGCGCATCCCGACCTCACGACACCCGATTCCCCGACCCGCCGCGTCGGCGCCCGGCCGGCGTCGGGCTTTGCGGAAGTGCGCCACGCGATTCCGATGCTGTCGCTGACCAATGCCTTCAGCGATGCCGACGCGCCCGCGGGTGTCGATCCCGACCACGAAGTGCGTGATTTCGTGCGGCGCGTCGAGCAGGGGCTGGGCACCACCGATCCGGAATTTTCCGTCGAGCCCAAGCTCGACGGCCTTGCGATCAGCCTGATCTATCGCGACGGCGTGTTCGTGCAGGGCGCAACGCGCGGCGACGGCACCACCGGCGAGGATGTCACAGCCAACCTGCGTACGGTGAAGGCCATCCCGCTGCGCTTGCGCAGCGGAAAAAATGAGCACGACTCGCTGCGCTTGCGCGGCGGAAAAAATGAGCACGACTCGCTGCGCTTGCGCAGCGCGCAAACTGGAAAAGATTCATTGAAATTGCGTGACGAGGACTGGCCGCGCGAACTCGAAGTACGCGGCGAGGTGTTCATGCCGAAAGCCGGGTTCGAGGCCTACAACGCCCGCATGTTGCGCGAAGGCGGCAAGCCGCTGGCGAATCCGCGCAACGGCGCGGCCGGTTCCCTGCGCCAGCTCGATCCCCACGTCACGGCCTCGCGGCCGCTCGCGTTCTACGCCTACGGCGTGTACCTGCCTCCCGATCCCGATGCCGTGATTGCTGATCGACACAGCGCGGCGATGGCGATGCTGCGCGGGTGGGGGTTCCCGACCTGCCCGCAAAACGCCATCGCCCGCGGCGCGGATGGCTGCCTCGCGTATTTCCGCAAGATCGGGACACTGCGCGACAAGTTGCCGTACGGCATCGACGGCGTGGTCTACAAGGTCGATCGCTACGACCAGCAACTTGAGCTCGGCTTCGTCGCGCGCGCGCCGCGCTGGGCCATCGCGCACAAGTTCCCGGCCGAAGAACAAGCGACCGTGGTCGAAGCCATCGACATCCAGATTGGCCGCACCGGCGCCGCGACGCCGGTCGCGCGCCTGAAGCCCGTGCAGGTCGCGGGCGTCACCGTCACCAACGCGACCTTGCACAACGCGGACCAGGTCGCGCGCCTCGACGTGCGCGTCGGCGACAGCGTGATCGTCCGCCGCGCCGGCGACGTGATTCCCGAAGTGGTGCGGGTGATCCCCGAGCGGCGGCCGCCACATACTCGGCCGTGGAAGATGCCGGCGCACTGCCCGGTCTGCGGCTCGGCGATCGAGCGCGAGGAAGGCGAGGCCGCGGCGCGCTGCACCGGCGGCCTGGTGTGCGCCGCGCAACGCCGCGAGGCGATCCGGCACTTTGCCTCGCGCCGCGCGATGGATATCGACGGGCTGGGCGAGCGCTACATCGAAGACCTGATCGAGTTCGGCTACGTGCATTCCATCGCCGACCTGTACAAGCTGACGCTGGAGGATTTCCTGGCGATGAAGCGCCGCGCCGACGAACGCGACGGCAGCACGCCGGAGACGGTCAAGTCGGGCAAGATCGCGACGAAGTGGGCCGAGAACCTCGTGGCTGCCATCGATGCCAGCAAGGACAGCAGCCTCGAACGTTTCCTGTTCGCGCTGGGCATTCCCGACGTTGGCGAAGCTACCGCCAAGACGCTGGCCCGGCATTTCGGATCACTGGATGCATTGATGCAGGCCAGTGCAAACGAACTGACCGAAGTGCCCGACGTCGGTCAGATCATGGCCGCGCACATCACCGTTTTTTTTGCCGAGAAACGCAATCGCGATGCCATTGCCGCACTGCACAAGGCCGGAGTCCACTGGCCGGAATCCGCGCCGCAGCGGCAGGCGGAAGGTCCGCTTGCGGGCCAGACCGTGGTGTTGACCGGCGGCCTGTCGTCGCTGAGCCGCGACGAGGCCAAGGACAAGCTGGAAGCCCTCGGCGCCAAGGTCTCGGGTTCCGTATCGAAAAAGACTTCGTTCGTGGTTGCAGGCGAAGCCGCCGGTTCCAAGCTCGACAAGGCGCAGGCGCTCGGCATTGAAATCTGGGACGAACAGCGGCTGTTGGCTTTCCTGGGATCGCATGCCGACTGACATGCACGACCGTCACGCAGCACTGCGCCTGCGTGCACGCCTGTACAGCCTGTTCCGCGAATTCTTCGTGCAGCGCGGCGTCGCTGAAGCCGAAACGCCGATCCTGTCGCAAGCCGGCAACACCGAACCCAACATCGAGGGTTTTTCGACCACGTTCGCCGGCCCGATCGACGTCGGTCCCCGCGAGCGCTTCCTGCGCACATCGCCCGAATATCCGCTCAAGCGTTTGCTGGCTTCCGGGTTCGGCGACTGCTACGAACTCGGCCGCGTGTTCCGCAACGGCGAAGCCGGGCGCTCGCACAACCCCGAATTCACCATGCTGGAGTGGTACCGCATTGGCTTCGATCACCGCCGCCTGATGCTGGAGTGCGCGCAACTCGTGCGCGCGGCGCTCGTGCTGGTGGATCGCGACGCGTCCGTCACGACGGTCAGCTATCGCGACTGGTTTCGCGGCGGCGTTGGCATCGACCCATTCCTGGCCGATGACGCGGTGCTACGCGCACCGCTGGCGGATTTCCATATCGATCCGGAAGGATTGACCCGCGACGACTGGCTGGATCTGCTGGTCACGCACCGCCTGCAGCCGGCACTGCCGCAGGACGGCATCACCATCGTGTACGACTTCCCGGCGTCGCAGTGCTCACTGGCGCGCATTCGACGCGGAAGCCCGGCCGTAGCCGAACGTTTCGAGTTGTACCTGGGGCAATACGAGCTCGCCAACGGCTACCACGAGTTGAACGACGCCGCGGAGCAGCGCGCGCGCTTCGAGCGCGACAACCTGCGTCGTCGCGAACGCCGCCAACGCGAATCGCCGCTCGACGAGAGCCTGCTGGCTACGTTGGATGCCTTGCCCGACTGCGCAGGCGTGGCGCTGGGCGTCGAGCGCCTGTTGATGCACCTGCTGGGCACGCGTGACATCCGCGATGTGCTGGCGTTTCCGTTCAGCGAAGCCTGATTTCACGCGACGCTCACGCGGGCTCCGCATGATCCACGACGAAACTAGTCGTAGAGACGATGCTGCGTCGGGCCATGGACAAGCAAATGGATATCCTCAATCGTTTGGGAATCTGCGCGATTGCGTTGACGGTATTGCTGCCGACAGTTGCCTTGGCCACGCAACCAGGCTGGTACATCGCGATCGATGGCGGGCAGGCGCGTTATTCGGGCGCTGCCGGCAACGCGGCGGGATGGCTGTCGCTGCCACCCACCGACGTTCCGCCGCCGCAGCCTGGCTTGGAAACGCTCGTGAGTTGCTGCACTGTGGCAACCACGGCCTCGTCCGGCAGCACCGATACCGCATACCGGCTGACGGTCGGCTATCAGTTCGACTCGTACTTCGGGTTGGAAGCTGGTTACGTGAATTTGGGCGACATCCATGCAACGGGGCAGGGTACCTTCGGGGTCAGCTACCAATGTCCACTTGGGGACGCGTGCCCGGATTTTGAAGGCATCGAAGGCTATGCAGGCTCCGCGCATCTGCGCGATCGCGGCTGGGTGCTGGCCGTGACCGGAAGCTGGCCGTTGAATCCGCATTGGTCGTTGTTCGGGCGCGCAGGCGTGTTCGATTCGCATGCACGGCTCGCTGTCACCACGACACCGGACTCGTCCGAGTCACCTGCCAATCCATTCGCCGCAAATTCGCTGCACGAATCGGCCGCGGGCTGGGAACCCACCTACGGTGTCGGCGTGAACTACTCGCCCATCAACCACTGGGCACTGC
>JAFEDX010000070.1 GCA_018241365.1 Pseudomonadota bacterium
TTCGTTGTTGCCGAAGAAGCCAGTGCGAATTGCCGCGTTCGACGGCGAAAACGCCGACCCCGCCAATGGCCGATCGATGGGCGAAGGCATCCGTGCGCACACCCCGTGGGGAGAACTTGCCTATGCCTTGGCAGGCAAACAAGGATTCGAGCGTGTTCGCGCCAGCGATGAGCAGTCTGTATCCCCGGGTGCCGACACGCTCAAGGAATTGTTCGGCAACCAACCGACCTTGGTCCTGCTCGACGAGCCGGCAATCTACCTGCGCAAGGTCAGGGGAATGCCCAATGGCGGCAAGGATCAGCTTGCGGCTTTCCTCACCTCGTTAATCAAGGCGGTCGAGTCTTCACCTAACGTCTCCCTTGTTTTCTCGCTCGCGGTCGGTAAGGACGGCCGTGCCAGCGATGCCTACGCTGAGGAAAACGATTTCCTCGCTAGTCGCCTGGCAGAGATCGAAAGCGTTGCCGCGCGCAAGGCAACGCTGCTCAATCCGACAGAGGACGACGAAACTGCGCTGGTCCTTTGCCGGCGCTTGTTCGAGCGCATCGACGATGCCAAGGCGCGCGAGGTCGTCGCTGCTTATCGCACGCTGTGGAAACAGAATGCAGCGGTCCTTCCTCCGACCGTCTCCGATGGCGAAGCTGCCGACCAGTTCGAGCGCAGCTACCCGTTGCATCCCGCGCTGCTCGACACGCTCACCCAAAAGACGGCGACGCTCGCGACCTTTCATCGCGTGCGAGGCATGTTGCGACTGCTTGTGCGCACGGTCGCACAGCTGTGGCAGGAACGCCCTTCGGACGCCACCGCCATCCACGTGCATCACATAGACCCCGGCAATCCGGCGATCTATCAGGAGATCGTGACGCGCTTGCAGCAGCCAGAACTCGTGCCAGCGATCCGATCCGATGTCGCGGGCGAGAAGGGCCAACTTGCGCTGGCGCAACAGATCGACAAACAGCAATATGCGGGCCTGCCGCAGTACACGTCGTATGTCGCACGGACGGTCTTGGTCCACACGTTGGCATTCAATGCTGACTTGCGCGGCGTAAATGCGGACGAGTTGCGCTTCGCCATGATTGCGCCGACCTTGGAAGGCTCGTTCGTTGACGATGCGCGCACACGCTTTCGCGACCAGTCCGCGTACCTCGACGACCGTCCGAACGCGCCGCTTCGCTTCCTTTTCGAGCCGAACCTTACGCAACTCGTGCGCCGCGAAGAGCGCAACGTCGATCGTGAGGAGATACGCGCCTCATTGCAGGACGAAATCCGCCGCACTTTCGGTGGTACCGGACTGGATTTGGTGCCGTTTCCCGCTGGCCCTTGGGATGTGCCTGATGACATTGGCGGCGGCACGCCCCGGCTTGCGCTCATCAACCACGAAGCGGATGCCGTCAACGTCGGGCAGGAAGGGTTGCCCGAACGCGTGCAGGAAATATTCCAGCGCAAGGGCAACTCCGGCAGCTTACGCATGTTGCTAAACAATCTCGTGTTCCTCGTCGCCGATGCGGCACGAGTACAGCCGATGATCGAGCGCATGACCCGCCGACTCGCCTTGCAGCAGCTGACGCGCAATGAGCGCATTCGCGAATTGCACGAACATCACCAGTCCAAGTTGCGAGAATGGCAGGAACGATCCCGCCACGAGTTGGCGGTTGCAATCGCGCAGTGCTACCGAAATCTCTATTACCCGGCGCGCAACCGTGCGGCCGGCGCCAACGTCGATCTTGCCCATTCCGTCATCGAACTCGGCACAGCGTCTGACCGTCCAGGCGCTGGCCAGATGACAGTGCTCACGGCGTTGCGCGATCTCAACAAGCTGCGAGGCGCGGAAGACGCGCCCGAATCGCCCGCCTACGTGCGCGACCGGACGCCTTTGAAGCGTGGTCAAATCAGCACGGCAGATTTGCGCAACGAGTTTCGCAAAGACCCTGCACTGTCGATCCTTCTCGGCGACGACGCCTTCATCAAGCTAGTGCGCACGGGCGTCGAGCGAGGCGATTTTGTCTATCGCCGTGGCGATCTGATTTATGGCCAGGGCGATCCTGGCGCGCAGATCGTCGTAGACGAGCAATCGTTTGTGCTGACGCGCGCGTTCGCCGAACAGAATGGCCTGTGGCCGCGCCGCAAGCCGCAGGAACCTTCCCCGTCTAATCCACCGTCTTCGACTCCAACGCCTACTGCCGAAGACGCCAAGCGGACATCATCTCAACCAGACAAGGTTGCCGAACCGCCAGACCTTCATGCCGAGGGACCTCTGCGGGAAGCATTGGGCGTACTGTTTGAGCGCGCCCGAAAAGGCGTCGCGCGTCGGCTTTCCTTGATCGCCGTGCGGTGTTTCGACGCTGGAGACTTGTTCCGCTTGCTACCGGCCGCCAATGGCGTTGCCGGCGCATCCAAGACGGTGAGGTTGCACGTGGAGATGGAAATGACCGAAGGCGGCATGTTGATCGTGGACTTCGGTGGCCCCATTTCCGAGGCGCAACTGGTTCGCGAATTCCTCCAGCCACAACTTAACGCTGCCAAGGAAAAGAACGCGTCGGATCTGTCGGTCGTGTTGAGCTTCGCCGGCGGACTGGACCTCGATAGCGTCGCGCCCGACCGTCTGCAAGAACAACTGACTCGCGTTGGAAATGCGGCGGTCTTCGTTACCGCGCAAGCCAAGGTGGCCCAATGACTGCGATTCGCGCAGCGAGCCGACAAGCTACGCGCACTGCTGCCCCGCGTTACGAGTTGCGCCTGAATCGGCACGGCCCAGGCGACAGCGAAATGCGCGTCTATCGATTGCCAACATTGGGCTCGGAATTGTCGGAACCCGACTTCGTTGGTGGCTTGCGTGGCGCGGCCTTGGAGCGTTTCGAGCCACGTATCCTCCGCATTCTGCGTCGCGAGGGGATTCGCCTTGGACCGGGGCAACCCGGTCGGCGCAACGTCCAACCGCTGGATGAGGAAACGTCCCTGATCCTCGGCCTTTTGTTCCGCACACTGGCGCCGATGCGCAACCGCGACAACATGCAGGCTTGCGTCGATGGCATCGAACGCATGGGTCGCGAGGAGGCGGCTTATTGGTTAGGAATGGTCATGCACCGGCGTAAGCCACGCCGTGTGCTGCAGGCCTTGCGCATCGTTCTGAACGCGTCAGAGGATTGAATCGGCGTGCGCAGCGTTCAGGAAATACGCGACCTCTTGGATCGTCTCGACGAAGCCGATGCCGATAGCATCGAAGGCCAAGACCTGGATTTCAAGCGCTGGAACGAGCGCAGTCTGCCGGACATGATCGAACTGCTCGTGGAGGCGGCAGTGTGCATGGCCAACGGCGGGGGCGGGACGGTAGTGCTTGGCGTGGCTGATCGCGAAGTCGGCCGCGAGGCGGCCATTCTCGGCGTGCCGCTGGAAATCGACATCAACAAGCTGATCCATGCGGTCTACAACAAGACCGATCCGCGCCTGACGCCCGAGTTCGAGGAGTTGCGTGTCCCTGAAGGCACGGGCCGCTTGCTGTTGATGCAGGTGCGCGGTCCGATGCGGCCATACACCGACACAGCCGGGCGTGGCACCATCCGCATCGAAAAGAGTTGCGAGCCGCTCACTGGCACGACACGTCGCGACTTGCTTGTCGCAACCGGGCAGGCCGATTTCTCTGCCCAGCTCATCGATGCGGGCTTGTCGGATCTGTCGCCGTCGGCGCTCGAAGCGCTGCGGCGCGCGGCACGGGTCGAGCGTAGCCCGGACGACCTGTTGGCATTGTCGGATCGCGACTTGATCGACACCTTGGGGCTTGCCCCACATGGCCGGCTCAGCATTGCTGCCTTGTTGCTGGCTGGCACGCCCGAGGCGATTGCGCGGCATGTCCCGGGTTACGGCTGGACCCACCTGCGCATGCAGACTGCCACCGATTACAGTGATCGCGCCGATGGTGCCGACGCCATACCCATCGCGCTGGCGCGCCTGACCGATCGCATCATGGCGGATAATCCCATCGTTACGGTGCAGCGGGGTCTATATCACTTCGAGTTTCGCGCCTATCCGGAAGTCGCGCTGCGCGAAGCTCTGCTCAATGCGCTGTGTCACGCCGACTACCAGCGTGGCGCGCCGATTCTCGTCAAGCAATATTCGCAGAAACTGGAAATCAGCAATCCGGGTGGTTTGGTCGGCGGCATCACGCCGACGAACATCCTGCATCACCCGCCGATGCCGCGGAATCCGCTGCTGGTGAATGCGCTCGTTCGGCTGCGCCTCGTCAACCGCAGCAATCTGGGCATGGGTCGCATGTACAAAGCCTTCCTGCTGGAAGGCAAGCCGCCGCCGTTGATCGAGGAGCACGGCGCGGCGGTCGTCGTCACGTTCCGGCGCCATGAGTTTTCCGAGGCCTTCCGTCGCTTCGCCGCCGAGGAATTCGCGGCCGGGCGCGATCTCGGCGTGGATCAGTTGCTGGTGCTCAACCATCTTCTGACACATCCGGAAATCGACACCGCGACGGCCGCCCGCCTGTGCCAGCGCGACGAAGCAGCTATTCGCGAAACGCTGAATGCGATGGAAACCGACCACGCCTGTTTTTTGCAGCGCGGCGGCACCGGCCGGGGCACCTACTGGACCTTGCGTTCCGATCTTATGCGCCGGCTGGGCGGCGACGTCGAGCCTGACCGCCACAGTCGCACTGACTGGGAAGCGGCCAAGACCCGCGTGCTCAGCGTGTTGCGGCAGCGTCTGCAACGCGGCGAGGCGGGCTTGGCGAACGCTGAGGTGCGCGCAATTACTCGATTCGACCGGCGCCAGGTCAACCGGCTGATCCATGAGCTGCAAGCCGAAGGCTTGGCCCGGATCGATGGCCACGGCCGGGGAGCGCGCTATGTCGCGATGGGGACGTCGGAATGACGGCAATGTTCATCAGCTTGGACATTTCGGCGGGGAAATGTCCGATTGAATGTCTCCGGTTCATTTCCTGCGCATTTTCGCGGCGCGGCGCGTGTATACCCCGGGGCAGCTTCACCGCGAGGACCGAGCCATGACCATGACCGAGTATCTTGAGGCGACCGACTACGCCGCGCGGTGGCTCTTGGAGGCCATTTGGCACGAGGAGGCCGAGATCGAGGCGCTTTCCGCACAGGTGACGGCACTGGAACGGCAGGTGCAGGCAGAGTACGTGCGGGCGCAAAACATCATCGACCATGCCGAGGATCCGGATGACGTGATGCTCGGCGTGGGTCGGCACTGGGAGAACTACTTCGGCCTGGACCGGGAGCACCACGGCCAGCAGCAGGAACTGGATTCCCTCCTGGCGGCGCGCAAGGCGCGCGTGTTGGCGCTCGGTTCACTGGCGAGTAGCCTCCTGCAGTTGGCGAAGCAAGGGTTGTCGATGGTCTTCGGCGAAGAAGCGAATTGGCCGGACGGACGGGTGGTGGGAAGTCAGACCTTGAGTGCCCTGATCCGCGGTGCCCGCAACCAAGCAATGCACTGGGACGAGGGTGGCCTGAAGAACCCCAAGACGATTGACGTCATGAAGAAACTCGAAGCGGATTTCGGCGCTCCATTCGGCGACTACAACCAGGCCAACTTGGCGATGCAGGTCATCACGCTGCTGAACTGGCGCACCTACGACGATTACGCCGCGGACATGCGCTGCTTTTCTTGACGACGCGAACGACCACAGGAACGCGCAATGACGACTTCACGCCTGATTGAGCAGTGGCTTCCCATCGCCGAAATCGGCGAGGAGAGCGTGCGCGAACGGCGGTCGATGACAGCATTGCCGCCCACCTACTATCTGCATGTCTGGTGGGCGCGGCGGCCGCTCGTGGCATCGCGCGCGGCAATACTGGGATCACTGCTGCCAGCCGACGCAGATCGCGGCAAGTTCATGCACGTGCTCGGCATTCACGGCGATCCCGTCAAGACACGAGCGAGAATCGACGCGGCTAAACGTACGGGTGAAAACCTTGGCCTGAATCCGTACGGTTACGAGCGCGCGTTCAAGTACGCACCGGCAGACACGGAAAAGGAATGGCTGAAAGCACAGGCAGCGCAGCTTGGGCTGCAATTACCTTCGGTGCTTGATCCCACAGCGGGCGGTGGTTCGATTCCGTTCGAGGCTGTTCGCTTGGGACTGCCAACTTACGGCAACGATCTGAATCCCGTTGCCGTGTTAATTGAGCGAGCCACCTACGAGTGGCCTGTACTGTTCGGCGAAAAAGTACGTGCGCGATTTCTGGAGCTTGCGAAACGTTTCGTCGATTTGGCGGAGCCACGATTTGTCGACGTGTTTCCTCCCGAGCCGGAAGGCACACAAGTACTCGGCTACCTCTGGGCCCGCATCATCACCTGCCCACACTGCGACGGCCTCGTGCCGCTGTCGCCGAACTGGAAGTTGGCGCCGGACGGCACCGGCGTGCGCGTGA
>JAFEDX010000071.1 GCA_018241365.1 Pseudomonadota bacterium
CCCTCGGACGTCGGTGACGCGTCCGGCCCGAGCGGGCTGCTGATGCAGGGGCGCAGTCTTTTCGTGACGATCGGCGAAGGGGACGTCGCCATCATGGGGCCGCGGCCGGGCACTGCGTTCGAGAATCCGGCGGGACCGTCCTCACCGATATTCAGCTCGGTCCTTGAATTGTTCTTCACCGGCCATGCCGAAGCGCGCACGACCGGATTCACCATGACGCGCGCCAACCAGAACGCGCTTGCCAAGGGCAAGCTGGTCCAGTTGCGCGACAGCCGCGGCAATTTCATGTTCATCCGCATGGTGACCGACCTGCCGAACTTCACGCCCAGTCCCCTGCCGGATGTTCCGCGCAACATCCATGCGACCAACCCGTTTGCGATCGCCGGATTCGGGCTCTCCCTCTATGTCAACGACGGCGGACGCAATTCGACGTGGCGGGTCAACCGTTTCACTGGCGCCGCCTCCGAGTTCGCCAGCTATCCCGACATTCCCAATCCGCTGTTCGGCCAGGTGGGTGGCCCGGTCATCCAGGCCGTGCCCACCGGAATCAACACCGTCGGCCGCCAACTCCTGGTATCGCTGTTCCGCGGCGCACCCTTCGCGACCGGCGTATCCACGGTGGAAATCCTCGACCCCTTCACGGGTGCGCACAGTCCGCTCATCACGGGATTGACAACGGGCATCGACACCGCGGTCGAAAGGTACCGTGGCAGGGACAACCTGCTGGTCCTGGAGATGGCCGGATCAGGACCTTTCTTCGCAGGCCCCGGCACCCTGCTGCGCTATTCGAATTTCGGAGGCTCGCCGGAGACCGTGGCCGACTGCCTGGTCTCGCCGACTTCGATGACGCTCGATCGCTGGACCGGTTCGATGTACGTGACCCAGCAGGACGGCAGCGTGGTACGCGTTCCCTTGCGTTGATCGATGGCCCTTGATGCAAACGCCGGGCCGCATGCGGGAGGTGCGGCCCGGCGTGGCGCCACCCACTCACCACATGAGGTCGTCCGGGATGCCGTCATCTTCGGCCGGTGCGTCCGGATCGACCAGCAAGGCCGCGGCTTCCGGCGCGATCGCCTGCGCTTGCAAAACCACCTCGCCGGCAACCAGCAACGCGCGGCCGCCATGCATCACCACGCCGAGTTCGCCGGCGTTGATTTGCGCCAGTTGCTCCCTGCTTACGTAGATACGCCGGATCTTGCCCGCATATTCGAAATTGCGGACCTGGTCCGCGTCGGCCACGTTCTGCGCCTTGCCGGCCAGCAACTCCTGAAGCTTGCGCTTGCGTTCCTTCTTTTCGGCAGCCTTCGCACGCGCCTCGCGATCGGCGGCTTCGCGCTCCGAACGCTCGACTTTCGCGCGCAGCGCGAACGCCTGCGCGAGATCGGGCTCGCCGGGTTCGCGCGGCTGGCGCGGTTCCGGCTTGTGCGCGTGAGGGTGCGGCTTCGCCTTGGGCGACTGCTTCGGCGATGGCTTGAAACCAGCCTTCAACAACTGGTCGCGGAGGGATTCACTCACGTTGGATCAACTCGTCAAGACATGATTGGCAATCCCCTCTCCCTCCGGGAGAGGGTGCCCCGAAGGGGCGGGTGAGGGTACGGCGTTGCGAAATCCGGAATCGTTGACGGCAAGATGCGATACGCGCAGACGTACCCTCGTCCGGCGCTGCGCGCCACCACGGAGTTCTTTGCCACGGACGGCGGCTTTACCGACAGGAGCAAGAAAGAAGCAACGTCACTAATAATGCGGTGGGGGTGGTTCCTCGTGCACGTCGTCCGCAAGACTGGTACGCAACGCGGACAAGTCCCGGCGCAGTTCCACCAGCGCATTTTCGAGCCTGAGCAGACGCTGCGATTGCTGCGTTTCGGTATCGTTCAATGCCGCGACGGCATCGTCGAGGAAAGTCAGCTTCAGTTCGAGCTCGTCGATGCGCTCGTCGTGCGGCGTGTTCATGCGTTCATGCCTCCGGTTTGGTGACGCTGCGCCCGCGCCCGATGCCATAGTACGCAAGACCAGCCGTCTCGACCGCAGCGGGAGCGTAAAGGTTGCGGCCATCGAAGATCACGGGCGTCTTCAACGCCGCCTTGATGCGCGCGAAATCCGGGCTGCGGAATACCTTCCACTCGGTCACCACGGCCAGCGCATCCGCGCCTTCCAGCGCGGACCACGGATCCTCGCACAAGGTCAGGTCATCGCGTACGCCGTACAAACGCGCGGTTTCGCCGCGCGCCTGCGGATCGAACGCGCGCACCTTCGCGCCTGCCCGCCACAAGGCTTCCATCAGCACCCGGCTGGGCGCCTCGCGCATGTCGTCCGTGTTGGGCTTGAACGCCAGCCCCCACAACGCGATGGTCCGGCCGCGCACGTTCCCGCCGAAGTGCTTCGAGATCAGGTCGAACAGCTTGCGCTTCTGGTCGCGGTTCACTGCTTCCACGGCGTCCAGCAGGCGCGCGTCGTAGGCGTGTTCGTGCGCGGTGCGTTCCAGCGCCTGCACATCCTTGGGGAAACATGAGCCGCCGTAGCCGGTGCCGGGGTAAATGAAGTGATAGCCGATGCGCGGATCGGCGCCGATGCCTTGGCGGACCATCTCGACATCGGCTCCCACACGCTCGGCAATGTTCGCGATCTCGTTCATGAAGCTGATCTTGGTGGCCAGCATTGCGTTGGCGGCGTACTTCGTCAGCTCGGCCGAGCGTTCGTCCATCACCACCAGGCGGTCGTGATTCCGATTGAACGGCGCGTACAGGTTTTTCAGGACATCGACCGCACGCGAGGAGGACGCGCCGATGATGATGCGATCGGGCTTCATGCAATCGTTGACTGCATCGCCTTCCTTCAGGAATTCGGGATTCGAAACGACGTCGAACTCGACCTGCGCACCACGTGCCTGCAATGCGCGGGCGATTTCCGCACGCACGCGGTCGGCGGTACCGACGGGCACCGTCGATTTATCCACGATCACGGCGTAACGGCCGAGGTGTTCACCGACGCTGCGCGCCACCGCGCGCACATATTGCAGATCCGCGCTGCCATCCTCGTCGGGCGGGGTGCCGACGGCGATGAAGATCACGTCGCCATGCGCGACGGCCGCCGTGGCATCAGTGGTGAAGGCAAGCCGACCAGCCTCGTGGTTGCGCCGGACCATGGGCTCGAGACCCGGTTCGAAAATCGGAATCTCGCCACGTTCCAGCCGCTCGATCTTGCCGGCATCCACGTCCATGCACACGACGTGATTGCCCATTTCGGCAAGGCAGGTGCCGGTCACGAGACCCACGTAGCCGGTGCCGAAAATGGCCAGTTTCATGCGTGCGTCCGAGCGTCGAGAAAGACGGCAATTCTACCAGCAGCACAACGGGATACTTGGGGAATCCCTCAGGCCAAGGCACAGCCACGGATCTGCGCAGGCGAACACCGAATAGCTCCGCCTTGTCCGTATTGATCGGTGTGAATCCAACTCGTCATGGCGAAGAACGAGAGCCTCCCTGCAGCCGGTCCAGCACCGCGCGCAAATCGTCAGGGAGCGGCGCGGAGAAACTGTAGGCGCGCTCACCCAACTCGAACTCGAAGCGCGCGGCGTGCAGGAACAGCCGCTTCAACCCGAGCGCATGGAAACGCTTGTTGGCTTCGCGCTCGCCGTATTTGTGATCGCCCGCCAGCGGATGCCCGGCGTGCGCGGCGTGCACGCGGATCTGGTGGGTGCGGCCGGTCGCCAGCGTCGCCTCGACCAGGCTCGCGTCGGGATAACGCTCGATCTGCTTGAAGAACGTCAGCGCCGGTTTGCCTTCGTCATCCACGCGAACCATCCGCTCGCCACCGGACAACACGGATTTTCGCAGCGGTGCGTTCACGTCGAACTTCGCACGCTTGAGCTTGCCGGTCATCAGGCACAAGTACTGCTTGGTGGTGGCGCCATCCCGGATCAGCGCCTGCAACCCGGTCAGGCCGCGCCGGCTGCGCGCGAACACCAGCACGCCCGAGGTATCGCGATCGAGGCGATGGGCAAGTTCCAGGTGTTCCTGCGGACGTGCCGCGCGCAGCAGCTCGATTGCACCAAACGTGACCCCGCTGCCACCGTGGCTGGCAATGCCTGCGGGCTTGTCGATGACGAGGAAATCCTTGTCCTCGAAGATCACGGCACGCTGGATTTCGCCCAGCATCGCCGCCGGTGGCGCATCGGGCGACCCGCGCTCGGCAATACGCACCGGCGGGATGCGCAACTGATCCCCCGCCGCCAGCCGGGTGTCCGGCTTCGCCCGCTTGCCATTGATGCGCACCTGCCCGGTCCTGAGCAGGCGATAGATATGTGTCTTGGGCACCCCCTTCAGCAGCGCCGCAAGGCAGTTGTCCACCCGCTGGCCATCCCGCTCGGGCCCGACCTCCACGGTTCGCACCGAACTGAAGTCCTTGGCCGAAGTTGCCGTCCCCATTGGAAAAACGCCTTTTCGATGTTAGCATTCAGGCCGCGCCACGCAGGCTCTGGCTCCACCCGGGCGACCCTGCATCCAAGCGCTGCGCGGACAAGGTCTCCGCCTGCCAGCCCCCGACCGGGGTCAGTCGGCACCTCGCCATCGTAACGTTCGGGTCGGTGTTTGCCCACTGTCGTCATGACGGTGCGGGGACGCCGGGACGCGAACAACCCAATCATCACCAGCCGGATCCTCCCAATGGAGCCGGCGACTGCCGCCAGGCGCGGCACGCGGTCCGGCCGGCTGCCCCTTCAAGGCGCCGCCAAAGACGCGCTTCGCGCCGGCGACCTCAAGGAACCTACAATGAAACGCATGTTGATCAACGCGACTCAGCGCGAGGAGTTGCGTGTGGCCATCGTCGATGGCCAGGCCCTGTACGACCTCGACCTCGAGATCCCGTCCCGCGAACAGAAGAAGTCCAACATCTACAAGGCCCGCATCACCCGGGTCGAGCCTTCGCTGGAAGCCTGCTTCGTCGATTATGGCGCTGAACGCCACGGCTTCCTGCCGCTGAAGGAAATCTCCCGCGAATACTTCACGCCCGGCGTCGACCACAACAAGGCCGGCATCCGCGAGCTGCTGAAGGAAGGCCAGCAACTGATCGTGCAGGTCGAGAAGGAGGAACGCGGCAACAAGGGCGCCGCGCTCACCACATATATTTCCCTGGCCGGCCGCTACATGGTGTTGATGCCGAACAGTCCGAATGCCGGCGGCGTGTCGCGCCGCATCGAGGGCGAAGATCGCCAGGCACTCAAGGAAGCGCTGGACCACGTCACCGTGCCGGATGAGATGGGCCTGATCGTGCGCACCGCCGGCGTTGGCCGCGATGCCGAGGAATTGCAGTGGGACCTCGACTACCTGCTGCAGCTGTGGAAGGCGATCTCCGAGGCTGCCGCCGCCAAATCCGCGCCATTCCTGATCTACCAGGAATCCAAGCTGTTCATCCGCGCGCTGCGTGACTACCTGCGCGCCGACATTGGCGAAATCCTGATCGACGAACCTGCGTTGTACGAAGATGCGAAGGAATTCATGCAGCAGGTGATGCCGAACAGCCTGCGCAAGCTGAAGCTCTACAGCGATGACACTCCGCTGTTCACGCGCTACCAGATCGAAACCCAGATCGAGAGCGCCTACGACCGCAACGTGCGGCTGCCGTCGGGCGGCTCGATCGTGATCGACCCAACCGAAGCGCTGACTTCGATCGACATCAATTCCTCGCGCGCCACCAAGGGCAGCGACATCGAGGACACCGCGTTCCACACCAATTGCGAGGCTGCGGTCGAGATTGCGCGCCAGTTGCGCATCCGCGACCTCGGCGGGCTCGTGGTGATCGACTTCATCGACATGGAAAGCTCGCGCCACCAGCGCGAAGTCGAGGACAAACTGCGCGACGCCTTGAAGCTCGACCGCGCACGCGTACAGATTGGGCGCATCTCGCGCTTCGGCTTGCTGGAGCTTTCCCGGCAAAGATTGCGCCCCAGCCTCGAGGAATCGACCCAGATCGTGTGCCCACGCTGCGAAGGCCACGGCCGCATCCGCGGCATCGAGTCGCTGTCGCTGTCGGCGCTGCGCCTGATCGAAGAACACGCGATGAAGGAAAACACGGGACAGGTGCTGGTGCAGGCGCCGACCCGCGTCGCCAACTTCCTGCTCAACGAAAAGCGTTCCAGCGTGGTCGAGATCGAGCTGCGCCACAAGGTGCACGTAGTGATCGTCGCCGACGAAAACCTGGAAACCCCGCACCTCGAAATCACGCGCATCCGCGAAAGCGAGATGGGCGAACACGCCAAGCCCAGCTATGAACGATTGACCGAAGTCGCCGCGACCCCGCAGCCGCGGATGGGCGTGGTCGTGCATGGCGAAGAACCGGCGGTCAGTGGCATCCAGCG
>JAFEDX010000072.1 GCA_018241365.1 Pseudomonadota bacterium
GCAACGGCGGAGGCGTATCTCGCATCCGGCCAATATTTGTGGAACAGCGGCATTTTCCTGCTGCGCGCCTCCGCGTGGCTGGCCGCCATCGAGGCGTTGCAGCCCGCGATGGCGAAGGCTTGCGCCGCGGCGGTGCGCGTGGTGCAACGCGACGGTGAATTCCTGCGCGTCGATCGCGCGGCGTTCGAGGCATGTCCGTCCGATTCCATAGACTACGCGGTGATGGAAAAGCTGCGCGACCGACCGGAGTTGGGGCGCGCGCTGGTGGTTCCGCTGGATGCGCGCTGGTCCGACGTCGGCGCCTGGGATGCCTTGTGGGAAGTGGCGGACAAGGATGCCGACGGCAACGTGGCGCAAGGCGACGCCTTGCTGGAAGGCAGCCGCAACTCCCTCGTGCTCGCGCAGCACCGCCACGTGGTGGCGCTCGGTTGCGAGGGCATGATGATCGTCGAGACGCCCGATGCCGTGCTGGTTGCCGATCGCCGGCATACCCAGGGCGTCAAGAACGTGGTGGCGCGGCTCAAGGCGATGGGTCGCGAGGAAGCCAGCGTGCACCGCAAGGTGTACCGCCCCTGGGGCTGGTACGACTCGCTGGAACGCGGGCCGGGGTTCCAGGTGAAACGGATCGGGGTCAATCCGGGTGCGAGCCTGTCGTTGCAGATGCACCATCGCCGCGCCGAACACTGGGTGGTGGTCACCGGCACCGGCCATGTCACCAACGGCGAGCGCGTGTTCGACCTGCACGCCAACGAATCGACTTACATCCCGATCGGCACGCGCCATCGCCTGGAGAACCTCACCAGCGAGCCGCTGGAGATCATCGAGGTGCAGACCGGCGATTACCTCGGCGAAGACGACATCGTGCGCTTCGAGGACCGCTATGCGCGCATCGAGGCGGGCGGCGGCAGCACCGGGCTCCATTCGTGATGCGCGGCGTCGATGCAAGCCGTTGACGCGGCCGTGGAGCGAAGTGCCGCCTCGCACGGGAAGGCCGTAGCTGGATCGGCGGTATCCGCGCACTCCCTGCTGGATCGTCGGGACTGGCTGTTTTGCGCGGCGCTGACGGTGCTCGCGCTGGGCATTTTCATCTATGCCGAAGCCCAGGCGCGTTCGTTCCTGTTCAACCTCGTCACGTTTGATGGCGACTTCTACCTCAGCATCGCCAAGCACGGTTATGCGTTTTCCGGCAACTTGCACGCCAAGCAGAACGTGTCGTTCCTGCCGCTGGAAGCCGGTGCGATTGCCTTGTTCCGTTGGCTGCTGCCGGGACACAACGATTTCCTGAAGATCGCGATCCTCGGCGCGCTGGCGCTGTTCGGCATCCTGGCCGGGTTCTGCGCGTTGTTGCGCGCACGCTGCGGCAGGCACGCTGCATGGATGGCCGGATTGCTGTGGGCGTTGAGCCCGATGGCGCTGTACCACTTCGTCGGTTACACCGAGCCCCTGTTCGCGCTGGCGACCGTGTGGTGCCTGGTGGCGTTGGATCGGCGCTGGCTGTGGACCGCCAGCGTGATCGCCGGATTGGCGATGATCGGACGGCCGCAAGCCGTAGTATTGGTTTTGTTCGCGGGCGTGGAGCTGCTGCGCCAGGCCGGTTGGCGTCCATGGCGGCTGTTCGAAGTGTCCAGCATGTCCAAACTGGTGCTGCTGGTGTTCCCGGTCATGCTCTACGCGTCGTGGATGGCCTGGCGCTTCGGCGATTCAATGCTGTACGCGAACAGCATGGTGGCATGGGTTGCCGGCAGCCTCGGCAGCGGCATCCTGCCCTTCTGGAGCGTCATCCCCTATTTCTTCCATGCCGTCAGCGATGACTTGCCGGTGCTGACGCAGTGGACGGTCTTGCTGGCTGCCATGGCCATGCTGATCGTCCTGCTGGCCCTGGCCTTTGCGCCGGTGGCGTCGACGCGGGTCGCCTGGATGTATGTGGCGTTCCTCGTGTTCCTGTCCGTGACGACCGCGTTCGACGCCAGGGATCTCGCGCGGCATACGCTCTTTCTCGTGCCATGGGCCGTCATCCTGGGCACGGCTCTGGCACGGTCACCGGGAGCTGTCTGGAAGAAATACCTGGCGCTGCTGCCGCTGCTGGTGATCTGCGTGCTCATCGACATCGTTGCGGTCGCACGGTTCTACAACGGCTTGTGGGTGTCATGAAGCACGTGGCGTGGCCAAGCCGTTTGCTGGCGCTGGTGATGTTCCTCGCCGTGCTGGCGTGGGCGGGCTGGCTCTGGCATGCGCGCAAGACGGTGATGGATTACCTGACCGCGGATGTCCTGCGGGGCCCCTCGGTTCCGTTTTGCCGGTGGCTGCCGATCAATGCACCGGGGATTGCAAGCATCGGCCTGGACACGACGTCCAACCCGGTGTGGACCTATGCGAAGACTGCGGCGATCGTGTTCCGTACCGGTTCGCGCCAGCCGTGGTACGTGGATGTGCGCATGATCGCGGCCGCGGGCAGCGGCATCAGCTTGTCCATCGATGGCGGGCCTGCACGCTACGTTTCGAAGGATAGCCTCAAGCACGAGGATGTGTTGCGGCTGTTGCCGGCGTGGGACACCCGCGACGGCCTGCATGTCGTGCGCATCGACGTCGCCAATCCCAGGCCGCCGAGCGGACAGGATCAGCGTTGGCTCGGTCTCGCGATTTCCAGGATCAAGGTTTGCGACAGCCTGACCGCATCACCGTAGCGGTCGGCTGCACGGGCGCGAGCGCTTTCCAGGGACGGTCCCTCACGCGCGGATTTCGTGCAGCGCTTGCCGGGCGGTGTCGATCACGTGGCGTTGCTGGTCTTCCAGGCCGACCCAAAGCGGCAAGCGCACCAACCGTTCGCTCACATCGTCGGTGACAGGCATCGGCGAGGCTGTGCGTCCATACTTCCGGCCTGCCGGCGAGGAGTGCAGCGGGATGTAGTGGAACACCGCGCCGACGCCGGCTTCGCGCAACCGCGCGATGAAGTCGGTACGCGCCGCGAGGTCGCGCAGCAGCAGGTAGTACATGTGCGCGTTGTGGGTGCTGTGCGCGGGGATGATAGGGCGGCGCACCCGGCCTTGCGCTTCGAGATCCGCGAAGGCTGCATGGTAGGTGTTCCAGAGCGCAAGACGGCGCTCGGTGATTTCGTCGGCATGTTCCAGTTGCGCGGCGAGGAACGCGGCGAGGATTTCGCTGGGCAGGTAGGACGAGCCGACATCGACCCAGGTGTACTTGTCGATCTGGCCACGGAAGAACTTGCTGCGGTTGGTGCCTTTCTCGCGCAGGATTTCAGCACGCTCGACGAAGCGTTCGTCGTTGAGCAGCAGCGCGCCGCCTTCGCCCGAAATCACGTTCTTGGTTTCGTGGAAACTCAGCGCTGCGAGTTGGCCGATGCTGCCGAGCGGCTTGCGCTTGTACGTCGAGAGGATTCCTTGGGCGGCGTCTTCAATGACTGGCAGGTCATGGCGCGCGGCGATGTCCATGATCGCGTCCATCTCGCAGCCGACGCCCGCGTAGTGCACGACGCAGATGGCCTTCGTCCGCGGTGTGATCGCGGCTTCGATCAGCGTCTCGTCGATATTCAGGGTGTCGGCACGGATGTCCACGAATACCGGCACCGCACCACGCAGCACGAATGCGTTTGCAGTGGAGACGAACGTGAACGACGGCATGATCACTTCGTCGCCGGGTGCGAGATCCAGCAGCAATGCCGCCATTTCCAGCGCCGCGGTGCACGAGTGCGTCAGCAGCGCCTTGTTCGCGCCTGTGCGTTGTTCCAGCCACGCATTGCAGCGCTTGGTGAACGGGCCGTCGCCCGAGAGATGGCCCGACGCGTGGGCCTGCGAAATGTAGTGCAGCTCGCGCCCGGTCATGTATGGCTTGTTGAAGGGGATCATGGTTTCAACCCTGGCTGGTCAACACGAGGCCCGCGACCACCAGCGCCAGTCCGCCGAGTTTGGGCCAGGTCATGCTTTCGCCAAACATCGGCACCGCGAGGAAGCCGACCAGGATGAAATTGAGCGCCATGAAAGGATAGGCCCTGCTGATGGGCAGCTTCATCATGGCCGTCATCCAGGCGAGCGCGGCAAGGAATACCGCAGCGAAGGTGGAGATGATCCACGGGTCCAGCAGCAGGTGGACGTAGAAGCGCAGCTTGTCTGTGGGCTCGGCAGGTGGCAATCCGGCCACCAGCACGCGCCACTTCAGCACCAGTTGGCCGTATACGGTCAGCAACACGGTCAACAGGACCATCACGTAGCTGGTCAGCAGGTTCATGGTTGGCTCCGGCGATGGCCCCAGATGAATTCCGGCGCATCGGGACCGGTATTGAAGATCAGGTCGAGGATGCTGACGGAGTGCTCGAACGGCGGGTGCGGTTGCGGATATTCCGGGTAATCCGAGTAATCCTTGTAGGCCAGCGCGATGCCGTGCACGGCGAACATTTCCGGCGCGATGTAATCGCGCGCGGAAGGTCCGGAGAGATAGTGTGTGCCGTGCGCGGCGGCGACCAGCGTGACCAGTCGTTCGGTTTTCTGGCCGGTGGCCGGATAGTCGCGCGAATCGGTGAACACGGTGTCGATGCCGAGGATGTCGCGGGCAATGCTGCGGGTCAGCGCCTGGTTGAGTTCGGACAGGCTGGTCCATTCGATGCCCAGGTACAAATCCTCGAAGCGTTGCCGGTAGCGGTCGAAGAACGGTGCGGATGAGTAGGCGTGCTGGATGCTCTTCCAGTGCTTGGCCTGCCAGGCATGGTCGGTGAGGGTTACGTCGCAAATCCTGCGGTCGCGGTTGGAACCCGCGGGCACGCTCAACCACAGGAGTCCATGGGCGGTCTTGATGCGGTTGCGGGTGCGCCAGTCGCGCGTGGTGAACTGCACGTCGTCGAAGAAGATGAACTCGTCGACGTCGTGGATGATGTCGAAGTAACCCTTCCAAGGGATGTACGACGATTGCACGATGGCGACGCGTTTCATGCCGGCGCATCCAGACAGGTGTGCTGGACGCAGGTCAGGTCCGGAACCGCGTGGATGCGCGTTGCGACTTCGGGCGGCGTCGCGCTTCGGCGCCAGCGGTCGGTGTTGCCTGCGGCAGCATAGCGCCGGACTACCAGCGCATGCGCGTAGCCGGCGCGGAGGGCGCCTACGCCGTCGCGGAACCAGTTGTCGCCCACCATGATCAATTCGTCGGCTTGCAGGGCGAGTGCTTGCGCCGCAGCGTCGAATACGGCTGCACCCGGTTTCTCGCCGCCGCACTCCCGTGCGAACACGACCTTCTCGATATGCCGCAAGCCGGGCGCGTGCGCGAGCTTGGCGCGCTGCGTCGCGGGCGGATTGTCGGTCAGGATGGCCAGCCGGATGCCGGCCTGGGTCAAGGCCGCCAGCGCCGGCTCGACATCATCGAACACAGGTGTGTCGACCTCGATTGCGCGGTACGCGGCGATGGCGCGATCGCGCAGTGAGGTCGGCAGCGACAGCACTTCGAGCGTGCGGTCGATCAACCGCGGCCAGTCGTGTTCGTCGATCAGTTGCGCGGTCGCGAGTTGCCAGGCGGACGCGTCCACGTGGGCGCGGAAACATTCCGCGTGCAGCCGTTCCATCTTGGCGAACAACCAGCGCTTGTGATCGACCAGCGTGTCGTCGAGATCCAGCACCAGTCCGCGCGGGCGGCGTGCCAGTCGCGGCAGCGGCAGATCCTGCAGCAGCCGCACATTCTTGATGGGCCTGCGCGTCACCGGAGTTGCGTGAGCTTGCGCTGACGCGATGAAAAATCCCGGCAGGTTGATACCCTCCGCAAGCGCATGCGTGGCCGAGGTGCCGAGGCGCGGATTGATGTCTGAAATGAAAGGCGCGACTTCGGCGTCGCGTGGCGCGATCACCTGCGCGTTGAAGCAACCCAATCCGCCGGCATCTGCCAGCGCAGTTGCCAGGCGTGAGAACAGTTGGTTGAGCGCTGCGTCATCCACCGATTCCGAGATCACCGCAAAACCACCCGAGGTGCGGGTGCGCCGGCGCATCACTACATCGGAGATGGCCCGATTCGTCCCGATCGCGAAGTCCGCCGAGTATTCGTCGAAACCGTCGAATTTGCGCGACCATGCAAAAGCGTCCGCGTCGAGGGTTTTGAACGTGGTCTCGGCTTCCGTAGG
>JAFEDX010000073.1 GCA_018241365.1 Pseudomonadota bacterium
AAGGTCGTTGCGGGTGTCGTACAGCTTCTGCACCCGCGCGAACAACTGCGGGTTCAGGCTGATCGCGTCGCGATGCGCAGCGAGCTTGGGTGCGTATTCCTTCTGGATGGCCTTCTTGGCGTCGTTGTTCTCGACGCCCGACAGGCTGAAGAACACGGTGGTGGCGCGGTCCAGGATCTGCCCCGACTTCTCCAGCGCGAGGATGGTGTTGTCGAACGTCGGCGCTTCGGCGTTGCCGGCAATGGCGTCGACTTCCTTCAGCTGGTCGGCCATCCCGCGGTCGAATGCCGGCGCGTAATCGGCATCGGTGATCTGGTCGAACTGCGGGAAGTGCAGGGCCAGTGGGCTTTCGGTGAAGAAGGGGTTGGCCGATGCTGTCGTCGCGGATGACGACGTGGCGTTGGCTTTGGAATCGCTGGCGTCGGGTGCGCCGGTACAGCCGGCGACCAGTCCCGTCAGGGCGAGGGCCAGTAGCGACAGGGAAGATTTCATCGTTGCGGGTCCGTTGGTATGGAACCGCCCATGATACTGAATAAATTGGATTTTTGCCCGCGACAAAAGGCAGGCGCGCGGACACGAAAAAGCCCGCGCAAGGCGGGCTCATCGTTGCTGCCTGAAATGGCGGAGCGGACGGGACTCGAACCCGCGACCTCCGGCGTGACAGGCCAGCATTCTAACCAGCTGAACTACCGCTCCGGATTTCAGACAACTGCTCATCGGTCGTTTCCCACCCGACCGAATGTGCATCCGGCATCGTTCGCCGGGCCGCACATTGTACTTGCATCACCACGTGCCTTGGCAACAGCCATGGCGTCCCCACGGGGATTCGAACCCCGGTCGCCACCGTGAAAGGGTGGTGTCCTAGGCCTCTAGACGATGGGGACAGCGGGGGGATTTGGTGGAGCCAGACGGGATCGAACCGACGACCTCTACAATGCCATTGTAGCGCTCTCCCAACTGAGCTATGGCCCCACGCTGGGAACGCGCAAGGATAGGTGCGGGTGATTTCAGCGTCAAGCATTTTGCGTTGGAATCGCAGTGCATCAGATGTCGGGGAGGAAAGTTTTGCACGAGATCCAGTTCATACGCGACCTCGCCTGCGTGATGTTGGCGGCGGGCGTGGTGGTGGTGGTGTTCCCGCGGTTGCGCTTGCCGGTGTTGCTGGGTTACATCGTCGCCGGCGTCGTGATCGGGCCGCACATGCCATGGCGGTTCGTGACCGACGAACGCACCATGCAGTCGATCGCCAACCTCGGCGTGGTGCTGCTGATGTTCACGCTGGGCCTGGATTCCAGCTTGCGCAAGCTGCGCGCGTTGGGCGCCGGCGTGATGCTGGCCGCGCTGGTGGAAGTGGGCCTGATGCTGTGGATCGGCGTCGAGGTGGGTCGCCTGGCAGGGCTGACGGCACGCGAGTCGTTGTTCCTCGGCGGCGTGATCTGTTTTTCCTCGACCATGATCGCATTGCGCACGGTGGCCGACCGCGGCTGGCGCGGACAGGGTTTCGTCGCCGGCATGATCGGCATGCTGGTGTCCGAGGAAGTGTTGACCGTGGTGTTGATCACGGTGCTGAGCGCGATCGCGGCCGGCAGTGCCGACACCACCGACATCGCGTTCAGGGTGTTGTGGCGGATGCTGTTGTTCGTCGCGGTCGCGTTGATCCTGGGTTTGTTGCTGCTGCCTCGCCTGCTCGACTGGCTGGCCAAGCGCGGGCGTGACGAACCGCTGCTGGTGACGGCACTGGGCATTTGCTTCGGCGCCTGCCTGCTGGCGGTATGGGAAGGTTTCAGCGTGGCGCTGGGTGCGTTCCTGGCCGGCGTGGTGGTGTCCGAAGCGCGTTGCTCGGACCGCATCGTGCGGCTGGTGCGGCCGGTGCGCGACATGTTCGCAGCGATTTTCTTCGTTGCGATCGGGCTGTTGCTGGACCCCGCGCAGATGCTGCCGTGGCTGTGGCCGGCGCTGGGGCTGGCGCTGATCGTGATCGTCGGCAAGACGCTGGCTTGCGGCGTGGGTGCATTCGTGTGCGCGGGCCGCGATGCGCGCGACGCGTTGCGCACCGGCCTGACCATGGCGCAGATCGGCGAATTTTCATTCGTGATCGCGGCATTGGGCATCGCGGCGGGCGCGGTGGGCAAGTTCCTGTATCCGTTGACGGTGACCACGGCAGTCGCGTGCATGCTGGCCTCGCCGTTGCTGTTGCGCGCGGAACCGCTGCTGCTTGCGGGGCTGCGTCGCTGGACGCCAGTCCCGGTGCGCTCGCTGGCGCAGGGTTACCACGACTGGATCAGCGGAACCGCGTCGGCGCGCGACAACGCCATGCTGGCGAAGATGCTGCGCCGGCTGTTGTGGCACATCGCGGTGAACCTGGTGCTGGTGTGCGCGGTATTCGGCATCGGCGCCTTCGTGAGCACCATGCTGCCACGCTGGTGGCCGTCGCTGCCGTTGGCGCCGGGGATACGGCGTTCGCTGATCTGGGCGATGGCATTGTTCGTGTCGTTGCCGATGTTGATTGCGGTGTACCGCAAGGCCGACGCGCTGGGCATGCTGCTGGCCGAGCTCGGCATCAGCGAGCAGGTGCACGGCGTGCGCACCGCGGGCCTGCGCCGGGTGCTGGGCAAGCTGGTGCCATTGGCGACGCTGGCCGGCATGGCCTTGCTGGTCGGCGCGCTTGGTTCAAGCATCCTGCCGCCGCGTGGCGTGCTGCTGGCTTTGCTCGCGATCGGCGCGTTCACCGTGTGGTTCCTGTGGGGCGCGCTGGTGCGCGTGCACGCGCGCATGCAGGCCGCGTTGCGCGACCTGATCGAACAGGGGCCCCAAACGCCACCTTGATGGCATTTGGGCCGCGCAGGCGAGACGGGATTATGATCGCCAGGCTTTCCGCGGTCGTCGCGGGTCCGCGACGTGTCGATTCATCTGCAACGTGTTTCGTCAGCAACTGGGAGACAACGATGAAAGCTCGAAGCTTGAAGTGGATGGGGTTGTCGGTAGCACTGCTGGGCGGGTTCCTGATGGTGGCGCCTTCCGCATTCGCGGCCAGCGATGGCGGTTACAGCGCAACCTGCAAGGATGGGACGTCGTGGACGGGCGCCAGCAAGCGCGGCGCCTGCCGGGGGCACAAGGGTGTCAAGAGTTGGGAGAGCGAAGGCGCGGCGTCGAGCGCGGCGGAGTCGGAAGCCAAGCCGGCGCACGAACGCAAGTCGCGCCGTTCGAAGAAGGCCGAAGAAGCCGCGGCGGCACCGGCTGCCGCTGCAGCGCCCGCCAACAGTGCTGCGGCCGAGCCCGCAGCCGCGCCGCGGCGGGCAGAGAAGCATGCCGAATCCGCTGGCGGTTCGATGGGCGCGCCTGCACCCGGCGGCGGCGCCGGCAAGGTGTGGGTCAATACCGGGAGCGGCAGCAAGACTTATCACTGCCAGGGCACCAAGTGGTATGGCACCACCAAGCATGGCGAGTACATGTCCGAAGCCCAGGCCAAGGCGCAGGGCTATCACGCCGATCACGGCAAGGCATGCTCGGGTTGACCTGAGGCTGCACCCGCAAATATCTGTTTCAACACACAAGGGCCGGCAGGCATGCCGGCCCCTGTGCGCGGGATTCAGGCTTGTTTCGAGCCCACCAGACTGCGCGCCAGAGTCAGTACCAGCATCCAGCCGCATCCCATCACGCCCCACATGATGATCTCGAACGGCCACAGGTTGTGCGAGGTCGGATCCCGCATGCCGTCGATGATGATACGCAGCACCACGAAGCCCATCACGATGGCGGGAACCGCCGCGGCGATGCGCCAGCCGCTGCGCCAGCGCCATAGTCCCCATGCCGGCCATGCGAAGGTGAGCAGGCCCAGCGCGAGCATCGTCAGCATGAAGCCGCGCATGAAGGCCAGATCTCCCCTGCTCACGGGTGCATTGGCTGCTTTTTCGCGGTCCGCACGCTGTACCGCTTGATCGATCGCGGTGAGGCTGGCCAGCCATTCGGGCTGCGGCGTGTCTTCCGCGGGTTCGTCCCCGGCAGCCACCGAAACCGGGAATGTCGCGACGACTGGTGTGCGGTTGTACGAGCCATCGCCCGCGCTGATCCGCACTTCGTCCACCTGGGCGCCGGGATCGAACAGGAAAAACCAGCCCAGTGCCTCGCCGCTTCCCGCGGGATAGACGCGCGAGGGATTGCTGCCTGCATTCGCGGGTTTGCCCTGGAAGTACGGGCGTGCCCAGATGTTCACCGGCACGTCGCTGGTGTAGTGAAGGTGCAGGTAGAAGGTCTGGTTGCGGCCCAGCGTCACGCTGCCGCCCGCGGGCCAGGTTCCGATGAGTTCGACGCGCGCGGCCGCGCGTGCATCAAGCCCGAGCATGGCGATGGCCATGCACGCCAGTACGGCAAGCCTGCGCATCGTGAAACCCTCCCCGGTCCACTGCGTCGCCCGAGCTTAGCAGCGACCGGGGATGGCGGACGGGTCAGGGTTTCGCGGCGGTTTCCTCGGCGCAGGACGCCACGGTGCGCGGCTTGCACGCATACGGCAGCTGGTCGGCGGGCTTGCCGGCGAGGGTGTTGGCGATCCATTTGTTGACCACCTCCTTCAGCACCGCCATCGGCAGGCTGCCCTGGCCCAGCACCACGTCGTCGAAATCCTTGAGGCTGTACTTGTCGCCGAGCTTCTGCCTGGCTTCCTCGCGCAGCGCGAGGATTGCCTGCTCGCCGATCATGTACGACAGTGCCTGGCCCGGCCACACGATGTAACGGTCCACTTCGGTCGCGATGTTCTGGTTGGACAGCGCGGTGTTGTCCTGCATGTACTTGACCGCCTGCTCGCGGGTCCAGCCGTCCGCGTGGATGCCGGTATCGACCACCAGTCGCACCGCGCGCCACATCTGGTAATTGAGATAACCGAATTTCGAATACGGATCCTTGTCGAACAGCCCCATCGGCTGGTCGCACAGGGTTTCCGAATACAGCGCCCAGCCTTCTCCGTAAGCGTTGTAGTACGCGTAGCGGCGGAAGTCCGGCAGGTTGTCCAGCTCCTGTGCAACCGGGATCTGCAGGTTGTGGCCGGGGCGGCCCTCGTGGCAGGTCAGCACCTGGATCTCGTACTTCGGCCGGCTCTCCGGCTTGTACAGGTTCACGCTCATGTACGGCACATTGGCGTACGCCGGATAGGTGTTGGGTGCCAGCGACGCCGGGATCACCTCGACGCCCCACGGCTGGCGCGGCTGCATCCACAGGCTCAGCACTTCGGTGAGGTGCGGATCGATGCGTTTGGCTGCGGCGCGATACGCTTCCAGCAGGTCATCCGGATTCGTGTAATAGAACTTTGGATCGGTGCGCAGGTAATGCAGGAAATCCTGGTAGCTGCCCTTGAAGCCGATCTGCTTGAACAGCGCTTCCATCTCGCCGTGGATCTGATCGACCAGCTTCAGGCCCAACGCATGCACCTCGGCGGGCGTCATGTCGGTGGTGGTGTAGTGCCGCACGAGATACGCGTAGTACGCCTTGCCATCCGGCAGGTTGGATACGCCCACCTTGTTGCGCGCATGCGGCAGGTAATCGTTCTCGAAGAACGCGAGGAACCTTGCGTAGGCGGGATTCACGACTTGCGTGATCGCCTGCCTGGCTTCGGCCTGCAATTCCGTCTGCTTGGCAGCGGGAATCGATTCCGGCAGCTTCGCGAACGGCGCGTAGAACGGGCTTTGCGTCGGATCCCTGGCGATGTTCGCCTTGATCTCGTCCGGCACGCGCTCCATCACCACGCGCGGCTGCGTGATGCCTTGCGCCATCGCCTGCTTCAGGCGCGCGGTGAAAGCGTCCAGGTATTCGCCGGTGGCGTCGAGTTTGTGGATCAGGGTCTCGTAGCCTTCGGCTTTGGCGAAATGTTCCCCACGCACCTCGTCACCCGCAAGTTGCGGGCCCCACAGCTGCGTGATCAGCCCTTGCGCCTCGTCGGGGAATGCTGCGCCCGCGATGGCGTCGTTCAACTGGTACTCGAACAGGCGCCAACTCAATTAGTCGGTCGGCGACAACT
>JAFEDX010000074.1 GCA_018241365.1 Pseudomonadota bacterium
CCGGTCGTGCCAGCCGAATTCTCGTCATGGCGCCGGCAAGCGTGTGCAAGCAGTGGCAAGTCGAGTTACGGGAGAAGTTCAACCTTAATTGGCCGATCTACGATGGTCATATGCTGCGCTGGCAAGCAACGCCGATGCAACCCGAAGGGCGCGAATTGCCTGTGCTGCGTACGGACTGGCATCGCCAGCCGGCAGTCATCGTCTCCAGCCATTTGCTGCGGCGGCAGGATCGCTTCGACGAAGTCGTGAACCAGGCTGAGCCGTGGGATTTGGTCGTTCTGGACGAGGCGCACCACGCGAGGCGCAAAAGTGCGGCAAACCTTGCCGAGGAGCGGCCAAACGCGCTTCTGCGTCTGATGCGTGATCTCGCGCCGCGCACGCCCGGGCTCGTGCTGCTCACAGCAACACCCATGCAGGTGCATCCTGTTGAGGTGTGGGACTTGCTGGCGCTGCTGGGCCTACCCGATGGCTGGCATGCGCGCGCCTTCCTCGATTTCTTCGAACAGGTACAACACCCGAATCCGTCGCACGAAACGCTGGACCAGATCGCGCGCCTGTTTGTCGCGGCCGAAAGGCGCTTCGGCTCTCTCGATCCGGCCGTGGTGCAGCGCAGGTTGGAGGATGTTGGAGTTATCCGGCTGCGCCGCGTGTTGGATGCGCTGCGCTCCGACGCAGGCATTCCGCGGCGGATGTTGAGTGTCGACGATCGACAGTTGGCGTTGCGCCTGGCGCGGCTGGCCTCGCCTGTGGCCTGCCTGATCTCACGCCATACTCGCGCCCTGTTGCGTCGATATTACGAACGCGGATTGATCACGACGCCAATTGCGTCGCGCCGTGTGGAAGATCGCTTCCTCGACATGAGTGCGGGCGAAGCCGCGCTGTACGCAGCGTTGGAGGATTACATCACGCAGACGTACAACCAGGCGGAGCAGGATGAGCGATCGGCGCTTGGGTTTGTGTTGACCATATACCGGCGGCGCCTGGCCAGCAGCACGCGGGCATTGGTGCTAACGCTGGAGAAGCACCTTCAGGCCGTCCGTGAGGGCAGTGCAGCGAGCGATTTCTTCGCTGACGACGACGTCGAAGCGCTCGACTCGGATGCCGAAGCTTCAGACGATGCCGATTTGGATACGGCCAAGCGCGTTGCACTGGCGCAGGAGGAGGCCAGCGAAATCGAGGTGCTGCTGCGGCTTGCACGCAGCCTGCCGGAGGACACCAAGCTCGGCGCCTTGCGTGTGGGGATCGACGAGCTGAAGAACAGTGGCTACGCGCAAGTCATGGTGTTCACCCAGTTCACCGACACGATGGACCTGCTCCGCGAAAGTCTTGCCGGTCGAGACGACCTGAAACTTATGTGCTTTTCCGGGCGCGGCGGCGAAGTGCGCACGCAGGATGGAACATGGCGTGTAATTTCTCGCGATGAAACCAAGCGCCGCTTCCGGCAGGGCGAAGCGCATGTCCTGCTCTGTACTGATGCGGCGGCGGAGGGCCTCAACTTTCAATTTTGCGGTGCGTTGATCAACTACGACATGCCGTGGAATCCAATGCGGGTCGAGCAGCGCATCGGCCGTATCGATCGCCTCGGACAGCGCTTTCCGGAAATCCGCATCCTCAATCTGCACTACGAAGACAGCATCGAAGCGGACGTGTATCACGCGCTCGGTTCGCGCATCGACTTGTTCCAATCGGTGGTCGGCCGCTTGCAGCCGATCCTCTCAACGCTTCCGAGCCTTATTGCATCGCGCGTGTTGGCGGGAGGTGCGCGCGGCGACGCCAATCGACATCAGGTGGCCGAAGACGTGGCGCGCGAAATTGATGCCGCCGAGGAGCAGAACTTCGATCTGGATGCCATTATCGAGGATGACCTGGCGCTGCCGCCGAGGCCGGAACCCGCGTTAACGCTGCGGCAGATCGGTAGTCTCCTGCCGCGGGTGGAAACGTTGCCGAACAACCTTCAAGTTTCCGCTTTGGGAAATTCGGACTGGAGTCTACGCATGCCCGGCATGACCACGCCTGTGCGAGTAACAGCAGACCCGGCATTCTTTGAGGAGCATGCCGGAAGCGTCGAGTTGTGGTCGCCCGGAAGCTCAGTGTTTCCCGATCCGGAGTGGGCGGAGTGGCAGCCGGAACAAGGTGCTCCGGAGTTTCCGCAGTAATCGCGCATTGCCAGGAGGATTGGATGGGCGAAAGAGAGAATCTGACGGCCTCTATTGCAAATACGATCAAGACCTACCGATCAGGTGAGCTTGATCGGCCTACACCCGCGCATGTGGAACGCTGGGCAAACCAGTTCACTCCAGTGAATCAATTGCCATTTCTGCGTGAGTTTGATCACGTCATACGGCAGACATTCTTGACCAAGAAAGCTGTCGCTGACTTTCTCGGCAATTTGGTCAGGAACGAACAGCTCGTCGGCAAGGATCCCAAAGCGTATTGGGCGCGGGCGAATGTCCTGCGCATTCAAAAAAATGGGCAAAGCCAAAAGGAAATGACGGGCCTGTTTGCCGAGGCGGTGGGCAAACAGTGCAGCTTAAAGCTATCGAAATGCGGTACGGACGCCGGCGACTACATTTATCTGGATGACGTCATATTTAGCGGTGGGCGCGTGGTAACCGATCTACAGGCATGGATCGCCGATAAGGCGCCAAAGAACGCGACCGTCCATGTGATCGTGATGGCGTACCACACTCTTGGTCAATTTTTCGCGGACAAACGCTTGACAGAGGCTGCGGCGAAATCTAGGAAGACCATCAAAGTTCGCTTCTGGCGTCTGATTGCGCTCGAAAATCGCAAGTTCCAGAAGGACAACTCCAATGTGCTTTGGCCCACGGCGATTCCGAATGACGCTCAAGTCCAGGCATACATTGCCGCAGAGAAAAAGTATCCTTGGGATCCGCGGAAGCCGGGAGGCTCGCTGGGCATGTTTTCGTCGGAGGCGGGTCGACAAGTTCTGGAAAGTGAGTTTCTGATTGCGGGTGTCAAAATCAGATCGTTGACGCAGTCGCCGAGAGATTTCGTCCGGCCTCTCGGGCTCGGCAATTTTGGAGTGGGCTTCGGTTCTCTGATAGCAACGTATCGAAACTGTCCGAACAACTGTCCGCTGGCGCTATGGTGGGGTGATCCGGAAGCGACCTCAGGGGCGTTGCACTGGTATCCATTGTTGAGGCGCAAAACTTACGCAACTCTGGAGAGTTCATCGGATGACGGCGATGACCTCCCATTCTGAGATGCAGAACGCCCTTCGCATATACCATCGCGCGGAGGTTGTCGTCGTCCATAAGACGAAGGAGAGCTTTGGGGGGCTATCGAACATGGCGGCTGGCTTCCCGCTTAGAATTAACGGCGTGCGGATCCTGACGTCGGAAGCGCTGTATCAGGCTTGTCGGTTCCCGCACCTCCCTGAGGTGCAACGCGAAATCATCGGGCAACTCAGTCCGATGACCGCGAAGATGAAGAGCAAACCTTATCGCAAGGAATCGCGGTCAGACTGGAATCGAGTAAGGAGCAAGGTAATGCGCTGGTGTCTTCGTGTGAAGCTGGCGCAACACTATGACGAATTCGGCCGTCTCCTCCTGGCGACAAAGGATTACCCCATCGTTGAGCAATCGCGCAGAGATGATTACTGGGGCGCAAAGGTAATCGGCGCAACCGACGAAACCTTGGTCGGTCAGAATGTCTTGGGCAGATTGCTGATGGAACTGCGCGAACAACTTAAAAGCGATGCGGAAGGATCCTTGAAGATGGTCCTACCGCCCAACATCTCGAATTTTTTGCTGCTCGGTGAGCCCATCGAAACGGTGTCCGACTGTCGAGGATCGAGTGAACTCGCGGAACGCCAAGCCAAGCTGCTGTAAGTTGTTGGTGGCCGAATTTGCCGATGCACTCGGTAGATTTGATCTCGGGTAGATCTTGGCGGGGCCTACAGAGCCAGTGCGGCGAGCGCTTTTGCCGCATGCTCGCGGCGCAGGTGCCCATAGTGTTTCTCGATCATCGCTACAGATGTGCCGCTCACCTGTGCGATGGTCAGCAAATCGAGTCCGCCAGTCACCAAGTCCGTGATCGTCGAATGCCGCATCGTGTAGGCGGTCGCACCTGCCGGCAGTTCGGCGGCGATCACGGCAGCCTTGATTAGGTCTTTCCACAAGTCCTTTTTCCAAGGCGCCCCGTCGGCGCGGGTGAATAAGTACGCAGCCGGCAGCTTGTCTTTCGCCTGCACCTTGAGCGCCGCTGCGGTCGATTCTGGTAACAGGATGCGGCGATCCCGCCCAGCCTTGTCCTTTCCGATTACGAGTTCACGGCGGCGATGGTCGAAGTCACCGACGGTCAGCGCCGCGAGCGCTCCCGGGCGCAGGGGCAGGGCGCACAGACCTCGCACGAACGCGGCCACGTCTTGCGGCAGCTTCTCGATCAAGGCGCGACGCTGGTCGCGATCAAGATAGATGTTGCGGCGCGCACCGGATGGTTCAGCTGGCTTCAACGCGCTATGCCATGCACGGTTCGTCAGCACGTCGCCCCGTTCGAGTGCCAGGTTCAGCGCGGCGCGAAACGGTACCATGTCGCGGTTTACCGTGTCGCTTGCGCGCTTGCGCGTAGTGGAAGTGCCATTCTTCCGACGGACTACCACGGGCAGGGCCTCCAGTCGCTCACGCCATGCCCGCATCTGCTTGTCCGTCAGTTTTTGCAGCGGTACGCGCGCAATCGAGTCGTGAAAGACGTATTGATTGAAGCGGCGGCGCACCTCTTCCGCGTTGTACTCACCCTTCTTCTGCGCGATCGCGTTCGCATACTGCTCGCAGGCCTGGCGCACGGTCAGCGACGTGTGCGAACCGCCCCCGTCGATGTGATCGAACCAATTGCGAGCGTCCTTCAGCGCTGCTTTGTGGCGTTCGTTCGGCGGTAGGTGCGCATACTCGCCTAGCGCGTGATAGTGCTTCTTGCGCGTGTCGGCGTCATAGGCTTTGGCGACCCACGTGCCAGTGCCGCCGACAGCAGAAGGGCGAAAGCCGAGGTGTTGACCAATTGCAACGCGATCCCAGTACGGCTCCCTACGTGGCTTCAATTTCTCGCGATTCGCCACTCGATCCAATTGCATAGGGTCGTCCTCGAAAAATGAGTACGGCAACGGTACGGCAAACCTGGGCGCACGTCTACGGATACCAGCGGACATAAAATGGCGTTCTTATTGGGCTGGCGAATCTCAGCGAACTGGTGCGTAGGCTTTTGCGCTACCTTGAGGTGGTAGCGCCGAAAGGCGTGGGGGTTCGAGTCCCCCCTTGGGCACCATTACATGATTCGGGCAAGTCCGTATCAGTCCGAAATTTCCAATTAAACCCGCTACTTGGCGGGTTTTTTTATGTCCGTTCTTCCGTGGTCATCCGCCGCGCACCGTTGCAATCCGGGGTATCGATGGGGTATTTTCCGGGGTATCCGCCCCTTTTCGGGGTACGGCAGAAAACAGGATACCCCGACAAATGCCCCTCGCCGCTACTGAAATTCCCAAGATCAAACCCGAGGCCAAGCCGCGCAAGGTTACCGACGGCCGCGGCCTCTACCTGCTGGTCAACCCGAACGGCTCGAAGCTATGGCGCTGGAAATACCAACATGCCGGCAAAGAAAAGCTGCTGGCACTCGGCTCTTACCCGGATGTTTCGCTTAGCGAAGCCCGCCGGGATGCCGAAATAGCCCGCGGCAAGCTGCGCATTGGAATCGACGTGAGCGCCGAGCGACAGGAAGCCAAGCGAGCCAAGATCGAAGCCGCTGCTGCCGTGCAGGAGGCCGTTACTGGTACTTTCGGCAACCTTGCCCGCGAATGGATGGCCGGCCAAAAGGTGGTCG
>JAFEDX010000075.1 GCA_018241365.1 Pseudomonadota bacterium
ACCGCCGCGCATGCGCGGCCGCCTGTCCACCCACATGGTCTGGTTGTTCCCCGGCACCACGGTTTGCCCCCTGTCGAAAAGCCGACGATGCGGGAGCGGATCATCCGCTTCGCTTCAGCGGCCGCAAGGCATGCGGCGACGAACGGCAGATTCGAGCCGATGAGTGGTTTTCATATTCGCCGGGGTGAAAGATTGCAGAAAGATTGGCGATGCGCCGCTGCAGCAATCCGGCCGTCGCGAGCACGCTCGCTCCTACAGCAAGCGCGGTGAGGCGACGACGATTCAACCGTCGCGGGCACGCTCGCTCCTACGTCAAGCGCGGCGCGGCGATGGTGATCCGAGCGTCGCGACCGAATCCAGGCACGGTTCCATCCGTGGAAAGAGCTCCGTGGTCGCGTGCACGCACGCTCCTACGACAACATGGCGTAGGAGCCCCGGATCAGAGTCCGGGGCAGGCTCTGCGTGCAGGCGACTCATGTACGCAACTCGTCCAGAACGTCTCCGAGCGCGGATTGCCAGTCGGGCAATGTCACGCCGAACATCGCCTGCAATTTCGACGTGTCGAGCACCGAATACGCGGGACGTTTTGCCCTGGTGGGATAGTCGGCGGTCGTAATGGCGGTGATGTGTGGGACGCGTGCGATCAATCCCGCGTGTTGCGCGCGCTCGAAGATCGCACGCGCGAAACCGCACCAGCTGGTCTGGCCCGAAGCGACAAGGTGGTACGTGCCATCACGGGCCGGCGCGGCATCGCCACACCATTGCGCCACGACTTGCGCGGTGACGTCCGCGATCAGCCGCGCGGGCGTCGGGGCACCGACCTGGTCATCCACCACGCGCAGCTCGCCGCGTTCGGCGCCTGCGCGCAACATCGTCAACAGGAAATTCCTGCCGCGCGCTGCATACACCCAGGCCGTGCGGAGAATCAGATGGCGCGCACCGCTGTCACGCAACGCGATCTCGCCCGCGAGCTTGCTGCGTCCATAGACGCCCAGTGGATGCGTGGCATCGTCCTCGCGATACGGCCGTGTCGCCGCACCGTCGAACACGTAGTCGGTCGAGTAATGCACCACGCGCGCACCGTGTAGCTTCGCCCACTCGCCGAGTACGCCCACGGCATCGCCATTGATGCGCTGCGCGAGTTCGGATTCGTCCTCGGCGCGATCGACCGCGGTATGCGCCGCGGCGTTGATGACGAGATCGGGCGCGATGCGGTCGAGCGCTGCGCGCAAATTATCGAGATCGGCAAGGTCGATGCGTTCGCACGCGTTGCCATTCGCCAACTTGCCATCACGGGTGGCGGGGATGACTTCACCCATGGGAACAGCACCTGCCCGCGCTGGTGAATGGCCTACTCCCCGTAGGAGGGCCGGAAGGCCCGACTGTTCGTGCGAAATCGCGTGCGCGTCGCGAATCGTCGCGGCTTCCGCCGCTCCTACCCACACCAGCGCACGCAGCAGTTCGTGCCCCACCTGCCCGTTCGCGCCGGTAACAAGGACACGCATCGTCGCATCAACCCGTGAACACCGGCAGCTTGTCCATCGGCACGTCCGCGAGAAACGGCGTTTGCTGGTCCTTCGCCGACAGCAACGGCTCGGCGACGGGCCAGTCGATGGCGATGGCGGCGTCGTTCCAACGCACGCCGGCGTCGGCGCGCGCGTCGTACAGCGCGGTGCACTGGTACGTGAAGGTTGCCGCATCGCTGACCACGCAAAACCCGTGCGCGAAGCCTTCGGGAATCCACAACTGGCGATGGTTCTGTGCGGTCAGCATCGCCGCTTCCCATTGCCCGAAGGTCGGCGAACCGCGGCGGATGTCCACGGCGACGTCATAGACCTCGCCTTCCAGCACCGACACCAGCTTGCCCTGCGGATGCGGCCACTGGTAGTGCAGGCCGCGCAGCACGCCGCGCACCGAGCGCGACACATTGGACTGCACGAACTGCGCGTCGATGCCCAGCGCCCGGTATTTCTCCGCGTGGAAACTCTCGAAGAAATAGCCGCGCGGGTCGCCGTGCACCACCGGTTCGATCACGCACACGCCGGGCAGGTTGGTGTCGATGCGCTTGAGTTGGGGGTGAGTCATACCTTGTCTGCCATCAGTGTGCTGTCCCCTCTCCCGCCGGGAGAGGGGGCGGAACGCCGCGTTTTCTTTTGCGCGCAGCGCCGGGTGAGGGTTCGGGATTCACATGCATCTCATGTTGGGAAAGTTTGCAAGGTCGCGTGCACCCGTACCCTCACCCCTGCCCCTCTCCCGGAGGGAGAGGGGTTCAAGATTGGTCCTCCGCCACCTCCCGGAGGGAGAGGGGTTCAAGATTGGTCCTCCGCCACCTCCCGTAGGGAGAAGGGTTCAATCACCAATCAAGCGCAACAGATACTGCCCGTAACCCGTCTTCGCCAGCGGCGCCGCCAGTTCGCGCACCCGCGCAGCGTCGATCCAGCCGCGCTGGAAGGCAATCTCCTCGGGGCAGCAGATCTTCAAGCCCTGCCGATTCTCGACCGTGGCGATGTAGTTGCCGGCGTCCATCATCGATTCATGGGTGCCGGTGTCGAGCCACGCGTAGCCGCGGCCGAGCGGCTCCAGCATCAGCGAGCCGTCTTCGAGATAGCAGCGGTTGAGGTCGGTGATCTCGAGTTCGCCGCGCGCCGACGGTTTCAGTTTCGCCGCGTAGTCGCACACGCGGCCGTCGTAGAAATACAGCCCGGTCACCGCGTAGTTCGATTTCGGTTTGGCGGGTTTTTCTTCCAGCCCGATCACGCGGCCGCTCGCATCAAACTCGGCGACGCCGTAGCGTTCCGGATCACGCACCAGGTAGCCGAACACCGTCGCGCCATGCGCGCGCGCCGACGCGCGCTGCAGCAATCCGGTAAAGCCGTGGCCGAAAAAGATGTTGTCGCCCAGCACCAACGCGCAGGGATCGCCGGCGATGAAGTCGCGGCCGATCAGGAACGCCTGCGCCAAGCCATCCGGCGAAGGCTGCACTGCATACTCAATGTGGATACCCCACTGCGAGCCATCGCCCAGCAGGTTCTTGAACAACGCCTGCTCGTGCGGGGTGTTGATCACCAGCACCTCGCGGATGCCCGCCAGCATCAGCACGCTGAGCGGGTAGTAGATCATCGGCTTGTCGTACACCGGCAGCAACTGCTTGCTGACCGCCTGCGTCACCGGGTACAGCCGCGTGCCGGAGCCGCCGGCGAGGATGATGCCTTTTTTTGTCGTCACCGCCGTGTTTCCTTATTTCCTGCCCCTCTCCCGCCGGGAGAGGGTGGCGCGCAGCGCCGGGTGAGGGTTCGCGCTCGCGCAACCCGGATAATTTCCGCAAGTACGTCGTCGAGTTGCTGCAAAATCTGATTGTCCCAGAACCGCAGGATTCTGAAACCTTGCTTCTCGATGGCGCGCGTGCGGGCTTGATCGACATCTGCACCGTGTTGCGATCCATCCAGCTCGACGACCAATCCCGCCTCGTGGCAATGGAAGTCGACCACAAATGGTGGAAGCGGGTGCTGGCGACGGAATTTCAACCCTGCCAGCCGTCCACCACGCAAGCGAAACCAGAGCACCCGTTCTGCATCTGTCATCGTCGTGCGCAATTTTCTTGCGGTGCCGCGCGTGCGCGTAGGCAGCGGTGGATTGACGAGCTTCGTCATGACCGAACCCTCACCCCTGCCCCTCTCCCGGAGGGAGAGGGGTTCAAGTCGTGGCCCCTTTCCGGGGGAGAGGGGTTCAAACCGCAGCCCCTTTCCGGGGGAAGAGGGGTTCAAACCGCAGCCCCTTTCCGGGCGGGAGCGGGGTTTGCCTTGCTTCCTTCTCCCTCCGGAAGAAATTTGCCTTGTTTCCTTCTCCCTTCGGGAGAAGGTGGCCCGAAGGGCCGGATGAGGGTTCGGGTCCGCGCCACCCTCCACCCAATGTGCGTACCCATACCCTCACCGCAGCGCTTCGCGCTCGCGCTACGCGCGCCTCTCCCGGAGGGAGAGGGGAGTAAAGCTGCGCCATCATCACGCCCTCCGACCGAGGTGAGACAGGTTCGATGCTTTTCCTTCTCCCCTCGGGAGAAGGTGGCGCGCAGCGCCGGATGAGGGTCCGGGATTCATGTTGATTCCATGCTCGCACGAACCTGCGGCATCATGATGGTTGGCCCCTCGCCCCTCACCCCTGCCCCAACCGCTCCATGCGATAGCTGCCATCCAGCACGCGCCGCACCCACGGCTGGTGGTCGAGGTACCAGTCCACGGTGCGCGCGATGCCGGTTTCGAAATCGACCGACGGTTTCCAGCCGAGCTCGCGTTGCAACTTCGACGAATCGATCGCGTAGCGGCGGTCGTGGCCGGGGCGATCCTTGACGAATTCGATCAGCGTTTCGCGCTTGCGTCCATCCGCCAGCGGACGGCGCGCATCCAGCAGCGCGCAGACGGTCTTGACGACATGAATGTTCTCGCGCTCGGAATCGCCGCCCACGTTGTACGTTTCGCCCACGCGCCCCGCCTCCAGCACGCGACGGATGGCGCTGCAGTGGTCGAGGACGAACAACCAGTCGCGGATGTTTTTCCCGTCGCCATACACCGGCAGTTTTTCGCCGGCCAGTGCGCGCGCGATGACCAGCGGAATCAATTTCTCCGGAAACTGGTACGGCCCATAGTTGTTCGAGCAATTGGTGGTGAGCGTCGGCAGGCCCCAGGTGTGCTGGAACGCACGCACCAGATGATCGCTCGCCGCCTTGGACGCCGAATACGGCGAGTTCGGCGCGTACGGCGTGTCTTCGGTGAACTTGCCCGCTGCGCCCAGCGAGCCGTACACCTCGTCGGTGGACACGTGCAGGAAACGGAACGCGCCCTTCGCCGCACTGTCCAGCGCCTTCCAGTAGTCGCGCACGGCTTCCAGCAAGGCCAGCGTGCCGACCACGTTGGTGTCGATGAAGGCCGCGGGTCCGTCGATGGATCGATCGACGTGCGATTCGGCGGCGAAGTTCACCACCGCGTCGGGCCGGTGTTCGGCCAGCAGGCGCGACACCAGCGCACGGTCGCCGATGTCGCCCTCGACGAAAACGTGACGCGCGTCACGTTCCAGCGATTTCAGCGTGTCGAGGTTGCCGGCGTAGGTCAGCTTGTCGAGGTTGACCACCGTCAGCCCGTCGGCCACCGCCTGCAACACGAAGTTGCCGCCGATGAAACCCGCGCCGCCGGTGACCAGCAGGGTCGTCATGCGCCCATCCCTTGCGTGCAAAGCGGGCATTATCGCAGACGCACCGCTGCGCCAGCCGGTGGCACTCGGGTCATTGCCACGCGAGGTTGGCACGCATCGTGCTGGAGGGAATCCCGGAGCAACTATCTGGTCAGGAACAGGGGCTCCCAGACGGCCGCACCTCACGGTGTGGCCGTTTGTTTTTTCGATGAAGACGCCATCCATGGCCGAGAGCTCCATGGTCGCGGCTGCCGCCGCTCCTACACGGAAACGTTTCAGGAGGGCCAGAAGATCTGTCGCGGCTGCCGCCGCTCCTACAACAGGCAGGAAGGCCGGAAGACCTGTCGCGGCTGCCGCCGCTCCTACAGGCAGGAGGGCCGGAAGGCCCGACCGTTCGTGCGAAATCGGCGGCGCGCACACCAGGCACCAACCCACGCCACTGCAGCCAACCAAAAATGTGAAATCCATCACAAGTCGGCGACGGCTGGCACACAACGTGCTGTGACAATTCGTGACATGCATCGCGGGAACAGGGGTTTCTCACACATGCGCACCGAATCCATCCAACGCGGTTTCACGCTGATCGAACTGATGATCGTGGTCGCGATCATCGCGATC
>JAFEDX010000076.1 GCA_018241365.1 Pseudomonadota bacterium
TTGATCGTGCGCGGCTTGTGCGCACTGCCGACGAGAACGATCAGCTTGCGCGCGAGCGTAAGCGCGTGGCGCAGGACTGCATGATGACCGTTGTGGAAGGGCTCGAAACGCCCGATGAAGACCAGATACTCGAATCGCATGAGAATCCCTCATGGATAGTTGGCACCATTCGGTCTATCCGAACGGTATTTGTATACTACGCTCGGCATTTCTGCTTGTCAAACAGACTGAAAACCCGAATGGAAACATCAATCTCGGATCTGCCATGCAGCTGCTACCTGTAAGCATTTGCTATTGACTTTCCACAACGCCGTTCCAGAATTGCCGAACGAATGCGCAATTTTTCAGGGGGCCGAAATGCCGCGCGTCAACGCTAGAAGCATGGCAGAGATGATGTCTCTCCCGGGACACGCGCAAATGCGCGTCCTTGCTGCGCAGAAATATCCTGGTCAATCGCCCAATGTATTTCGAGTTCCCTATTACGCGCCGGCAGTAGCAGCGTTCCGCGCCGCTTATAAATCAGACGCGCCTCACGATGTGCTCAAGGCTGCCATCGCGAAAGCTGCGGGAGAGCGATTACCGCACCGGCGACACAATCTAGAGCGCGCTATAGGGGCATTCGGAAAACTTCCCGAGAGCGACCGCCATTTGAAGTCGATCCGTGTTCCACGCGTGAATTCGAACATTGGCAGTGTTGAGTTGAAAGCATCTCCCGATATCGAGGCGAAGGACGACAACGATCGCACCGTCGTCATCTACTACAACTGTACGGCGTTTAAATTTGATGAAGACGTTGCAAAGCGGCTACTCGAAATTGCGCATTGGATTTATGAGCAAAACTCGATCGACCTCGACCCCAAACAATTTGAAATGCTCGACTTATCAACTGGCGTACTTCACCGGATCAAAAAGATCCGCGCCGCGACAATCCAGAACATGAAGACCACCGCTCGCATGATCGAGCAGCTTTGGGATTCGCTGTGAATGTTCCACCAGGGACGACTCGGACGACCTTGCGAAGGAGTGGAAGCTACAACTCAGCTTCCTGAAGCGATATCGGTTTGTGCTTCCAAAGGGCACCCCGCTGAGCGCAGTGCCGAAGGAGCGCTCGTATCGCGTTGCAAATCAGCGCGCGATCCTGTTCCCGAGCCCACATGCCGGAAAGGCGCCGATCCACGCAATCCACAAGGAGGCGCGGCGAAATGAGCGAAATCAGCGAAATGAGAATCTCGACAAGTAGTTGCGAGCGACTCGACGCGGCGAAATGAGCGAAATGAGCTTCCGCGGCGCTACGCCAACCGGTAGACACGGGTCGGCGAACCCGGCATGTCGTTGGACCGGCCGACCACGTGCACGCTGATCTTGGGTGGCGTACTAGCCAGCAGATGTTCCAGGCCGGCGTCGATGCGTGCCTTGGGCAGCTTGCCGCGGAAGCACTCGATATTGATCTGGCTGCGCGTGGCCTCACCACGTTCGCGCAAGAAGGCCAACACTCGACTCGATAGCTCCGAGAGTTGCGTAAGTCTCGCCTCCTCCGCTGCACTGACGAACACAAATCGAACGGAGGCAGCGGCGTGGCGAATCCACGCCATTGCCGCGTCGATATGGCGCACGTCGATCCGCGTCTGCAAGTCGGTCAGGGTCATCAGCATTGCCAACCTAAGCAACATCGGCGCGCGGCGCTCCAGAAGAGCACCGACAACGCCGTCACCGAAGTCGTCGCTAAGTTCGCCCCGATAGAGCTGACCATAGTGCCATTGAGCCTGTGTAGTCAGATCCATCCGAAGGTGATCGCGCTCATCGTGCTGGTCGGCGCCAACAAAGACCATTAGCTCTCTGGTACGCTCCGCCAGCATTTGGACAACCACTTGCGGCGTCTCCTTCGGAAACGGGAGCATCCGCGTGCGCTCGGCCCAGATCATGAGGAAACGATTCGCGAAGCCGTTGGTGAGTTCGCGAGCGCTCATCAAGTTCGTTAGTTCGTTGGGCGAGATTGCGCCGCTCAGGCAGACATGCGGGTGACTGGCATAAAGTCGATTCGACTTGGTAGCTGGCTTGAGATCGATGCCGTCCCAACAATCACGCAGTGCCGCCGACAACGTGTTGCCATCGCGCCGCCCCTGATGCAGCACGTTGGCAAACTCGGATTCGACAACCCACAGACGCTTGTCCGCAATCGGAGGAATCTCCATTCGACCTTGCCGGTAGCCATCGTGCATCAGCGCCACTAGTCCCTCGCGACTGGACAGACCGCCACGATGAATCTGCGGCGCAAAGGCTCCGCTCATCTCACGGATCGCCTGATCGATGCGCAAAACGAGTGACACCGCATCGCCCTTGCGGCCGCGGCCGGAGCGCCCGATATGCAGACAAAATAGACGCGCATGGTGGCGGGTGTTGCCAATGGACAGGTAAGCGCCACGCCCGATCGCACACGATAGGTAAGCCATAAAGTTGGCAGCGATGGCGCAGGCATTGGTTTCCGTGCCTTCGCTGCCAGCGCGGGCGACGTCACCGATCAAGCCATAGAGGCAGCCAGGATCGGCTTGCGGCGCGTTGCGGTGTACCGCCATTGCCGGATTGTCGCCCTCATCAGCGTCATCGAATGCTGAGGTAGTGTGCAATGACGCAGTCGGAGTGGCGCTGACGATCCGGCCATTCATTTGCCGTCCAACGCCACGGTCTGGATGACCTTCTCGAACTCGGCCAGCACATCGGGTTGGCGCTGTGACAAGAAACGAAACACCGGTTTGTTGTCGATCAGTTTTCCGAGATAGCCGCGCGCCAGCACAAGGATCAGAACGTCTTGGCCATAGGACTTCTCGACGAGCTTCAGTTGCCCCTGAATGTTGCCCATTTCGCGCTCCATCTTCGCCATTTGCTCCGCCGTGACACCACGCATCTTCCGCGGTTTGGCTTCACTGACGAGAAGGCTTGATGGCGTCGCCAAGAGCAACGCCTCCGCGTATGCAACCGTCATGTTGTTGGCAGTCAACAGCAATTCGACACATTCGATCTGGCGCGTGGGCTTCATCTTGCGCAGCACCGCGCCCATGTTGGCGGAAAAATGTTGATCCTTTAGCATTTCGACTGCCTCGGGGCAGATGCCCTCAAGCAGGCCCACTTTCTTTTCAATTTGGCTGACATCCACGTTCAGCGCCTCAGCCAGTCGGGCGGGTGTGACGTGCGCGACCGCTTGCCGAAGCATGTAATGCTCCTGGATCGTGGAGATGCGATTAAGTCGATTGTTGTATGTGTAGCTTTCGTCATCGCTAGCGACCAGGCATGGCGCATCGACGTAACCAAGCTGCCGCATCCCCGCCAGCCGAACATGTCCATCCAGGAGTACATGCAGTCCGGTAGTTTTGTCGGCCTTGCAAATGCTCAAGGGCTCGATCAACCCAACTGCTTCGATTGACGCGACAATCTGCTTGAATTTGCGCGAAGCCAAAATGCCGTCGGGCATCTTGCGTGACGGTAAAATCCGATCCAACGGAAGCATCAACGGATCGGGAATGAACCCCAACGGCGGCCGGGTCATGCCGCGTGACCGGCAGGCCAGACGCGCTCGGACAGCTGCTTGGGCAAGGCATCCAGCCCTTCGGCGCGTAGCAGGTCGGAAAAGTGTTCGTCGGCCAGCAACTGGCGCAGCGCTTCGATCACGAACAGGAGGCGTTGTTGGGTGAACTCAGCTTTCTTGACCATCAGCTTCTGGCGGTCAACCTCGTTCCGATAGTTGCGCACGAGACTAGACGTGGTGACGGATGAACCTTTGCGCGCAGGCTGGCGAGCGATGGATTTGCCCAAGCTGCTGCGCTGCTGGAGCACGCGACGCACCTGCATCAACTGCGCGCCGCGTAGCTTGCCGCTTTCGTAAGCATCTTGCAGCGCCGCCTGTGCGGCTTCGTCATTGCCTGCACTTACAATGGCGATGGCTGTATTGAGAGGCACGCGACCCCGCTGCACGGCTACCAGCAGGCGTTCCTCGCCATTCTTTAGCAGGAACAGTATGTCCTTGACGTACTGCACACACAGACCGGTCTTCTGTGCGATGACCTTTTTGTCGTAACCCTTTTTGTGCAACTGCTCGATTCCCGCCAGCAGTTCCAATGGACGGTAGGCGCGCCGGGCGATGTTCTCGGTCAGGCTCATGATGAATGCGTCTTCGTCATTGACGCTGACCACGAGCGCCGGAATCTGCTTTTCACCGAGCGACTTGAACGCCTTGAGCCTGCCTTCGCCGCAGATCAGCAGGTAACGTTTGCCATCCTCTAAGTCGCTACGTGGCGTGACCGTGACTGGCTTCTTCAGGCCGAGGTTGCGGATGCTGCCGACGATTTCTTCAAACACGCGGCCATTTCGATCGCGCGGGTTGAGAACCGTGATCTGATCGATTGGGATCATTTGCAGTTCGGTGGAGTGATGCCGCTTGCTCATGCGACTCTCCTCAAACGGCTGCGCTCGGCCATGCTGTAGAGGTAGTCCAGGCTATCGAAGCGATAGCTTTCAAACTCAAGGCCGTTGTGATCGGCCAGATGGATGCGCGGTTGGCCAAAGTCCAAACGCGGCAACAGGTAGTAATCTTGCGCTGCCTGATTGGCGTCATCCAGCCTCACCGCAACCGTGATATCCGGAGTAAGGCTGGAGTCGAAGCGCACCTTCCAGCGGCGGCGTGCATTGTTGAGAATCTGGCAGCGCGAAAGCACCAGCGAGACAGTGAACTCTCGGTTGACTGTAAGCAGGTCGGTCGCCGGATCACGCGCGACTGTGCCACCGACTTCCGCGATCATCCGTTCTGTTTCACCGACGATCTCCGGATGTAGGCGACGCAGAAACTGGTTGACCTCCAGGTACTGGTAGTCACGATCCGGCGTGAATCCAACTGCTTGGTAGGCTCGTATCAGGCTGCCGAAACGATGCGCGTAGGCCGCCGCCGAGGGCATACCCTCGGCCTCGTCGATGATCAGGCCGGAAAGATAGCCGTGCTGTTGGAACAGGCGGCGCAACTTCTCGACCAGCTCCTCGTTGCTGAATCGATGTGCGCGCTCGCGCAGAATGCCCTGTGCGGTGAAGAACAGTTCCGGTGGCACGATGCCCTCAAACGCGCCCTCCTTCCTGATCCACATTTCCGGCCGGTTCACTACACGCACCTTCTTGAGCTTGAAGGAGCGCCGGTTGTAGACGTTGTTGCCGATATATTTTTCGTTCGAGAGTACTTCACGCACGGTGGCCCGCGTCCATACCCGCCCCAGATCGGTGAGCACAAGCTGAGCGTTAAGGCGTTCGGCGATCTCCGATTCGAGCAGACTGTCATCGACGAACCAGCGGTAGATGCGGTTGACAATGGCCACTTCGTCGTCCGGGCCGGGCTGCAAGATCACACGATCCGTTTGCAGGCTTTTTTGCTCGCCACGCGAGAGCTGTCCTTTCACAGAACCGGATTGGTCGATCAGCACGCGCCGTAGGCCATAGCCCGCGGGCCCACCCTGTCGGAAGCCAAGTTCAATTAGACGACACTGCCCGGCGAACACCTTCGCCGAAAGCTCGCGACTGTATTCGCCTGCCATCGCGCGCTTGACACCTTTGACGATGGTGGAAACGGGCGAGCCGTCGTTCTCGAACTGCTCGGCACAGTAGGCAACCTGAATTCCGGCGCGACGGCAGATGTACTCG
>JAFEDX010000077.1 GCA_018241365.1 Pseudomonadota bacterium
GGATCGCGGAAGCCTGTTCGAAGAACTTGAGCGATCGTTCCAGCAGGTCGCCGGGTTGGTAGTTGGAGGCGATCAACAGTTGCCGACCGGCCTCGTACACCGCGCGCGGCGATTCGGGATGGCGTTGGCCCTCGATCACCGCGAGCTTCAACGGATTCGACCATTCCTGCGCGCGCAGGGTGGTGACGGTGGCGAACCACAGCAGTGCGATCGCCGCCACCGCGCCGCGCAGCAATGGCCAGTTGATGCGCCGGTGCAGGCCGAGCAGCAGCGAACCCAGCGCCAGCAGCACGCCGATCGAGGCGAAATACATGCGCTGCTCGTACACCAGTTCCAGCGGCACGATGGTCGCGGTCAAAAGCTGCGCGCCGAAGAACCAGCCGATGCCCAGCGCGATCAGGGGCCGGCGCTTGCGCAGCCATACCGCGACCACGACCAGCGCCGCCAACAGCAGCATCGAACCCAGCGTGGTCCACGGCGCCAGCAAGCCGGTCGATGCCACGATCTCGTCGTGGTACAGGCTCAGCACTTCCGGGTTGGGGAAGATCGTCCAGTGCAGGTAATCGACCAGCACGCGCGGCTCGGTCAGCAGCCGTTGCGCAAGCGTGAAGTCGCGGCCCGAATAGGCAGCCGGCGACAGCGCGCTGCGCAACAGCCACAGGAAACCCAGCACCGCCGGGACGAACAGGGTGACGGTGAACAGCGTCCAGAGGCGCTTGTCTGCACGCAGGCTCCTACGGTCGGGGCTGGAGGTGTCCGCGTAGGAGCGAGCGTGCTCGCGACCGTCCGTGGCCGCGTCGTGTTCGTTTGCGCCGGGGTCGCCTGCACGCAGGCTCCTACGGTCGGCGTTGGAGGTGTCCGCGTAGGAGCGAGCGTGCTCGCGACCGTCCGCGTCGTCGTCGCTTACGCTGGAACCGGGGTCGCCTGCACGCAGGCTCCTGCGGATGCCTTCGTTGTCAGATGCGCGCCAAAACCGCACCACGATCCACTCGGCCAGGAATGCGAACACCGGCAGCAGCACCGCGGTTTCCTTCGACGTCAGTCCCAGCAGCGTGCCCAGCACGATGCCCGCAACGGCCAGCGCGAAACCCTGGCGATCGCGGCGGGCGTCCGCGGCGGTCAGCATCATCCAGCGCCCGTGCAGGTACGCCCACAGGCCCGCCAGCACGAACACCTGGCACAGGCTTTCCATGCGCTGCACCACGTACAACACCGCCATCAGGTTGATCGGCAGCAGCATCCAGGCGGCGCTGACGATCAGCGCGAGGCGCGTTGCGGCGCTGTCGTCGATCAGGGCCTCACCGTCCCTTTGTAGGAGGGCCGGAAGGCCCGAGGTCGCGGCTTCCGCCGTTCCTGCACGTAGGAGGGCCGGAAGGCCCGATGTCGCGCCTGCCGATGCGAGGTTGCGTTGGGCATGGGGCAATGCCGCCGTTCGCAACCCCAACAACCGCAGCAACGCCCGCAGCATGCAGAACAGCAGCACGCCGTTGAGCAGATGGATGATGATGTTGGTGACCTTGAACGGCCATGGATTGCCATCACCCTGCATCCAGTCCAGCGCGAACGTGATCGAGGCCAGCGGCCGGTGCAGGAAACTCGCGGGCGAGGACAGCGCCGCGTTCACCCAGCCCGCGAAGGACGCATGTCCCCGCGTGATGTGGACGGCCGCGTTGTCCACGATGTTCGGGTAATCGTCGAACACCCAGCCGCCGGTGACGCCCGGCCAGTACACCGCGGCCGTCACGATCACGGCGATGGCCAGCAGCGCCCACGGCAGCCAGCGGCGTGCACGGTCATTCAGGCGCATGGGGGGAATCCTTGGAGTGCACCTCGGCCCATGCTAGTTTGCCGACGGGTTGGAAGGATCGCAGCGGGGTAACCATGCCGGTCGTGTTTCGCCATCGCGGATTCCGGTTCTTCTTTTATTCGAATGAAGGATGGCCGCGTGAACCGGTGCACGTGCACGTGGACAAGGGTAGCTGCGAGGCCAAGTTCTGGATCTCGCCGACCGTATCGGTAGCGTACAATGACGGCTTTGACGCCAAAACGCTGCGACAGCTGCTCGAGGCCGTCGCCAGCAACGCGACCCGCATCGAAAAGGCATGGCATGAATACTTCACCCAAGGCTAAAACGCTGCGTTTCGACCGCGACAACATGTGGGTCGAACTTTCCGACGGGCGCACCTTGGGCGTGCCGCTGGCCTGGTTTCCGCGGTTGCTGCGTGCGACATCGGCGCAACGCGCGGCTTTCAGGATCAGCTCCCGCGGCCTGCACTGGGCGGACCTGGATGAAGACATCTCGGTTGCAGCCCTGTTGAACGGATTGGGCGATCTCACCGCGCAACGCCCGCGGGCTGCCTGAAAGGCGCTGTCACCTGCTGTGATCCACCCGCGGTTCCTGCGGCCCGCTTGGCCGCGTCGGCTTCGAGGTTGTGGCGCAGGTAGGCGATTTCCTTCGGCCACCAGCCTTGCTCACGCAGCACCCAGGCGTGGATGCGCGGCATGCCGAAGCCGGGCTTCGGCCCCGGCGGCAGCGTCGCGAAATAATCCAGGTGCGCCAGTCCGAGTGCCGGGTATCCATTCGAGCCGAGATACGCGGCTTGCTCCAGCGCCGGGCCTGGCGCCGGGACTGCGGCCAAGGCGCGATTGAACGACGCCAGCGCCGCATCCGGCTTGCCTTCGGCAAGATCCAGTTGTCCCTGCAGATGATCGATATCCTGTTGCCGTCCGGGAAAGTCGTGCCAGTGCGGGTTGCGCCGCGCGGCATCCAGGGCAGCCTGCAGCGTCGCAAAATCGAGCCCGGCGCAGGCGTGCTGGCTGGCCAGCGTCAGCGCCTGATTGAACCATTTGAATGCCGCTTCGCCGCCGAGGCGTGTGTGCGCCAGCGCGTGTTCCGCAGCGGCGATGGTCGTGGGCTGCACCGCGCCAAGCTGGCATTCCGCGCCGATCAGGTTCACCGGCGCCTGGATGTCGTCGGGGTGCCTGGGCAGCGACAAGCGCAGCCGCGCCGCGGCCAGGCGCGGGCGGCCGTGCGCCATGTCGTACAACGCGGCGTTGGCCTGTGCGCGCGCCGAATCCGGGTTCATCGCGGCCCACATCTGCGCCTGGCGCATGCCGTTGCCCCACAGCGTGGCGCGCTCCCGGGTTTGCAGGCTCAGCCCCAGCAGGATGCAGGCCGCCACCGCCACGGCGGGCCAGCGCAGGTGGCGCAAGCTCGCCAGGCCCAGGCCGATCGGCCAGAACAGCAGCATCGCCGGCAGGTAGTTGCGGTGCTCGAAGTACAGTTCCAGCGCCACCCAGCCCGATTCCATCAATTGCGCCGCGAAGTAGAACAGCAGCGCCAGCGCGATCGCGGGATGTTTCCGGCGCAACGCGAAGCCCGCGCCGATCAGCGCGAGGATCAACAACACGCAGGGCAGGGTGGAAGCCGGGTGCAGCCAGCCGGTCGAAACCGGGAACTCGTCGTTGAACAGCCCGCTGGAATCGGCATGGGGGATGATCAGCAGCCGCAGGTAATCGGTGACCACGCGCGACTCGGTCAGCAGGCGTTCGCCGACCGTCCAGCCGCGCGTGATCGGTGCGCCCTGGATGGCGGCGGGCAAAAGGAATACCAGGTAGGCCAGGATCACTGCCGCAGGAATGCCGAGGAAAATTGTCACGGCATGGCGGTGCCGCCGGCGCGCCGCCGCGTCCGGCATGGGCTGGCGCGACAGCACGATCCACTCCACCAGCAGCAGCAATACGGGCAGCAGCGCGCCGTTGGCTTTCGACAACACCGCCAGCCCGGTGCATACCCAGGTCGAGAGCGCCATGCCAATCCATCCGCGCGCGCGGTGGCCGCGTGCCAGCGCGTTGCGCGAGGCGATCCAGCCCAGCAGGCCGATCAGCACGAACGTCGCCGGCAGCATCGCCTCGCGCTGCACGACGTACAGCGTGGTCGAGACGAACAGCGGGTGCAGCAGCCACACGCCGGCGCCGAACAGCGCGGCGAAGGCGGGCCACTGCGAACCCCTCTCTCCGCCGTGAAGATTCGGGTTGCCGTGAAGATTCGGGTTTGAGGCGGCGGCTTCTAACTCCCTCTCCCCCCGGGAGAGGGGCAAGGGTGAGGGTACGAGGCTTGCGCCTGAACCCCTCTCCCCCCGGGAGAGGGGCAGGGGTGAGGGTACGAGGCTTGCGCCTGAACCCCTCTCCCCCCGGGAGAGGGGCAGGGGTGAGGGTTCGGGTTCGCGCGTCGCCGTATGGTTGCCCGGCGCGGAAGGTCTGCTTTTGCTCCCCTCTCCCGCCGGGAGAGGATGGCGCGCAGCGCCGGGTGAGGGTTCGGCTTCGCCTGCACTCAATCCATTGCGCGGGTTCGTACCCTCACCCCCAACCCCTCTCCCGGGGGGAGAGGGGAGCAACGCCCGCCCCAGCCACCACAACACCCACGCCAGCAGCGCGCCGTTGATCAGGTGCAGGATCACGCTGGTGACCTTGAACGGGTACGGGCTGGCCGGCCAGTTGCGCGCGTCGAGCAGGAACGACAGCAGCGCCAGCGGGCGGCCGCCCGGATCGGCGAACCCGGAAGTGATGTAGCGCCAGAAGGCGGCCCAGTTGTCCACCGGCCCGGTGGCGCCCAGCGCCGGCAGGTTGCCGAAATCGTCGAACAGGAAATCGCCGGTGAGCCCCGGGTGATACGCCCACCACGCCAGCGCCAGCAGCGCGATCAGCAGTACGCCGGCAAGCGCCGGATTGACCCATCGGGATGATGGCCGCCCGCTGCGGAGGAAGGTCACTGGATGGGCTGTGCGGCGTTCATGGTGCGCAAGCATAGGTGAGTGCCACGCGCCGTGCATGCCGGATGCCGCCACAACGGGCCAAAAAGAAGGGCCGCTTGCGCGGCCCTTCGGGTACTGCGGAGAAAAACAACCTTGCAATCAACGGCAGCTCGACGGCAGGTACTTGTCGGCAACAGTCGTGCCGACTGCGCGCGTGCAGGTCCAGCCGAAGGTGCCGCCGCCATTCGAGAACGGCGACAGGACCAGAACGTCGCCCTGAATCGCCTTGTTGGCGTTCGTCGAGTTGAACTTGGCGGTAATCTTGTTGGGGTTGGCGGCCCAATCGACGCTGAGCACATACTTGCCGGCGATCGAAGCGGCGGTCGCGATGCCTGCGGATGCGTTGGTTTGAGGCCATGTGCCCTTGTTGGCGTAGTACTCGGTGCCGGCAATCTTGGCGCCGTCCATCAGGGTCATGCCTTCGGTCACCTGCGAGCGGATCAGGTAATCCTGATACGCCGGGATGGCGATGGCCGCCAGGATCGCGATGATCGCGACCACGATCATCAGTTCGATCAGGGTAAAGCCTTTCTGCATCGATTTCATGTTGGTGTTCCTCTTTGCTGGTGACTGGTCAACTGGATGGGAATGCTCAAAGTGCAAGCCCCTGATGCGAACCCCCTGGCCAGTGGGCCAGTGAGCCAGAAGCTCGTGTGGAGAATTGCAGCTTTCGTGCCAAACCCCTTGGCTGCTTGCCCCGGTGCCAAGCATGCCGGTTCGAGGATTTGGCGCGTGGGACGCCGTTCACGGTTTGTGGCACTTGTGAAATCCTTGTTGCAGACGCAGCGCGGCAAGGTGACGCGTTTGGTCACTCGGCTTGCGAACGATCCTTGTCGGGCCTTCCGGCCCTCCTGCAAA
>JAFEDX010000078.1 GCA_018241365.1 Pseudomonadota bacterium
GTTTCTCCCACCAGGATCCCGGCTTCATCGACCACGTCGTCAACAAGAAGGCCGAGATCGTGCGCGTCTATCTGCCGCCCGATACCAACACGCTGCTTTCGGTCATGGACCACTGCCTGCGCAGCAAGCAGTACGTCAACGTCGTGGTGGCGGGCAAGCAGCCGGCGCTGACCTACCTCGGCATCGACGAGGCAATCGCGCACTGCACGCGGGGCCTCGGCATCTGGCGGTGGGCGGGAAATACCGACGGCGATCCCGACGTCGTGCTCGCCTGTGCGGGCGACATTCCGACCCTGGAAACGCTGGCCGCCGCCGACCTGCTGCGCCAACACCTGCCGGCGCTCAAGGTACGCGTCATCAACGTGGTCGACCTGATGCGGCTCGAGCCCCGCAGCGAACATCCGCACGGCCTGCCGGACCCCGAATTCGATGCGCTGTTCACTGCCGACAAGCCGGTGATCTTCGCGTATCACGGCTATCCGTCGCTGATCCATCGGCTGACGTACCGGCGCACCAATCATGACAACATCCACGTGCGTGGCTACAAGGAGGAAGGCACCACGACGACCCCGTTCGACATGGTGATGCTCAACGACCTCGACCGATTCCATCTCGTCATGGACGTGATCGACCGGGTGCCTTCGCTCGGCAGCCGCCAGGCCGTGCTGCGCCAGCAGATGGACGAAGCGCGCATGCGTGCGCGTGCGTACACCCGCGAACACGGCGAGGACGACCCGGCCATCTCCGGCTGGAAATGGCCGGGCGATCGTTGAGTGATGCAGACCCTGGTCGTCAACGCCGGCTCGTCGAGCCTCAAGTTGCGCCTGCTGGGTGAGGGCCAGCAGCTCGTCCGCACGCTGGATCAGTCCGTGGGCGGGTCCGGGATCGATGCGAAGGAACTGGCCGACGGCATCGGGTCTTGGCCGCGGCCGAACGCGGTTGGTCACCGCATCGTCCACGGGGGAACGCGCTTCACCCGGCCGGTGCTCATCGATGCGGCAGTTGAACAGGCGTTGCGTGAGCTGACCGACCTCGCGCCGCTGCACCAACCGAAATCCCTGGCCGCCTACGATGCCGTGAGCGCGCTGCTGCGTGACGTTCCGGCCGTCGCCTGCTTCGATACGGCCTTTCATGCCGCGATGCCGCCTGCGGCCGCGACCTATGCAGTGCCACGGCGGTGGCGCGAGCATTACGGCGTGCGTCGTTACGGCTTCCACGGTTTGTCGCACCGGTATGCGTCACGCCGCGCGGCCGGGATGGTGGCTCGGCCCGTGGAAGGGCTACGCATCGTCACCTGTCATCTGGGCGCCGGGGCGTCACTAACCGCGGTCGTGGATGGGCGCAGCGTCGATACGACGATGGGCTTTACGCCTCTGGAAGGTCTGGTGATGGCGACGCGCTCCGGCAGCGTCGATCCGGGCCTGGTGCTGTGGCTGCAGGAGCACGAGCGCTTGGGCACGCGGGAAGTCGCCGTCGCGCTGGAGAAACAGTCGGGATTGATGGCGCTGGCCGGGACCGGCGACATGCGCGAAGTCGAACGTCGCGCCGCCGCGGGGGATGAGGCGGCGCGACTGGCCTTCGACGTGTTCATCCATCGTCTGGTTACCGGGATCGGCGCCATGAGCGCAGCGGCGGGCGGGCTTGACGTGCTGGTGTTCACCGGCGGGATCGGTGAGCATTCCGCCGGCGTCAGGCAGGCCGCCTGCGCACGGCTTGCCTACCTGGGCGTTGAACTCGATCCGGTTGCGAATGGGGTTGCACAAGGCGACACCGACATCGGGCGCCCGCGCGCGGCGGTGCGTACGCTGGTGATCGAATCGCGTGAAGACCTCGAAATCGACCGCGAAACACGAACGCTCGTTCGTCGAGCCTGACGTCGCCCGAATTTCCGCACACGTTGGAATCATGATCCGTTCCGCCGCGCTTACAGCAAACGCATCAACTCGGGCCAGATCGGCAACTGGCGCACGCGCACGGTGGTACCGGCAAAGATTGCGTTGGCGAGGGCCGGTGCGGCGGACGGAAACCCCATGGCGAATGCGCCGGTCGGGTTGGCTTGCGAGGGCACCAGGATCACCTGCACGGCGTGCGGCATCTGCGCCATGGTCGCCAGCGGGTAATCCTTGAAGCCGCGCTGCACCACGCGCCCGTCCTTGACGCTGATGCGCTGGCGCAAGGCGGTCGAAAAAGCGTCGAGCGTCGCGCCGACCAGTACGGCGCGTGCACCGAGCGGGTTCACCACGCGACCGAGGTCGGCCGCGCAAACCACGTTGTGGATCACCAGCCGGTCGCCTTCCATCGACATTTCCACCGCGTGCGCAACATAGCCACCGAAGGTGAAGTGACAGGCCAGTCCGAAGCCGTGGCCGTGCGGGTGCGGCTTGCCCCAGCCGATCGCATCGGCCGCGAGCTTCAGCACCCAGGCCAGCCGGCCGGTGTCGAGCACCGGGCCGCCATGGCCGCGGTACGGCAACTGGCGCGGTTCGCCCAGCAGCGCGAGCCGGAACTTCAGCGAGTCGAGCTTCAGTTCGTGCGCGATTTCATCGATGAAACATTCGGTCGCAAAGGCATTGACCCCGTGCGAGCTGGAGCGGTAGCTGCCGCGCGGCAGTGCCGTGTCCAGCGGGTACCAGCCGTACTGCAGGTTTTCGATCAGCCCCGCCGGCAGGTCGTCGGGGTGCATTTCCGACAGCCACCAGCGCGGCGGGGGTTCGCGGCCGGCCAGCCGTGAAGTGCTGGCGATGCGGTGCGCCCAGCCGGTCAGCTTGCGCTTGCGGTCGGCGCAGGCCTCCAGCTGGTGCACCGAAAACGGACGATAAGTGTCGTTGGCGAACGCGTTCGTGCGTGTCCACATCAGTTTGATCGGCTTGCCGACGGCCGTGGCCAGCATGACTGCCTCGGCCACGTAGTCGGCTTCGAGGAAGCGCCCGAAACCGCCGCCGGCGCGCGGCAGTTGCACCTCGATCCTGTCGGGGGGAAGGCCGGTCAGGCGCAGCACGGTTTCGAGCGTGGCACGGGGATTTTGTACGGGTGCAACGATGGTTGCGCTGCGGTCGTCCACCTGCACCCGCGCATTGGGGGGCTCGAGATCGGCGTGAGCGACGGTCGCAATCCGGTACTCGGCCTTGAAACGATGCGCCGCGTGCTTGAGGGTTTCCGGAAAGTGGCCATCCGTGCGCACCACCTTGCCGGGTTCGCCGGCCAGCAGCGCGGCCGCGGCCTGGGCCAGTGCGCTGTCGTCCTGCGCGGCGTGTGGCCCCGGCTGCCAGCGGAGTTCGAGTTTTTCGAGGGCGCGCAGCGCCGTCCAGGTGTCCTGTGCCACTACCGCGATACCCGCGGCGAGCTGCTGGGTGCCGAGCGCACGTGCGGGATCGGGAGCCGGGATCGTCAGGACCTTCTCGACGCCCTTCACTTTCAACGCAGCCGCGTCATCGAGGTGCGCGAGCTTGCCGCCGGGATAGGGGCAATGCGTGATGACCGCGACCAGCGTATCGCCGCCCCATTCGTCGATCGCGAAGCGCTGGCGGCCGGTCACGATGTCGCGCGCGTCCACGTCGCCGGCATCCTGGCCGACCAGCAGGTATTGCGACGCCGCCTTCGGAGCGGGGAATTCGCTCGCCGGCTTGAGTTTCGACGCAGCGTCCGCGAGCTCGCCGTAACCGAGCTTGCGGCCGTCGGCGGCGATGACCTCGCCGCGCAGGGTGCGCAGGCTGCCGGGCGCAACCTGCCAGCGCGCGGCGGCCGCGCGCAGCAGCAGTTGGCGTGCCGCCGCGCCGACGCTGCGCAGGTCGTTCCAGGCGGCCGGCACGCTGGTGCTGCCGGATGCGATCTGGTGGCCGAAGGTCCAGTGCGGCTCGCCGTTGACCGCGGTGACGCCAAGGATCAGCGGCACCACGATGACCTTGTTCCAGTCGGCGTCCAACTCTTCGGCGAGGATGCGCGCCTCGGCGGTGCGGATGCCTTGGCCGACTTCGGGATCGCGCGCACCGATCACGGTGGTGCCGTCGGGCTCGATGCGCAGGTAGGGATTCAGCTGGACCAGGTTCCGGCCCAGCAATTCATCGGGCGTATCCGCGAACGCCGGCAGGCCGATGATCAACGCGCCGGACGCGCTGCCGAGCACCTTGAGGAAGCGCCGGCGGCTGGCGTCGTGCGTGGGCTTCTTCACTTCGGCTTGCCCTGCATGGCAGTGGCGGCGCGCTGGATCGCGCGGCGGATGCGCGGGTAACTGCCGCAGCGGCACAGGTTGCCGATGCCGTCGATGTCGGCGTCGGTGGGCCTGGGCTTGCGTGTCAACAAATCCACCGCCGCCATGATCTGGCCGCTCTGGCAGTAGCCGCACAGGATTGCGTCTTCGTCGATCCAGGCCTGCTGCACAGGGTGCAGTGAACCATCGGCGGCCTGCAGGCCTTCGATCGTGGTGATGCGCTGGCCGGCAACTGCCTGCATCGTCAGCGCACACGCGCGTTTCAGCTTGCCGTCCACCAGCACGCTGCAGGCGCCGCAACTCTGGTCGTCGCAACCGTATTTGCTGCCGGTCAGGCGCAACACGTCGCGCAGGTACCACAGCAGCGGCAGCTCCGGATCGCCGGTGTGGCGGTACCGGCGGCCGTTGATCTCGACGTCGATGCCGGCCCGGATCGGCTGCGGGACGATCCTGGTCGGGGGCGGCTGCGGGAGTTGGGGCATCCGCCGATTGTATTCGGGACGTTCGTGCAGCTCACGCCCGGCGATATTCGAACCGACCGCCGCGTTCATCCTTCATGCACGATAGTCATGAGTATGCGATTGCGTTTTGCAGTGCAGCACGCAACACTTGCAGGCCTTGCCAACGTTGCGTGCCATCGACCCCTCCGGCTGCGTTCCATGACCGATTCCGCTCTTGCGCCGCTGCCGCCCGACGCCCCCTGGGTCGTGCTGAAATTCGGCGGTACCAGCGTCGCGACCGTCGAGCGCTGGTGCACCATCCAGAAGCTTGCCGCCGCGCGGCGTGCCGAGGGCAACCGCGTGCTGGTGGTGGTGTCGGCGTTGTCGGGCATCACCGATGCCTTGAAGGGCCTGTGTGCGTGCCCCGAGGCAGGACGCAGCGCGGCGCTGGCGAAGATCGTGGAACGCCATCGCGCCTTGCTGGCCGCGATGGAGCTCGCGCAGATCGAGGGCGTGGAGCGCTGGCTGGACTCGCTGCAAAACCTCGTACGTGACGCGGCGCCCGCGAAGCTCGCGTGGCAAGCGGCGATGCAGGCACACGGCGAACTGCTGTCAAGTTCGCTCGGCGCGGCGTTCATGAGCGCCAATGGCTTGCCGACGCAGTGGCTGGACGCCCGCGATGCCTTGCGGGCGCGTGAATCGCCGTTCCTCAACGAACGCGCACGCATGTTGTCGGCGCAGGTGCTGGCCGAACCCGATCCCGCGTTGTCGGCACGTTTGGCGGGTCTGGGTGAAGTGTTCATCACGCAGGGTTTCATCGCGCGCAACGCGGAGGGCGACACCGTGTTGCTGGGCCGCGGCGGTTCGGACACTTCGGCGGCGTACCTGGGCGCGCTGTTGCGAGCGGCGCGGGTGGAAACCTGGACCGACGTCGCCGGCATGTTCACAGCCGATCCACGCCAGGTGCCGGGTGCGCGCCTGCTGCAGCGGCTGGATTACGACGAGGCGCAGGAAATCGC
>JAFEDX010000079.1 GCA_018241365.1 Pseudomonadota bacterium
CCCGCCTGCGCATCAAGCCGTATTCGCTGAAGATCGGGCGCAACGCCTCGACCTTGGCGGCGTAGCGCCCGTCCAGCGGTGAAAGCGCGGTGAGGTTGTCGCTCATGCTGATTCCTTGGGTGGTGCCGGATGGGGACGGACCAGAACGCTCTGGATGCGCGGGCCCTGCATCGCCCGCACCACCAGGTCAAAGCCGTCGCAGGCGAGCGCTTCGCCTTCGGCCGGCAGGCGTTCCAGTTTGTGGATGATAAGGCCGCCGACGGAGTTCACGTCGGCCGGCGCGTCGATGGTACGGTCGAGCGCACGTTCGATGCGGTAGATGGGCGTGCCGCCCGGCACGCTGAAGCTGCCATCCGGGTCGACCTGACGCTTGCCCCCTCCACGCGCGTGCTCGTCCTCGATGTCGCCGACCACCACTTCCAGCACGTCTTCCAGGGTGAAGAAGCCGGCGATGCGGCCGGATTCCTCGGCGCCCAGCGCCAGGTGCGTGGCGCCGGTGCGGAAGCGCTTCAGCACGTCCAGCAGCGGCGTGTCCAGTGGTACCACGATGGGCGCGCGCAGCAGTTGCACGGGATTGGGCGCGGCCTTGCCTTCGGCAATCGTGTGCAGCACGTCCTTCATGTGCAGGATGCCGCGCACCGTGTCGTCCGCGGCAAACCACGGGTAGCGGCTGTACCGCGAGCGCGCGAACTCTTCCATCACCGCCGTGTCGTCCATGCCGTCGTCCAGCGATCGCAACTGGTCACGCGTACGCAGCACGTCACCCACGACCAGCTCGGGCAGGTCCAGCGCGTGCTGGATCATCGTGTATTCCTCGCCGCTGCGCGTCGCGCGCTTGGCGTGCACGATCAGCTTCAATTCCTCGCGCGTGTAGTGGGGCTCCTCGCCGTGTCCGGCCGATTCCAGGCCGAACAGGCGCAGCATCGAGTTGGCGCTGGTGTTGAGCACCCAGATTGCCGGATACATGAGCCAGTAGAACGCATACAGTGGGACCGCTGTCCACAGCGATGTCGCTTCCGGCTTGCGGATGGCCAGCGATTTCGGTGCCAGTTCGCCCAGCACGATGTGCAGGAACGAAATCAGCGTGAAGGCGATGACCAACGCTGCCACCTTGGTGGTTTCCGCGCCGACGCCGAAGTGCGCGAACACCGGTTCCAGCAGATGCGCAAACGCCGGCTCGCCAATCCAGCCCAGCGCCAGCGATGCCAGCGTGATGCCGAGCTGGCACGCCGACAGGTAGGCATCCAGGTGGTCGTGGACGTTGACGAGGATGCGCCCGCGCCAGCCGTGTTCGTCGGCGAGGGTTGCGGCCTGCGTGGAGCGCAACTTGACCAGTGCGAACTCGGCCGCGACGAAGCAGCCGTTCAGCAGGACCAGCAGCAGCGCCGCGACGACGTATGCCAGATTGGAGAGCATGCGGTCACGCGACAGGTGGGCGCCCGATTCTAGCAGCGGGCCCGCGCCACGCCCGAACCACGGGTGACGGCACGCTATAATTCACAGCTTCATTTCCGCCACAAGGCAAGTCATGAGCCAGTTCCGGATCGAACACGACAGCATGGGAGAACTGAAAGTGCCTGCCGACGCGCTGTGGGGCGCGCAGACCCAGCGCGCGAAGGACAATTTCCCGATTTCCGGATTGACGCTGCCGCGCGATTTCATCCGCGCGTTGGGGTTGATCAAGGTTGCTGCTGCCGACGCCAACCTGAAGCTTGGACACCTCAAGTCCACGCAGGCCGCGGCGATCCGCAAGGCCGCGCAGCGCGTGGCGGATGGCGAGTTCGATGCGCAGTTCCCGATCGACATCTTCCAGACGGGTTCGGGCACTTCCAGCAACATGAATGCCAACGAGGTGATCGCGCACATCGCCACGCGCGATTCGAAGGCGAAGATCCACCCGAACGACCACGTCAACTACGGGCAAAGTTCGAACGACGTGATCCCGACCGCGATCCACGTCAGTGCCTCGCTGGCGTCGCGCGAACAGTTGTTGCCGGCGCTTAAGCATTTGCAGAAGACCATCGACAAGCGTGCGCGTGAATTGAAGAACGTCGCCAAGACGGGCCGCACGCACCTGATGGATGCGATGCCGGTGACCTTCGGCCAGGAATTGTCCGGCTGGTCGGCGCAGATCGGTTCGGGCATCGCGCGGATCGAGGATGCGCTGAAACGCATGCAGCGCCTGCCGCAGGGCGGCACCGCGGTGGGCACCGGCATCAACGCCGATCCGAAGTTCGCCAAGGCGTTCTGCGCGGAGTTGTCGAAGACGACCGGCGTGAAATTCGCCTCGATGGACAACTTTTTCGAGGGCATGGCCTCGCAGGATGCCGCGGTCGAACTGTCCGGCCAGTTGAAGACGCTGGCCTGTTCGCTGATGAAGATTTCCAACGACCTGCGCTGGATGAACGCCGGTCCGCTGGCGGGTCTGGGTGAAATCGAGCTGGTTGCGCTGCAGCCTGGGTCGTCGATCATGCCGGGCAAGGTCAATCCGGTGATACCGGAAGCGATGACCATGGTGTGTGCGCAGGTGATCGGCAACGACGCCACCATCACCATCGGCGGGCAGGCCGGCAACTTCCAGTTGAACGTGATGTTGCCTGTGATCGCCTACAACCTGCTGCAGTCGATCACGATCCTCGCCAACGCCTCGCGCCTCATGGCCGACAAGGCCATCGCCGGCTTCAAGGTCAACAAGGCGCGCGTGGACGAAGCGCTGGCGCTGAACCCGATCCTCGTGACCGCGCTGAATCCCGTGATCGGCTACGAGAAGGGTGCCGCGACCGCGAAGCAGGCGTACAAGCAGAAACGTCCGATCCTGGACGTGGCGCTGGAAACGACCGGACTGTCGAAAGCGGAATTGAAGAAGCTGCTCGATCCCGTGGCCCTCACGAAAGGCGGCATCCACGGCGGCAAGTGACACAGCAGTTCGTGCACGAGTACAAGAAGGCCGCCGAATGGGCGGCCTATTTTACGGGCACTGGTTCCTCGCGGCACGGTCATGCCGCCAGCGCGGTGACGGCGGGTCGTGCGCCGCGTGCCAGCAGCCAAACACCCGTCGCGATTTCCGCGATGAAGATCGGGAGCCAGCCGACTTGCACGGCGTTGCCCCATTCGGGCATCACCAGGCTGATGGCCGCGATCACGAAGGTGAGCGCCGAAGCGAACATGCCGAATGCCGAGAGCGCGCGCGGCAGGTACGACGTCTTCAGGAACACCCGGTAGAACAGGGTGGAGCCGAAGCTGAAGAACACGATGCCGATGTTGAACGAGGCGAAATCCGCACGACCGGCGAGGTCCACCAGCGCTTCCACCTGTCCGGCGCCCAGTGCCTGTGCGAATTTCGGGTCGGTCCGCAGTGCCAGTGCTGCGAACGTGACGAACGCCGTCAATCCACCGAAGGCCTCGCCCAGCCGGAAATACATGGCCAGGCGGGCCGTCGCTTCATCGACGGATTTGAGGACCATGTACAGTGAATACGCGAGCAATACCGTGAACACTGATGCCAGGAACTGCAGCACCAGCGCTGTGCGGTAGAGCGGCAATGCGCCGGTGATGTTCACGGTGCGCTCGGCGAAAGATCCCGTGCCGGTGATGTGGCCGATCAGGAACTGTCCGCCCATGAACAAGACGATCAGCAACAGGTACACGAAGCCCGCGATACGGGCATGGCGCATCTGCGTTGGGTTTTCAGGCGAAGTGGACATCCATGGATTCCTTTTTCGCGGTTACGGCGAAGGGGGTCACGACGCCAGCGAGGCATTGCCGGCTGGCTGGGTATTCAAGGCAGCACCGGCGGCCCGTGGCCAGTTCCATGCGTACCAGCACACTGCGAGCGTCAGCAAGATTTCCACGACGCCCAGCGCCTGGTAGAAGTGCCATGCGCCAGGCATGGTGACGGCCATCACCACGCTGTACACGAGGCCGAACAGCAGGTTGGCAGCGCGATTCCAGCCGGGTTTCAGCACCAACGAGGCGACTGGCATCAGGCAGGGAATCACCATCAAGGCGGTGGTGCCGAGCAGCACGTTCTGAGTTGTGGGCCCCAGCGGCCCCATCTGGCCGTCCAGCATGGCCTTCAGCGAGCCCGGCACGTACAGGCCGAAGTAGTCGCCATAGATGTAGCAAAACACCACCGAGGCCCACAGCATCGCGAGCTTCAACTGGACGGGTGGCGTGAAGTTCTGCAGCGTCGTCGATTTCGGCATGTCAGGCTCTCGCGGCGGGATAGATAGGGGGTGGGCGGCGCAGCGTGCGGCGTGCGCCGAACGCGAGCAACCACAACATGAAGAAGATCTCGACGAATTGCAGCGGGGTCGCGATGCGGGTGACGAGATAGTCGAACTGCGGCAGCACCGACCAGGTGACGCTTTGCGCGAGATAGGCCAGGCCATTGAGGATCAGGCCCCAGCCGAAAATCTTCGGCAGGAATCCCGAGCGCAGGATCAACACCGCCAACGGCAGCAGCCACAGGCCCCAGAACACCATGGCCGCGCCGATCTCCTGGCCGTGCAATTTCAGGAACAGCAGTGCGAGTGCGTCGCGTTGGGGCTTGTCGAACACCGACAGGAAATCCGGGCTGTGCACAATCAGCAAAGCCGCGACATCATTCAGCACGTTGAAGAAGTACAGGGCCGCGGGAAGGATGCCGCCAACGACCACCATCAGCGTCGCGAGCTTGCGATCCACGCCGTCGAACAATCGCTGGAACGCCAGCGTGAGCAACAGCATCAGCACGCCCGACGCCATGTCGCAGAAGATGCCGAAGCGGAACAACGCTTCGTGCGTGGTGATGTTCGCGACGGTTGCGGCGGCATCACCCGTGACGAACAACGTTGCCGGGATGTAAACCAGTCGCACCGGCGCGGCCAGTATTACCAGCAGGTACAGCAGGCCCGCGATGCGGGCCTTGGGATCTAGGTTTGTCATGACGCCTCGTCTGCAGGAATTGCGGAAATTCGTGCGGCGGGGTGGTCCGGTGTGTCAGTTGTCGTCGTCCTTCAGTGCGTCGGTGCGGCAGTCGCTGATGTCCTTCTCGGTCATCGTCGCGTAAGGCTTGAACGCAGGCAGGATGGCGGCGAGCTTCTGCTGCTCGGTCATCATGGCGGGAAGGCGATCGCAGATCCTGGCCGCGGCCTGGCGGATGTCGGAGGCCTGCGCTTCTACCTGCTTCCGGATTTCCGCGTCGGATTTCCCTGAAAATGCCGCGGCGACCGCGGTGCTGGCTGCCTGCAGGCCGAGTGCAGCGCCCTGTTTGCCGACGGCGATGCCTGCAGAGGCGACGGCGATCATCTGGCTGCGGTATTCGAGCAACGCGCTGCGTTGCGCCGGCGTGATTGCAACCGTCTTCCCGCCGACGATGAAATCGCCTTGCGGCGTGATCTCGGCTTTGGGCAGGCTTGGGTCGTTGTGCGAAACCGTGAGCGGTTCGGTGCGCAGTTTCGTTTGTGCGTTGTCGAGTGCGGTGGTGACAGTGCTGTCGATGGCGCCGGCGAGACCGCCGCTGGATGAGGATTGCCCCGAACTGCAGGCACCAAGAAGCGGCAAACAGCCAAGTAACACCGCGAGTGTCAATGGGCGAAGTTTGTTC
>JAFEDX010000007.1 GCA_018241365.1 Pseudomonadota bacterium
TTGGTGCGCGCCAGGAAGCGTTCGCACTTGGCGCGGTCGAAGCGCGGGTGCACGCCGGCGACGAAGTCGATGGCTTCGTGCACGCGGATCCAGCGCGGCAGGGTGGCGACGTCGGCGATGAAGCACACTTCGCGCATCAGCGCGGGGCGCTCCTTGCGCGGGTCCATGCCCAATACCTTCAAATCGCCCTCGAAATCGGTGAGGCCGAGGATGGCTTTCAGGGCCGTGGTCTTGCCGGCGCCGTTGGGGCCGATCAGGCCTACGATGCGGCCGGCGCCCACCTCGAAGTCGGCGCCGTCCAGCGCGACCGCGTTCTTGTAGCGCTTGGTCAACCCGCGCGCGTGGATGATCGTTTCCGATCCGGCCGGCGTGGCATGGCGTTCCGCGATGGCTTCAGCTGCTGCGTTCATCACGATTCCCTCTTGTCGGAAGCTTGCGCTGGCGGTGTGGCCAGCAATTTCTGCAGATCCAGACCCATGCGCTCGATGCGCGCGCGCAGGCGCGGCCATTCCTCGCGCAGGAAGTGTTCGCGTTCGCTCTTGAACAACGCCTCACGGGCGCCGTCGGTGACGAACATGCCCAGGCCGCGGCGCTTTTCCACCAGCTGTTCGTCCACCAGTTCCTGGTATGCCTTGGAAACGGTGAGCGGGTTGATCTGGTAGTCGGCCGCGACCTGGCGCACCGAGGGCAGGGCGTCGCCCTCGTTCAACGCGCCGTCCAGGATCATCGCCACCACGCGTTCGCGGAGCTGGCGATAGATCGGGACGCTGTCGTTCCAGGTCACACTCATGACATGATCCTTGCCGGTGATCTCGTGACCCTCGCACGAAACGGGCGAGGGGCCTCAAGGATCGCGTCAGGCGCTCGCATCATCGGCAGCGAACGAGTAATACGGCATCTTGGCATTGTTCGTGGCGGTGGCGGCGGCCGAACCGTCCTTGTTGCCTTCGTTGCGCAACTGACGCAGCTGTTCGGCCGAGGGGCTGACCTGGATGGTCGGCAGGGTGGTAATGACCTGCGCGGAAGCACGGCCGGGGTTGCGAGCCGAGTCGGCGGCGGCATTGCTGTAGTTGGCGATTCCAGACATGCCGGCGGCGGTGATCAGCATGGCGGCGACGATGGCGACGGACTTGCGGGTGTTCATGACGGGCCTCCTTGGTGACCTCGTTGACCAGTGTTGTAGTGAACTATAACACTGAAAATTCCCCTGTCAACACCCCCTGCCATCAGTCATGGTCGGCGGCCGGAAAGGACGGGCCTGCCGGGCGTGCGGAATGCACGCAAGCGCACGGCTCGCGGCGACGCATGAATGAACCCTTGCGCGCGGATGCAGTCTCAGTCCGCACGCATTGCCATTCCGCCACAAAACCACCAGAATGGCGTGCTTGATGATTCAAAGCGTCATCGCGCGAAAGCGCGCAAGCCACCATCACCAGAGGAAAACCCCGATGAAGCAGATCATGCGGCCGAGCCTGGCCGCCGTTGCCGTGATCGCCGTTCTTGGCGTCGCAGGTATTTCGCAGGCGCAGACCACCACTGCCGCCGCCACCACGGTCGACAAGGCCAAGGCCAGCGAGATCGTCGGTTACGAATTGGCCGGCCGCTATCCGGAATGGGCGCGCAGCCTGGTCGATCCGCAGAAGGTGGGTCAGGCGGTGACGCGCGCGCTGCAGGGCCAGAAGCCCAGCATGAGCGAGACGGAAGCGGAAAGCGTTGCCAAGGCGTTCGGCACCGAGTTCCAGGCCAAGGCCAAGCAGCACTACGACCTGGTCGCCGCGCAGAACAAGCAGACGGGCGATGCGTTCCTTGCCAAGAACAAGACCGCGCCGGGCGTGAAGGTCACGGCCGATGGCTTGCAGTACCAGGTGCTCACCCAGGGTACGGGTCCGAAGCCGAAGGCCACCGACACCGTGCAGTTGAACTACACCGGCACGTTCGTCAATGGCGAAGAGTTCGATTCCTCGGCCAAGCACGGCACCGGCCCGGCGAAGCTCGACCTCGCCAACGTGTTCCCGGGCTTCAAGGAAGCGGTGATGATGATGCCGGTCGGCAGCCACTACAAGTTCGTGATCCCGCCCGATCTTGCGTACGGCGCCCAGCCGCAGAACGGATTCCCGCCGAACTCGACCCTGATCTTCGACGTCACGCTGGTCAAGATTGGCGCACAGTAAGTGAGTACAGGATGTACTCATCCCGTGCAGGCCATGGATGGCCGTTGACACGGGACCCAGGCAAAAAAACGCGGCCCCAGGGCCGCGTTTTTTCATGTTCGGAGCTGTCAGTCAGATCGTGCAAACGCGAGTCACGCGTGCGCGATAGCCTCGACCTTGGCCGCGCAAATGAAATCGTTCATCGACAAGCCACCGACGTCGTGCGTGGACCAGTGGACCACGCAGCGGTTGTAGCCGGCTTCGAGATCGGGGTGATGATCCTGCCGGTTTGCCATCCAGCCGATCGCGTTGACGAAGCCCAGCGTCTCGTGGAAATTCCTGAAGCCGAAGGTCTTGGCGATCGACTTGCCGTTCAGGGCCAGTTGCCACTCGGGCAGCAGCGCCAGCAGTTGGCGTACGTGTGCCTCGTCCAGCGCGTGTTCCTTGCCCTTGCGCGGTTCGCAGTGCAGCGCAGCGAGTTCGTCGCGGGTCATGTGGGTGCGGTCAATCGCCGCCCTGGATCTTGCCGTGCAGGTCGGAGAGCTTGCTCGGCAGGCTCGCGAAGAACGCCGTCAGGTCCTTGATGTCCTGGTCGGACAACGGCGCGGCCATGCCATTCATGATCGCGTTGGTGCGCTTGCCGTCCTTGTACTCGTGCAGGGCCTGCTCCAGGTAATCCTGGTATTGGCCTGCGAGTGCGGGATAGTTGGGCGCGATGCCGTTGCCGTCGGTGCCGTGGCAGGCTTCGCAAGGCGCCGCTTTCTGCTTGCCGGCGGCGATGCTGCCGTCGTTGGCGGATGCGGTGCCGAAGCTGAGTGCGAGCGCGGCGGCGACAAGGGCAACGAGGATGGTGCGAGACTGCATGGCCGGTTCCCCTTATTGCTTCTGCTTGGGCGCGAGGCTGGAAAGATACGCCGCGATGTTCTCGATCTGCTGCTCGGTCAGGCTGTTGGCCTGCGCGTGCATGGTCGCGAACTTGCGGTCGCCGCTCTTGTATTCGTTGAGTGCGTCGATGATGTACTGCTCGTTCTGGCCGGCGATCTTCGGCACGTGGTACTCGGGATACATGGTCATGTAGCCGGGAATACCGTGGCAGCCGTGGCAGGAATACACCTCGAACTTCCCCTGGGCCGGATCGCCCTTGGCGAACGCGGCGGTCGTGAAGCACGCGAATCCAGCCAGCAGGACGACGGTCAACACCGATCGAGTCATGTTATTGGTTCCCGGCAGGCGGCAGCAGCCGCGGTTGCAAAGTCGAAAGTATAGCCTGTGACCCCCGCGGGCTTGCAAGCCATCCGCGGGTGCGTGCGGCTCACGCGGTGTGTGCGTGCTGCATCACGTCGATCGCCAGCGCCGAATGTGCGTAGGCGCCGCCCGCCCGCATTTCGGCCGCCACCCAGATGGCTTCCATGATCTGTTGCTCGGTCGCGCCGGCGCGCAGCGCGCCCCTGGTATGGCCCTTGATGCAATACGGGCACTGGGTGGTGTGCGCCACCGCCACGGCGATCAGTTGCTTGGTGACTGCAGGCAGTGCGCCGTCGGCGAACACCGCCTTGCTGAAGTTCTGGAAGGCTTCCAATTGCGTCGGCGCCAGCTGCTTACGCTTGTTGGCGATGTCGACGGTGGATTCGGGATACATCGGATGGTCCATGGAGGTTGCCTCGGAATGCAGTGACACAAGCGGGTCACTTTACGCCAATCGACGGTCGCTGCCTTGTCGCGCATCAGGGCTTGCCGCGCCGATTGGCACGACAGTACGGGTTTGCTTCGTCGCGCGGTCGGTGTTCTGATGGCGGCATGAGGATTTGGCACCGCATGGTTGGGGTCTGGATGGCGCTGCTGGCGTTGGCCGTGCCAGTCGCGGCTGCACCGGCACCGCCGATGGCGCATCCGGAAGTGGTGGTGCTGCGCGTGGATGGCGCGATCAGCCCAGCCAGTGCGGACTACGTCGTGCGCGGCATCGCGCAAGCCAACGGCCGGCACGCCGAAGCCGTGGTACTGGAACTCGATACCCCCGGCGGCCTGTCCAGTTCCATGCGCGACATCATCAAGGCGATCCTCGCCTCGCCCGCGCCGGTGATCGGCTATGTCGCGCCGTCCGGGGCGCGTGCGGCCAGCGCCGGCACCTACATCATGTACGCCTGCCACATTGCAGCGATGGCGCCCGCGACCAACATCGGCGCGGCCACGCCAGTGTCGATCACCGGTGGCGGCAGCCTGCCGCTGCCCGCGTCCAGCAGCGGCAAGCCGGTGGCAACCGAATCGACCGAGATGCGCAAGGTCACCAATGATGCGGTGGCCTACATCCGCGCGTTGGCCGAACGGCGCGGCCGCAATGCCGACTGGGCGGAACAGGCCGTGCGCGAGGCTGCCAGCGTGTCGGACGAGCAGGCCTTGAAGCTGCACGTGATCGACCTGATCGCGCCGAATCTTGAGCAACTGCTGGCCGATGTGGATGGCCGCAAGGTGGAAACCGCGGGGGGCGAGCGCGTGCTGCATACGCGTGGCGCCACGATCGTGGCGATCGAACCGGGCTGGCGCAGCAACTTCCTCGGCGTGCTCGCCAATCCGTCGGTCGCCTACATCCTGCTGCTGATCGGACTCGGCGGCCTGGTGATGGAAGGCATGCATCCGGGCGGCGTGCTGCCGGGCGTGGTGGGCGCGATCTGCCTGCTGCTGGCGTTGTACGCTTTCCAGTTGCTGCCGGTGAATTTCGTGGGGTTGGGCTTGATCCTGCTGGGCGTGATCCTGATCGTCTCCGAAGCCTTCGTGCCCGCCTATGGCGTGCTCGGCACCGGCGGCGTGATTGCGTTTGTGATTGGCTCGGTGATCCTGATGCGCACCGGCGTGCCGGGTTACGGCATCGCGTTGCCGGTCGTGGTCGGCGTTGCCATTGCCGCGGCAGGAGTGCTCGTTGGCATCGTGTGGATGGCGATGCGGTCGCGCAACCGGCCGGTGGTCAGCGGGCGCGAGGAGATGCTGGGCGCGACCGCTGAGGTCGTCGCCGATTTCCAAGGCCGTGGGCTCGTGCACCTGCATGGCGAACGCTGGCAAGCCGAGTCCCCGGTTCCGTTGCGGCGAGGCCAGCGCGTCGCCGTCACCGGCATGCACGGGCTGGTGCTGGACGTGCAGCCGGTTTCCGAATCCAAGGAGGTGCCGCCGTGAGTTCCGCTTATCTAGCAATCGTCGTGATCGTGCTGGTCGTGCTGATCATCCTGTTGTCGTCGCTGAAGATCCTGCGCGAATACCAGCGCGGCGTGATTTTCCTGTTCGGACGCTTCCAGGCGGTGAAGGGCCCGGGCATCATCGTGTTGATCCCGATCATGCAGCAGATGGTGCGGATCGACCTGCGCACCATCGTGATGACGGTGCCGCCGCAGGACGTGATTTCGCGCGACAACGTGCCGGTCAAGGTCGATGCGATGATCCTGTTCCGGGTCATCGATCCCGAGAAGGCCGTGATACAGGTCGAGGATGCGCGCGAGGCGACCAGCCAGTTGGCGCAGACCACCTTGCGTTCGGTGCTGGGCCAGCACGAACTGGACGAGATGCTGAGCGAGCGCGAAAAACTCAACCGCGACGTGCAGGTGATCCTCGACCAGCACACCGACGCGTGGGGCATCAAGGTGTCGAACGTCGAGATCAAGCAGGTCGATCTCGACGACACCATGGTGCGCGCGATCGCGCGCCAGGCCGAGGCCGAGCGCCAGCGCCGGGCCAAGGTCATCAACGCCGAAGGCGAGTTGCAGGCATCTGAAAAATTGATGCAGGCCGCGCAGACCCTGATGCAGCAGCCGCAGTCGATCCAGTTGCGTTACTTGCAAACCCTGGTCGAGGTGGCCGGCATCGCCGGCAACAAGACCAACACGATCGCCTTCCCGCTGCCGCTGGACCTGCTGGAGCCGCTGCTCGCAAACCGGCGCAAGGCGGCGGACGACAAGCCGCCGCCTGCCGCGTGATTGCGCGCGCGGCGGGCGTCAGATCCGCGCCGACTTCACCAGCAGGTGCTTGGCGAGTGCGCCGTGCAGCGTGCCGATCGCGCGCACCAGGTGCAGCATCGCGAACAGCAGGAGGAAGCCGACGATGAACATGACGACCGTGTCGCCCCAGCCGACCACGTGCGCGCCGAAGCCCCAGTTGATCGTGACGTGGTCGGCGACGAAGTCATTGCCCCAGCCGAAGAAGTTGAACGCCATCCCCAGCGGGGTCAGCAGCAGTGCCAGCGACAGGCACGACAGCACCACCACGATCGTGAAATAGGCGATGCCGAGCGGCAGCATCAGCAGCATGTACAGCAGCGTCGCCCAGGTGCGCGGATCGGTCAGCATGGCTGCGATCCGGGCCAGCAGGGGGCGGTCGCGCTCGGCGTAGGGCGGGCGCCGCGGCATGCGCACGCCCAGCATGACCTCGACGATGCGGCTTTCCAGCAGCGACAGGCCGCGTACCGAGGCCATGAACAGCAGGAAAAACGGGATGCCGATCAGGGTGATGGCGAAGCCTGCGGACAGCGACAGCCCGGTCACGGCCCAGGTGAAGTAGAAAATGCCCGTGGCCAGCGCCAGCAGCATGTAGAACAGCGCGCCATAGGTGTGCGGGTCGGCGATCACGCCGAAGAATCGTCCGAGCGCGGAACGGCGTGGCCGCGGCGGCGGCGTACGCAGCGCGCGCGTGACCGTCTGCTCGGTGTTGCGATAGATTTCGGCCACCTCGTCGGGCGCGCCGTAGCTGGTCGCGATCTTCGCCAACAGCTCGGCCTCGCTCATGCCGGGGTTGTCGGCCAGCTCGGAGCGCAGGTGTTCCTCGGCGTCGTACAGCGCGTCCTGGATCATCGCGGGATCGGCACCGGCCAGTGCCGTGCGCAGTTGCGCCAGGTATTCCTTGATGGTGGTTGGCGTGCTCATGGGTTCAATCCTTCAAAATCGAATCGACATAACTGCGGGTGGAGTTCCATGCCTCGGACCACTGGCGCAGCACCTTCCGGCCCAGCGGGGTGATCCGGTAATAGCGTCGCGGCGGGCCGGCCTCGGAAGGTTCGATGAAGGTGTCCAGCAACTCCGCGGCACTGAGGTTGCGCAACACCGGATACAGCGCGCTTTGCTTGCCCAGCAGCACGCCGCCGGCGTCCTGTTCGAGGCGCTTGGCGATCTGGTAGCCGTACAGCGGTTCGCGCGCGGCCGCCAGCACCGCCAGCAGCACCAGCGATACCGTGCCGGCGGCCAGTTCCTTCTCGAACTTCTTCAGGTGTGCATCGTTGTCGCCCATCACCGGCCGCTTGCAATGTTCTTAGTCACGAGTACACTATACCGCACTTGACAATAGCGGCATGCGCCGGAAGTCATGTTTCCAGCGGGATGCCGAAAGCGCACACTGGATTCGCGCGCAACTCCAAACGGTTCGCCGTCAGGCGAAGAGGAGATCGAAAATGCTCGGACTCGGAATCGTGGTGGCAGCCGTGGTCGGTTCGATCTGGTTGTTCGGTGCGCTGATCGGCGGCTTGTTCAAGCTGACGTTCGGCTTGTTCGGCGCGCTGTTCAGCGGGCTCGCCGGCCTGTTCGTGCTGGGCCTGACCGCGCTGCTGGTGGTGCCGATCGTGCTGTTTGCACTGCTGCCACTGTTGCTGCCGGTGCTGGGTATCGTGGCAGTGGTATGGATCGTCGTGCACGCGTCGCGTGCACAGCCGGAGCAAGCGCCAACCCCGCGTGGGTGATTCGCGCGGTAAGCAAAAAACGCCCCGCGTGCCTTACGGCACGCGGGGCTCTTGGCAGGATGACTATTTCTTGGATCGCGCCGCCTTCACCTGATCCGCCGTCACCGGTTTGCCTTGATTGCCCCACGACGAACGTTCGTGGTTGATGATGTTGGCAATATCGGTGTTGTTGAGCGTGGCGTCGAACGGCGGCATCGGGCTTGGATAGGTCACACCATCGATCGCCAGGCCGTGCAGCCCGTGCAGGATCGTGTCGATCTGCTTGGCGGGGTTCGGGTCGAGCACGGCGGCATTGCCCTTCAGCGGTGGAAACGCACCCGGCAAACCCATACCGGTCGCCTGATGGCAGGCCGAGCAGTTGGCCGTGTACAGCGCCGCGCCCTGGGCCGGATCGAATTTGTACGGACCGGCGGGTTCGGCAGGCGCGCTCGCGGTTGCGGGCGAACTGGCCACCGCGGCTGCGGCTGCGGGTGCGCTGGCAGCGGCTGCGGACGTCGGCGCCGCTGAACCCTGCGGCTGCGGCGGCAGCGGGGTACCGGCCGGCAGCACGTTCAGTACGCCGATCGCACCGATGGTGGCGTGCGCGAAGTCGTGGTCGACGAACGGATACTTGCCGGCTTCCGGAATCACGAGGTCGAACACCGCACCTGCGCCGGGCCCGACCGTGTAGGTCGACACGCCGCTTTGCGCGTGGTCCGGATCGCCGTCGGGGTACACCTTGTCGAAGGTGGCCCCGATCACGTGGAACGACGACCACACGTTCGGACCCGCGTTGACGAAATACAGCCGCACGCGCTCGCCGGCGACGGCAGGCAGCGGGTGGTCGCGGTACTGGAACGCGGCGCCGTTGAAGACGACTTCGTCGGGCCGTTCGGCCAGCATCTTCTGGTAATCGGCGCCCATGAGGTTGCCGGACACCTGCTGCGTGTACCACTCGCTCTGCACGATCACGTAGCTCGCCTCGGCCGGTGGCAGCGGCGTTGCCGGGTCGACGATGATCGCGCCGTACATGCCATTGCCGATGTGCAGCAGCACCGGTGGCGTGCCGCAGTGGTAGACGAACGCGCCCGGCACCTCGGCCTTGAACGAGAAGTGGATCGATTTGCCCGGGTCCACCTCGGCGAAACTCAGGTTGGGCGGGGTGTGCGCGGCATGCAGGTCGATCGAATGCTGCATCATGCCGTTGTTGGTGTAGGTGACATCGACCGTCTGGCCCTGGCGCACGTGGATGATCGGCCCGGGCACGGTGTCGCCGAAAGTCCACGCGTTGTAGTACACGCCGCTCGCGATCTCGACCTTCTGGTCGGTCGTCGTGATGTGCACCTTGACGGTGTCGCCGGGTTGCAGCGGGGGCAGCTTCGCCGGTGCGGCGTGGTCGATCGGGTTGGGCGAGGCGAGCGAGAGCGGCGATACCGCGGCCGCGGCGGCAGCCGGGGAGGGGGCGGTCACGTTGAGGCTGCTGTGCAGGCCGAGCAGCAGCAGGATGATCAGGATCGCGATGCCGCCCAGCGCGGGGCCCTGCACGCGCCAGGACACCGGGTGCGCGGGGCTCTGTTCCGCGCTGCCCGACTCCGCGATGCGACGCCACCACGGCCAGCGCTTCTCGATGTAGTAGTCGAGGCTGTAGGGGCTGGGACCCGAGCGGCTGTTGATGGTGATGAGCGCGATGAACACCAGCACGTACACGATGCCCGCGCCCATGTTGGCGGCGCCCACCGCGTACGGGCCGCCGAAGCCTTCGGCCGTGCTCCACACCAGCAGGCTGAACAGGGCGCCCGCGAAGTACACGGTCTTGCGCGCGATGCCGAGCACCAGCGCGACCGCCAGCACGGTTTCAATGATGCGCGTCAGCCAGATGAACAGGCTGGCATGCGGCGTGACCACCGCAATCCACGCGTTGAACCAGAATGCGGACCACGCCGGCTGGCCCTGCGCGGCGTTGTGCAGGTAGCCGACGTAGTGGTTGGCGAACTCGCTGGTCCACGTGAACGCGGCGTTGACCACCCAGATGATGCCGAAGGCGACGCGCAAGGCCGTGCGGGCCATGGCGCGCCATGCCTCGGGGGTCGGCCTGGAGTCCTGTTCATTTGACATGCGATCTGCTCCTGCAGGATGACGGTGACTGGGATGGGGTCGTATCGAGCGGTGCGAATCGATGGCAAGCCCGTGTCACTTGCGCGTCGGTTGCCGATTCGCCGCGTTGGCGACCGCGGAGTTTAGTGCGCAGTCCGGCGGCAAGATGTTGACGCGGGTCAGGGCAGATTGCATGCCGGGCTTGCTCGTCATGCCGGCGTCTGCTGCTTGCCGGTGTCGCCAGGCGCAGCCATCGGCAGACAGTGCTGGTCCGCCGAATAGTCGAGCCGGCCGTCCACGATGCGGGCTGCGGAGGTGTACGGGTGTTCGCCGGGTTGGCCGGGCCCGGTGATATGCAAAACGCGGGTGCCATGCAGCTTGAACACGTCGGAGATCAAACCGCGGTGGCAGCGCCACCACACCGCTTCCGCGCACATGATCGCAGTGCGTTGCAGTGACGCCAGCACCTTCAGGCGTTCGATGCCGGCGTGGAAGGCTTCGGTCTGCATGTAGTCGGCGTAGCCGCGGAAGGCCGGATGACGCCACGCCGTGTTGGGTGAATCGGGCAACACCTTGCGGCGTCCCCCGAGTTCCGGGAAGGGTTCGTAGCCGATGCCGGCTTCCCACAATGCCGTGCGCAGTGGCTCGACGTTGAAGTGCGGGTACTTGCGCGAACCGGGGAAGTGGCGCACGTCGGCCAGCACTTCGATGCGGTTGCCGGTCAGCAGGGCGATGAACTCGCTGCTGTCGCGCGTGGAATGCCCGATCGTCCACAGCGTTTCGGGCCAGGGTGCAACGGATGGCGGTTTCTTGCCCGCGACCATCCGGCCAGCATACGCCCATGCGGGCCGGGGTGATGGATCGCGTCGCTTACAATGAGCGGATGACTAAGTACATCACGGCCAACACGGTCGAAGAATTTCGCCAGCATCTTGCGGACGTGCATGCGCGCATCGGCGCTGCTTGCGCGAAGGCGGGGCGTGATCCGGCAACGGTGCGCCTGTTGCCCGTCAGCAAGACCGTGTCGGAAGCTCGCATTCGCAACGCCTACGCCGCCGGCTGCCACACGCTGGGCGAGAACAAGGTTCAAGAGGCGCAGCGCAAATGGCAGGCGATGTCCGACCTGCCCGACCTGCGCTGGGCCATCATTGGCCATCTGCAGACCAACAAGGCGAAAGACGTGGCGGAGTTCGCGTCGGAATTCCAGGCGTTGGACAGCCTGCGCGTGGCGACTGCGCTCGACAAGCATCTGCAGGCGTTGGGCCGTTCGCTGGATGTGCTGGTGCAGGTCAACACGTCCGCCGAGGAAAGCAAGTTCGGCCTGCCGCCGGAAGAGGTTGAAGCCTTCGTGAAACTGTTGCCCGCGTTTTCGTCACTGCGCGTGCGCGGCCTGATGACGCTGGCGTTGTTTTCCGATGATGCCGCGAAGGTCCGCCCGTGCTTCGTGCGCCTGCACGAACTGCGCGAGCGCCTGCGCCAGTCCGCGCCCGACGGCATCACGATGGACGAACTTTCGATGGGCATGTCCGGCGACTACGAACTTGCGATCGAGGAAGGCTCGACCATCGTCCGCGTCGGGCAGGCGATCTTCGGGGCCCGCAAGACGCCGGATAGCGCCTACTGGCCGGATTCACACGGGCCTGCGAATGCGTGAAGCGGAGAGGCAACGCCTGAGTTAAGCCGCGCCGCGAAGTGGCGTCGGCTTGAACGAGTTAGGGTTCATGCTACGGTGCCTAGATGTATTCCGCTACTGGTTGGGATAGTGCGCACCCTGTAAACGGTACCCGTACTGGAACGTCGGAGAACCCAGAGAAACGGCGCTAGCGAGTGGGTGTACACCACGGAGGCTCCATGATGACGGTGACGCGCACTCTTGCTCGCGGTGGCCGGCGAAGGTGATCCCAACAAGGCCGGTTACTGATGATGAGGCGGGCGGAAAGATGACCTGCATACCAGCGGAGCTTGCACCCCCTGCCACTGGGCCTGTGGGTGTGCACTCCGCGGAGATTTTCAGACCCTTGATTGCGAGGGTGGCAGACCATCCCCGCCTATCGTTGCGTTGAAGCGTAGCGAGGCCATACGTGGCGTAATAGCCTTTTTCATTCATGTAGTGGATGTAAGCGTGGTCTGGGACCCAAAAGTCGAGGGCCAGATATGGCTGGCCAAGATCGAGTTGCGTAGATGGGTCGGAAGGTGTTACCCGTGCGAACCAGAGCGCGATTGCTCCGTGCGGGGGCCACCTGGGAGAACGCCCATCGATAGTGAAGGTACCCATACGGACGAATTCGAGGAAGGAGACTCCCCAGTGGCTCTTATTCGGATGTTGGGCGAGGAAGGCCTTTGCCCACTGGACATTACCGCTGGCAAGTTCCTCAATTGTGATGAAACGAAGATGCGAAGGAAGTCTTTCCCGAACGGAAGCTGGATTGAAAGCAAGCCAAGTCACTATCTCTTCGGGCTTCGCTACTATCCAGTGTGCTTGCGCGCCATCCGGAAGATCCGGAAGCGTCTTAACGGGTTCCGTCGCAAGCCTTTGATCGGTGCTTCTCTGAAGCGCGGTCGGGGAGGCGTATCCGAGTAGCGTGGCGCACAACACTAACGATGCGACGATATTGGGCATGAGCCCTAACGCCAAGTTGACCCCGGAGCCGGGGTGTTGCGTGGATGCTGGAGTCAGCGCGGCATGCTGTCAAGCGTCGAAATCCGCTTGGGGTGAATCTTCTGTGTGGCATCTGCACGCAGGCGGCGGCCTAGTTGGTCGGACGCATATCGCGCAAAAATGAGGTGCGATTTTTACGCCCCGGATGGAGTGGCGTAGCGTGGCAGGGAACCGCTTCGGGTCACAGCAACCGGCTGAAGATGCGGATGCCGGCAAGGTATTCGCCGGCGATGGTGCCGAGGTTGGTGAGCATGAAGACCAGCAGGGTGCGCGCGACGCGGTTGTGCCACCAGCCGGAAGCGTGCAGCAGGTCCTTGCGCAGCGACTGGAAATCCGCGACGCGCGGTTTGCGCAGCCACGCCTCGACCATGCCGGAAAACACGCCCGATGACAGTCCCGGCGGACGCAAGGGTTTCAGCGGTCCCATCACGGCACCAGTCAGTACCGAGAGCGGGTGCCCGCCCGCGACGGCGGCGCCGATTCCGCTCAGCACCGCGGTGTAGATCACCCAGTCGCGCAACGCGTGCCAGCCCATCGTGGCGTTGCGGTAGAACAGGAAGCCGATCGCCGCGAAGATCGCCAGCATCACGCCGATGGCGAGGTACTTCGGCCATTTCGGCGCCGGCAGCTTCGCGGCCAGCGGCTCGATGATCGTGCGCGGTGGTTCGGTCTGCGCGCCGAGTTCGCGTTCGATCCCTGCAAGATGGCCCGCGCCGATCACGACCAGCACTTTTTTCGCACCGCTGTTCTGCGCCGATTCTTCGCGCAAGCGCGCTGCCATGAAGCGGTCGCGTTCGCCGATCAGGGCTTCGTACAGTGGCTTGGAGTTGCGCGCGAATTCGCCGAACGCGCCTTCCAGGATATCGCCCTGCTTCAGCTTCTCGATCTCGGCTTCGTCGATCTCGTCGCTCGAGAACACGCTGGCAATGAGGCTGCCGACAATGCCCATGCGGTCGCGGAAGCGCACGCCGCGATAGGCATGGTTGAGCGTGGTGCCGATCTCGCGATCGACCAGCCACAGCGGCAGGCCGCGTGCGTCCGCGGCGTGCATCGCGGCCTTCATTTCGGCGCCGGGTTCGATGCCGTACTGTTCGGCGATGCGTTGCTGGAACGACGAGAGGGCCAGCGATGCGAACACCATGCCGGCCTTGCCGGTGCGGATGACCTGGAACAAGTCCATCTTCGCGAACGCTTCGGGGTCGCGCATCCCGCGTGCGCGCGACTCGCACAGCTCGATGGCAATGGCGTCGAACGGCTCCTGTTCAACCAGCGCCTTGACCGCATCGACGGAAACCCGCGACACGTGCGCCGTACCGAGCAGCACGTATTCGACGTCGTCGCGCGTGACGCGCGCGAGCGGCTGTTCGTGGAGCGGATCGTGTGCCGCTGCATCGGCAGCGGAATCAGTCTGGGTATTCAATCGCGGAATCTTTTCGTGAGGTCGCCGTAGGCGTCGATGCGGCGATCGCGCAGGAACGGCCAGATGCGGCGCACGGCTTCGCTGCGCGCGAGGTCGATGTCGGCGAACAGCAGCTCGCGTCGTTCGCTGCCTGCCTGCGCGAGGATTTCGCCCTGCGGGCCGGCGACGAAGCTGGTGCCCCAGAACTGCGCGCCACGTCCGCCCGATCCGGTCGAATCCGCCGGCGCGGGCTCGAAGCCGACGCGATTGCAGGCCAGCAACGGCAGGCCGTTGGCAACCGCGTGGCCGCGCTGCACCGTGATCCAGGCATCGCGCTGGCGATCCTTCTCGTCCTGCGGGTCGGCCGGGTCCCAGCCGATCGCGGTCGGATACAGCAGCAGTTCTGCGCCGGCCAGCGCCATCAGGCGCGCGGCTTCCGGGTACCACTGGTCCCAGCACACCAGCACGCCGAGTTTGCCGACTGAAGTGTCGATCGGATGAAAGCCGAGGTCGCCGGGCGTGAAATAGAACTTCTCGTAATAGGCCGGATCGTCCGGAATGTGCATCTTGCGGTACTTGCCCGCGATGTCGCCCGAGCGGTCGAACACCACCGCGGTGTTGTGGTACAGCCCGGCGGCGCGGCGCTCGAACAGCGAAGCCACCACGACCAGTTGCAATTCGGCCGCGAGCTTGCCGATCCGTTCGGTCGAAGGACCGGGGATGGTTTCGGCGCGATCGAATTCCTCGACCGATTCGTGCTGGCAGAAATACGGACCGTTGTGGATTTCCTGCAGCAACACCAGTTGCGCGCCGGCCTTCGCGGCGTCGCGCAGACCCGCCTCGATCGCGTCGAGGTTGGCGTTGACGCTGCCGCGGTCGGTTTCCTGCAGCAGCGCGACTTTGAGGATTCGTCCGGTCATGCGGGTCAATGACACAGGGGAAACCGTATTGTATGGGGCTTCATGCTCAGGTAGGAGCGGCGGAAGCCGCGATCCATTTTTGCGAGGAACGTGGAGACCGGTCGCGGCTTCCGCCGCTCCTACAGGATGCCCGCAGGCAACTGCATGGTCATGCAGTGCAGGCTGCCGTTTTGCCAGATCAGTGGCCGGCAGGGCACCTGCACGACTTCGCGGCCCGGGTGCGCGAGGCGAATCGTTGCTGCCGCGGCGTCATCGACGATGTCACCATAGGCCGGCACCAGCACCGCGCCGTTGACGATCAGGTAATTCGCATACGAGGCCGCAAGCCGGCGGCCTTCGTCCAGGATCGGCTTGGGCCAAGGCAGGTCGAACAGCCGATAGCGTTTGCCATCTACAGTGCGCAACGCTTCCAGCTCGCGGCGCATCGCGCCGAGTTCCGCGTAATGTGCATCGTCGGGGTCGCTGCAGGCCTGATAGACGATCGCGTCATCGGGCGCGAAGCGAGCGAGGGTATCGACGTGCGCGTCGGTGTCGTCGCCCTGCAGATAACCGTGATCCAGCCACAACACGCGTTGCGCCGCGAGCTCCCTGCGCAGGGTGGCGTCGATCGATTCGCGCGACTGGTCGGGATGGCGCTGCTGCAGGCAACGCCAGGTGGTCAGCAGCGTGCCGCGACCGTCGGATTCGATCGCACCACCCTCAAGCGCCCAGTCCACGCGTTGGTGTTGCACGTCGCGACGAAACACGTCGCGTTCGATCAATCCGGCGATCAGCGCGTCGTCCCGGGATGCCTCGAACTTGCCGCCCCATCCGGTGAACCGGAAATCCGTCAAGACGAAGCGGCCATCGTCAGATTTCAAGGTAATCGGACCCGAATCGCGCAGCCAGGTGTCGTCGTAGGGGATCTCGACGAAGCGCACGCGGGACAAGTCCGCGCCTGCATCGCGCAGCAGCGCCGTGGCGTGCGCGCCGATTTCGGCATCGGGCACGCAGACGATCGCGGTTTCGAAGCGCGAGATCGCAGCGGTCAGTGCCGCGCAGGTGCCTTCGACGCTGTCGAGGCGCGCGGCCCAGTCGGTGCCGGCATGCGGCCATGCGAGCAGGACCGCAGCCTGCGGCTCCCACTCCGCGGGCAGCCGCAGATGAGCCTGGGGCATGGTGGGCTACAGCGAGTCGGGGCCCGGGGTGCGCAAGACCGAGTGCACCACGTGGCTGTATTCGAAATACACGATGTACTTCGAGTATTCCCAGCGGTGGATCGGCGGCTGGTACTTGGAACTGCCGCCGCGGGTCGGCAACACCTTCAGCGGTTCACCGTACTTGTGCTTGACCTGCGCCATGGTCATGCCGCGCGTCGGCAGGTTCATGCGCTGTTCCTGCTGCACCTTCACGCGCAGGCTTTCAGCGTGGGCTGGTGCGGAGAGCAGCAATGGAGCAGCGGCCAGTGCAAGCGTCGCGGCAAACAGGCTGAGGGCAGAACGTTTCATGAGGGTGGCTCCACACGGGCGCGCAACGCGGACATGCGCTTTGTAGCAAAAACCGCCCCCTTGCGCCAGCGAATCGGGTCACGAAAAAGGCCGCTCGTGCGGCCTTTTCAAGGCGTTGCCATCATGACTTAACGTTGACGAGCTTTGAAGCGGGGGTTGCTCTTGCAAATCACGAACACCTTGCCGCGCCGGCGCACGACCTTGCAATCGCGGTGCCGCTGCTTGGCGGACTTCAGGGATGAAAGTACCTTCACGGCGGTTTCCTCGGGGTCAATTCGGCTGAAACAAAGCGGGAAAGTGTAGCGTGCCCAAACACTTGCCGCAAGCCTGCGGACAGCGCCGGAGCCGGCCGTTATCCTAGGGGTTTTCGCGTCCACCCATCCCCTGGAGCCGACCCGTGGCAGCCAATCTCGACCAGACCTGCGTCAATACCATCCGCTTCCTCTCGGTGGACATGATCCAGAAGGCCAACAGCGGCCACCCGGGCCTGCCGCTGGGCGCGGCGCCGATGGCGTATGTGCTGTGGACCAAGTTCCTGAAGCACCATCCGGCTGATCCGCACTGGGCCGACCGCGACCGTTTCGTGCTGTCCGCGGGCCATGGCTCCGCGCTGCTGTACAGCCTGTTGTACCTGACCGGCTACGACCTGTCGCTGGATGACATCAAGCAGTTCCGCCAGTGGGGCAGCAGGACGCCGGGCCATCCCGAGCGCGGCCACACCGCGGGCGTCGAAACCACCACCGGCCCGCTGGGCCAAGGCATGGCCAACGTGGTCGGCATGGCGATGGCCGAGGCGCAACTGGCCGCGCGCTACAACCGCGACGGCCACAAGGTGGTCGATCACCATACCTATGCGATCGTCAGCGATGGCGACCTGATGGAAGGCGTGGCTTCCGAGGCAGCCTCGCTGGCTGGGCACCTGAAGCTCGGCAAGCTGATCTGCCTGTACGACGACAACTACGTGACGCTGGCGGCCGGCACCGACATCACCTTCACCGAGAATCGCGCGGCGCGCTTCAAGGCCTACGGCTGGCATGTGCAGACGATCGAGAACGGCAACGATCTCGACGCGATCGAAAAGGCCATCAAGCGCGCCAGGGGCAAGAAGGATCAGCCGTCGCTGATCCTGGTGCGCACCCACATCGGTTACGGCTCGCCCGTGCAGGACAGCTTCAAGGCGCACGGCTCGCCGCTGGGTGCAGACAACGTCACCGCAACCAAGAAGAAGCTGGGTTGGCCCGAGCAGCCCGCGTTCCTGGTTCCCGATGATGCGCTGGCGCACTTCCGCGAAGCCCAAAAAAAAGGCAAGGGTGCCGAGGCCGGCTGGAAGCGCCGCTGGAACAAATATGCCAAGGCCTTTCCGGAACTCGCCGCCGAGTTGCAAGGTTCGCTCGATGGCAAGTTGCCAGCCGGGTGGGACGCCGGCATCCCGGTGTTCCCGGCCGATGCCAAGGGCATGGCGACGCGCGTCGCGGGCGGCAAGGTGCTGTCGGCGATCGCACCGAAGTTGCCGGCCGTCAGCGGCGGTTCGGCCGACCTCGATCCTTCCACCCACACCGCGGTCGCGGGCCTGGGCGTGTTCTCGCCCGGCAAGGAACCGGACGAGCAGGGCGATACCAATGAGGTATGGAGCTACGCCGGCCGCAACCTGCATTTCGGCGTGCGCGAACACGCGATGGGCGCGATCGCCAACGGCATGGCCGCGCATGGTGGCTTCATTCCCTACACCGCGACCTTCATGGTGTTCTCCGATTACATGCGTCCGCCGATGCGGCTGGCCGCGATCATGGGCCTGCGCGTGATCAACGTGTTCACGCACGATTCGATCGCGGTGGGCGAGGACGGCCCGACCCACGAGCCGGTCGAACAACTGGCCGGGCTGCGCTCGGTGCCGAACCTCGACGTGATCCGTCCGGGCGACGCCAACGAAACCGCCGTCGCGTGGAAGGTTGCCATCGAAAGCGCGAAGAATCCGACCGCAATCATCCTGTCGCGCCAAAACGTACCGACGCTGGATCGCACCAGGTTCGCCAGCGCCGAAGGCTTGCGCAAGGGCGCCTACGTGTTGCTGGATGCGCCCGGTGGATCACCCGAACTCATCGTGATCGGCACCGGCGCCGAAACCGACCTGGCCGCCAAGGCGGTCGAAAAGTTGCAGGCCGAAGGAGTCAAGGCGCGCGCCGTTTCCATGCCGTCATGGGAATTGTTCGAAGCGCAGGACCAGGCCTATCGCGATTCCGTGCTGCCCCCCAATGTGCACGCGCGCCTCGTGGTCGAAGCAGGCGTCCGCCAGGGCTGGGAACGCTGGGTCGGCGACCACGGCGCGGGCGTCGGTGTGAACCGCTACGGCGCTTCCGCACCCGGCGAACTCGTGCTCGAAAAGTACGGCTTCACCGTCGACAACGTGATCGCGAAGGCGAAGGCGTTGCTGGGGCGCTGATCGAAGTGAGAGCCTCACCTGCGCCTGTGAACGGGCGTCAGCAGATAAGCGTGCCACGTTTCCGCAGTGTGGCCACGTCATTGGCCGCGTGCGGACATGTTTGCGTGTTCCGCAAGTCGTAGAGTGGCTTGTCGCACGGATCGACGAGGATAAGTCACCATGAAAATCGGTTCGCTGGTGAATGCGCTGGCGTTGCTGTGCGTGGCTGGCACTGCGGTCGCCGCCACGGCGCAACCGGCCAACGAGCGCTTGGTCAAGGACATTCCGCTGCAGTCGTTTTTCCAAGCCTCGCATCCGTGGCAGGCGAAGATCTATCAGCCCGGCGGGAAGTATGCCGATATCGGCAACCAGCCGGTGCGCGTGTGTCTGGTAGGGATCTTGGGTAATCCCAAGCCGTACACGGTCTGCACGGCGTTGTTTGGCGGCACACCTGTCGATGGCAGGGCGTTCCCGATGCAATCGTTCCGCGATGCGAGCCTCCAATTGTTGCCCGGGCCAGATGGCAGGCAACGTCCGGCTTTGGTAGTGAGAGCTACGTTCTCGGGCGGTGGTTCCGGCTGGCTGCAGGGTGTTTACGTGTGGAATTACGACAGCCGGTTGGGCATATTCCAGAAAACGTTCGTGTCCGTGGCAGGCGGTGGCGGGCAACAGGAGTTCGTCAATCATGGCCCGTTGAAAGGAGCATTCGTGAGGGTTGACCAGGTCTATGAAGGTGACGAGCCGAACATGGCGACACCGACTCGCTACGAAATGAACGTCTACGAACCCGCTCCCATGGGTTACGTGAGGGTGCTCAGCCTGCTCACAAAAAAGCGTTATCCGAACTACCGTACGGAACGCAATCTGCCCGATCCCATCGCCACGCTGACGCCGATCATGAGTCGCGCGCTGAAGGCGGTCTATCCCGGGGGCGTTGCAGCGCTGGAGCGGTGAACGTGTGCGCTCCTATTGCTCCTTCACCGTCACGCCCTTCAACAGCAGATCGAGTTTTTGCTTCATCTCCGCCTGCGGCTGGGTGCCGGGTTGATAGACATACGCGGTGTAGAGCACCGACGGTTTGTCGTCGCCATTTGGCGGTGGGACGACCGCGTTGATCTTGCTGGTGTCACCGTCGGTGAAGGCGAGTCCGTCGTACGGGTGGCGCTTGTCCAGCACCTTCTTCCAGAAGCTCTGGAAGCTGTCGTCGAGGTCGGCAGGCGGCGCCTGGTTGCGCAGCAGGCTGACCCAGTGGTGGTCGTGGTTGTCCTCGGCCAGCCACACCTGGCCGACGTCCCACACCGCCTTGCCGTCGTGGCCGGGGAAGAAGGTGAAGCCGAGCGTCAGCATGCTGTCGGCATTGACCTTCTGCAGGTCGGGCGTGAACGAAAACGCGAGGCGCTGCGAGTCGTAGCGGAAATCCTTGCCGTAATCGAAGGCGATATGGATGTCCTTGAACGCAGCAGGCAGCAGCTTCGGATCCGCGAGGAACGCCTTCCATTGCGCCAGCGTGCCGTCGTAGGGCAGGCTGATGAAATCGGTCAGCGCCCGCATGTTGATCGCGGTGTCGTAATGCGAAGGCGCGGGGTCGATCCGCATCAGGATCGAGTAACCGTCCGGGGTCGGCAACGCGAACAGGCAGATGTAACCGTTGGCGTACGGCACCGGCCACGACCAGGTCTGCCAAATGCGGCCCCAGCGGTCGGTCTCGCTGCCGGTCTGGCCGGGTTCGCCGAGCGAGGTGACCAGGATGCGTTCGGGCCCGACCGCGCGTTTCAGGAATCCGGTCTTCAGCAGCATGTCCATCACACCCTTGGGGTCGTGGTGGAAGCTGGCGTCGGGAATGTTGTCGGGCTTGCGCAGGTGGAACAGGATGTCCTGCGCGGCGGTACCACCCGCGACGTAACCGTTCGCCGGCAAGCTGATCCTGATGGTGGGATGGCCGCTGGTGACCCACACGCCATCGCTGTTGCGCGTGACCAGGCGCGGGAAGTCGTCCATCGAGGGCGTGCTGTAAAGCAGTTGGTGCGAACCGTTGCCGTTCGGGAACAGGGTGGCTGCCTGCTGGCCGAGCAGGGCCTTGAGCTGCGAATCCAGGTATGGGTGGAACGCCCCGGCATAGGCCGCGAAGAAATCCGCGACGCCGAGCGGCAGCTTGAATTCGGCCTTGAAGGTGCCGGTCAGCGTGGAATCGAACACGTCGAACTGGTAGGCCATGCGCTTGTCCATGCGCGCAAGATCCTTGGGCGCATCCAGTACCTCGCGCATCGGCAACGCGTAGTTGAGGTTTTCGTTCGGCGACTTCATCAGTACCACGCCGATCACCTTGCCGTGCTGGTCGAGCAGCGGGCCGCCGCTGTTGCCGGGCGAGGCGGCGGCCGAGAAGCGGATCCACTTCCACTGGCCGTCCTGGTCTTCTGGCGTGTCCGAGGTGTACAGGCCGTTGCGGATCACCACGCCGGTGCCGAGCGCGTTGCCGACCGAGTACACGACCTGGTTCAGCGCAGGCTTGCTGTCGACGGCCAGCGGCTTGATCACGGGCGGGTCCTTGAGCGAGAACACCACGAAATCGCGGCGCAGCGCGAATTTCTCGATCTTGTCGATGGCGTACACCTTGCCCGACGCGTCGCGCAGCTCCGGCGCGCCCCACAGGCTCTGGTAGCCGACCATCAACACGTGCGCAGCGGTGACGTAGGTGTTGGGGCCGATCGCGAAGGCGGTGCCGATCGAGTAGTACTTGTCGGTGCGCTCCTGGAATGGCAACAAGTCCAGCGGCAGTGGTTTCTCGTAGGTGAGCGTTTCCTTCGGCTTGGCCGCGACCACTTCGAAGGTCGCCGACTGGATTTCGGGCAGCAGGGAAGGATCGAGCGTCGCATCCGCGCGTGCCGTGCCGCTGGCGAGCCATGCGAGGCTTGCGAACAGGCAGATCGCGGCGATGCGTGCATGACGCGGCGTAATCGCGTTCCACACCCGCGTGGAACCGGTCGATGACCTCATGGGAACTCCCGAACGAGAAGATTCAAACGGCAAGCGGCGCGGATGTTTGCATAACCACGCTGCGCTTGCACTTGGAAAGTGGAAAGCCGGGACACGGATGCCCGTTCCGGAATCTGGTGAACCCGGAATGCGTGCACTGTGGGTGCGCTGACGTCGCGGCGATCAGGGATAGATCGCAAGAAACGGCTCCTCACATGCCGGGCCTGTGCAGGATCATTTCCAGCACGAATTTGGAACCGAAGAACGCCAGCAGCAGGACCGCCATGCCGGTCAGCGTCATGCGCACAGCGCGATTGCCGCGCCAGCCCCAGCGCCGGCGGCCGAACAGCAGCACGCCGAAGATGATCCACGCAACCAGCGACAGGATCGCGGTGTGGGCCTGGTGCTGGGCCAGCAGGTTGTGCACGAACAGGACGCCTGACAGCAGGGTGAGCGTCAGCAACGCGAAGCCCGCGCCAATCAGCCTGAACATCAGGGATTCGGTTTGCGTCAGTGGCGGCATCGCCTGCGCCCAGGCGCTGAGTTGGCGGGTGCGCAGGGCCCTTTCCTGGGTCGCCAGCAGCAGCGCCAGTACCGCGGCGATCGCGAGCAGGCTGTAGGCCAGCAGGGCGATGATCACGTGCAGGCCGATCTGCCAGTCCAGCCGGAACGGCGCGGTCGGTGGCGCGAGGAATTCGTCGATGGCGAGGAACAGCCCCGCCAAAGGGAACAGGATGATGCCCAGTGCGGCCACCGGCCGCGTGAGGTTCACGATCAGCGTCAATGCCGCGATCACCGCCGATACCAGCGACAGCGCGGCGTAGAAGTGCAGGTCCACGGCACCGCGATGGATGCCGAACAGCACCGCGAAATGCAGCAGTACCGCGATCGCACCCGTGACCAGCGCGGCGCGCCGCGGAATGGCGCCCTGGCTCAACAACGGCCGGGCCAGCGCCGCCGCTGCAGCAAAATACAGGGCGATCGCAAGGACCGCCAGCAGTTCCATCGTGGTCGAGTGGGCAGGCATTGCGGCAGTGTCGCATGGCGCCGCCCGCGCTTGCCAGCAGGCGCGCCGGTCGGCGTTCATGGGAATGCCGTGGCGACGCTGCCGATGAATCACCGCGCAAGTTCGGGATGGCGCCGTCCGCTTGGACGTTCGGGATACTGACGTTGGCCACCAGACTTTCTTGTTGGCGGTCCGAGACGGCACGATGCTGTCGGGTGCCTGCTCGCGGGCTTCCATCCCGCTTACCATTCCGCACTTCGTCCAATCGCGCGTTGAAAGACGCCCTGGATAGGGAGGCGCCTGACATGAAATTCCGGGTTCCCGCGTGGGCAGTCGTGGCGGGTTGCATGTTCTCCGCGTGCGCACTTGGCGCGACCCCGCCGGATGCCTGTATCGCCAACGCCACGGCGTCGCTGACCGCGTTCGTGCATGGCGATTACGCTGCCGTCGGCAAGCACTTTGCGCCTGAATTGGTACAAGGCCTGCCGCCCGCGAAGCTCAAGCAGACCTGGGGCCAGATCGAAGGCCTGGTCGGTGCGTACCAGTCGCACGGTCCCGCGCGGCAGCAGGTCGTGCAGGGCAAACCGGCGGTCGTGGTGCCGGTGCAGTTTGCCCGCGGTGCACTGGATTTCGTCACCGCCTGCGATGCCGATCAGCGCCTGTCGGCTTTCTATCTGCTGGAACCATCGGCGGTGGCAGCCGCGTCACCGGCGACGTCGCAAGTGCTGCCCGACGGCGCGCGTGTTGAACCGTTGGACGTGCCGTCGCCGGATGGCCCGTTGCGCGGTGCGTTGACGCTGCCCGCGGGCAAGGGGCCGTTTCCGGCGGTGGTGCTGGTGTCCGGTTCCGGGGCCAACGACATGGACGAAACCGTCGAAGGCAACAAACCGTTCAAGGACATCGCGGAAGGCCTTGCGCAGGCCGGCGTTGCCTCGCTGCGTTACGACAAGCGCACGCTCGATCATGCGTTGAAGGCCGCCGCAAACCCGGATTTCACGATTGACGACGAGGTCACCGACGATGCGCTGTCGGCACTGCACCTGTTGACGCAGCAGCAGGCGATCGACCCGCAGCGTGTGTTCGTGCTTGGCCACAGCCTTGGCGCGCAGATGGCGCCGCGCATCGCGCAACGCGATCCACAACTCGCGGGCGTCATCATGCTGGCGGCGCCCGCGCGGCCCATTCTGGACGTGATCGCCGCGCAGCAGCGCGAACAGGGGGAGCGCACCCATCAAGGGCAGGCGGAAATCGCCGGGATGGTGGCCAAAACCGAAGCCGAGAAGGTGTTGCTCGCGAAGGCCGATCCGGCGCACCCGCCACAGGGTCGTTTCGCCGGCATGCCACAGGCCTATTGGCTGAGCTGGCAGAACGTCGATCAGGTGGCTGCCGCGAAATCGCTGACGCTGCCCATCCTGATCCTGCAAGGCGGCAACGACTTCCAGATTTCCCCTGCGCTCGATTTCGATGCGTGGAAACAGGCGCTGGCAGGCAAGCCGAATGTGACGTTCCACCTGTTTCCGGGATTGAGTCACTTGTTCATGCCGGGACCGACGCGATCGCCCACGGACTACGCCAAGCCCGCGCACGTCGATCCGGCCGTCATCGCCACGATCGCGAGCTGGATCAAGGCACAACCTGCGCGGTGACTGGATCGCGGCGGATGCGGCGTCTCGGCTAAACTGGCCGCTTCGATCCACACGCCACCGCCATGTTCGACAATCTCACCCAGCGTCTTTCCGCCACCGTCCAGCGCCTGACCGGGCGCGGTCGCCTGACCGAGGAAAACATCCGCGAGGCGTTGCGCGAAGTGCGCGTCGCGCTACTGGAAGCCGATGTCGCATTGCCGGTGGTGCAGGCGCTGATCGAGCGCATCAAGGTGCGCGCAGTCGGGCAGGAAGTGCTGAAGTCGCTGACACCGGGTCAAGCGCTCATCAAGGTGGTGCGTGACGAGCTGACCGCGGTGATGGGCACGCAGAACGCGTCGCTGCATCTTGCTGCGACGCCGCCGGCGGTGGTGCTGATGGCGGGCCTACAGGGCGCGGGCAAGACCACCACCGTCGCGAAGCTCGCGAAGCACCTGATCGAACGCAAGCAAAAGGTGATGGTGGTGTCGGCCGACGTCTATCGCCCGGCCGCGATCGAGCAGTTGCAGACGCTGGCGCAGCAGGTTGGTGCGGGTTTCGTGCCATCGCACGTTGGTGAGAAACCTGTGGCGATCGCCCAGGCCGCGGTCGATGCCGCCAGGCGCGAAGTCGCCGACGTGCTGATCGTCGATACCGCCGGCCGCACCTCGATCGACGCTGCGATGATGGCCGAGATCAAGGCGCTGCACGAAGCCCTGGACCCGGTTGAAACCCTGTTCGTGGTCGATTCCATGACCGGCCAGGACGCCGCCAACACCGCCAAACATTTTGCCGAGGCGCTGCCCTTGACCGGCGTGATCCTCACGAAAGTGGATGGCGATGCGCGTGGTGGTGCGGCGCTGTCGGTGCGCTACATCACCGGGCGGCCGATCAAGTTCCTCGGCGCGGGCGAGAAGCCCGATGCGCTGGAACCGTTCCATCCCGACCGCATGGCGACCCGCATCCTCGGCATGGGCGACGTGCTGTCGCTGATCGAGGACGTGCAGCAGAAGACCGATGCCGACAAGGCCGCCAAGCTCGCGGCCAAGGTCGCCAAGGGCAAGCGCTTCGACCTCAACGACATGAAGGATCAGCTCGACCAGATGCTCAACATGGGCGGGTTGGCGGGCCTGATGGAAAAACTGCCGGGCGTGTCGAGCCTGCCGGACAACGTGAAGTCGAAGGTGAACGACAAGGAAGTGCAGCGGATGATCGCGATCATCGGCTCGATGACGAAGAAGGAACGCCGTCATCCGGACCTGCTGAACGGTTCGCGCCGTGCGCGCGTCGCGCGCGGTTCGGGCACCCAGCCGGCCGACGTCAATCGCCTCTTGAAGCAATACACCCAGATGGAAAAGATGATGGGCAAGTTCGCCCGTGGCGGCATGAAGGGCCTGATGCGCCAGATGTCCGGCTCACTCAAAGGCATGGGCGGGCGCGGGATGCCGCGCTGAGCTTGGCGGTCAGGGGCGCGCCGACCAATCGGTCAGTTCAAGCGTGAAATCGTGCTTGCCGCGCTGGACGATCTTGATCGGCGCGGGCAGCTTGCCGGGGGCGAACCAGGCTTCGAACGCATCGCCGCCATCGCTGCGACTGACGCGAGTCGCGTCGAAGTTTCCCGCCGGTACAGTCAAGGTTTGCTTGCCCTGCGACGCGTAGTGCTGTGACTCGACGCGATCGCGCACTGCAACCGGCAGCGTGAAGGAAGTTTTCCCGGCCGCGAGTCCAGCAGCGATCGCCAGCGGCACGGTATGGCGTTCCAACGCGCCGGGTTGCGTCGCGAACGAAAAACTTCCGTTGTCGTTGACGTCGATGACGTGGCGGGCCCAGTCGAAATTCACCGTGCGTTGCTTGGTCTTGAGCGCCGTCTTCAGGGTGTAGTCGTAACGGATGCCTTGCGGCAGGTCACCAACCCACTTGAACGTGGATACTTCGCGGGTGTTGGCGGCAAGCAGCGACGCCAGCCCCGACGTGCCTTGGCTCGCGGTGGTGAAGGTCCAGGTGCCGTCGTCGCCCGGGGCCAAGGTCAACGTTGCCTTGCCGATCGGCGCGCCGTCCTGCAGCAGGCGATAGTGGGCGGTGAAGGCAGGCAACGGCGGCTCTGCGGCCAAAGCCACACCAGCGATGCCGGCAAGCGTGATCACGAACAGGGCGCAAAGATAGCGAAACGGCGACATGGGCTTGGGCGCAGTCGGAATGTTGGTGCCACAGACTGCCGCGACCCGCCTGAACGCAGGCTCACGCAGCGGCAAGGCTGCCGCTGGCGTCGAGTCGCAGCGGCGCGGCGATCGGCCGGCCGTGGAACCAGACTGCGCCGTCGTGCTCACGTACCGTGCCGCGCGCAATGGCATCGACACTGGCGACCATCAGGCGGTGTTCCTGCGGCAGCAGGCGCGCGGCGAGCGAGTCCTCGGTGTCGCCCTTGCGCACGTCGATGCGCGCCTGCGCGATCACCGGCCCGCCGTCGAGTTCGGCGCTGACGAAGTGCACGCTGGCGCCGTGTTCGGCATCGCCCGCCTTCAGCGCCTTGCGATGGGTGTGCAGGCCGCGGTATTTCGGCAACAGGGATGGATGGATGTTGATCATCCGGCCATGCCATTGCGCCGTCACGCCGGCGTCGATGATGCGCATGTAACCGGCCAGCACCACCAGTTCGGCGCCGCTGGCGGCGACGTTCGCGAACAGCGCCTCGTCGAACTCACGGCGCGACGCAAAAGTTTTCGGGTCCAGTGCGAGCGTCGGGATGCCGTGCGCCTCGGCGTTGCGCAGCGCGGGCGCGTCGGCCTTGTCGCCGGCAACCAGCTTGAATGCGACCGGCAGCTTGCCGGCTGCGTGCGCGTCCAGCAGCGCCGCGAGGTTGCTGCCGCGGCCCGAGGCCAGCACGGCGATGGGCAGCGTCATGCGATGTGCACGCGCTCGTCGCCGCTGGCGCGCACCACTTCGCCGATCGCGCGGGTCGCGAGGTCCGCCTGCGCAAGATCCCGCACGATGGCCGGTGCATCCGCGGGCGAGGCGATCACGCAGTAGCCGATCCCGCAGTTGAAGGTGCGCCACATTTCCATCGGCGCCACCTTGCCTTCGCGTTGCAGCCAGTCGAACACGGGCGGGAGTTGCCAAGCCGAACTATCGAGCGCGAGGCCCAGTCCGTCGGGCACCACGCGGATGATGTTTTCCTGCAGGCCGCCGCCGGTGACGTGGGCCATGCCGTGGACCATGCCCGGGCGTGCGCGCAGCAGGGCCAGGATCGGTTTCACATAGATGGTGGTGGGTGCCATCAGCGCGTCGGCCAGGGTGGTGCCGCCGAGGTCAAGGTCGAACGGCGAGTCGGCGCGTTCGACGATCCTGCGGATCAGCGAATAGCCGTTCGAGTGCGGGCCGCTGGACGCGACGCCGAGCACCACGTCGCCGGCGCGGATCGCGCTGCCGTCGATGATCTCCGATTTCTCCACCGCACCGACGTTGAAGCCGGCAAGATCGTATTCGCCGGGTGGATACATGTCGGGCATCTCGGCGGTTTCGCCGCCAATCAACGCGCAACCGGCCAGTTCGCAGCCCTTGGCGATGCCGCCCACGACGGCGACGGTGGTATCCACATCAAGCTTGCCGGTGGCGAAGTAGTCGAGGAAGAACAGCGGTTCGGCACCCTGCACCAGCACATCGTTGACGCACATGCCGACGAGGTCGATGCCGATGGTGTCGTGGCGGTTCAATTGCTGTGCCAGTTTCAGCTTGGTGCCGACGCCGTCGGTGCCGGACACCAGCACCGGCTCGCGGTATTTGTTCGAAAGGTCGAACAGCGCTCCGAAGCCGCCCAAGCCCCCCATCACCTCGGGGCGGAAGGTTTTCCCGACCAGCGGCTTGATGCGTTCGACCACCGCGTTGCCGGCGTCGATGTCCACGCCCGCGGCGCGGTAGGAGAGGGCTTCATCTCGGGAAGTCACGGCGGTGTCCGGGCAAGCGACCGACTACGGCAGGATCGGCAATGATAGACGCTGGGACCGCGATTGGGCAGACTTGCGGTTGTCGAACGAACGGTGATGGCCATGCTGCGAATTTGGTTGCCCCTGGTGCTGGCGGTTGGCGTGGTGGCCGGCGTGTCGGCGCAGACTGCCGGGCCACAGGCGGCCGGCGCGCCACCCAACGCTCCTGCGGCAACGTCCAACCCGTATTCCGCGACCGTACCGGTGGCGGGAACCAGCGACGAGCAGCGCAACGCCGCGATCGCGAGTGCGCTGGGCCAGGTCCTGCAGCAGGTTTCACCCGGATTCATCGCCAGCCCCGACGTGCTGACGCAGGCTTCCGGCTACGTGCGTGATTTCCGTTACCAGCGCGCGGCGTCCGGCAACGGCCTGCAGTTGCAGGTGGATTTCGATCCCGGCGCGATCGGCCGGCTGGTGGCGGCGAACCAGGGCAGTGCGGCAGCGACGCCGGGTTCGGCAGCACCCGCCGCGGGCTCGACCGCGGCCAGCGTGGCACAGGGTGGCAGCGGCAACCTGTGGGTGGACGGCATCGACAACAGCCATGCATTCGCCAGCCTGCTCTCGACCCTGCGTGCCGATACTTCACTGCACGACGTGGTGCCGGTCGCCGCCGAGGGCGATGGCGTGTTGTTGCACCTGGGTTTCGACCAAACCCTGGCGACGGTGCTGGCGGGTCTTACCGGTCCTGACAGTCACCTGACGGTGGCGGCGCAGCCGCATCAAGGGGCGGATGCATCGCTGCACTGGACGCCATGACCGGTCGTCGGATGGCCCAGCGCGCCCGGTTGCATTCGTGCTGATGCCAGAGGCCTGGCGATACGTACATCCACGCAGGCGGACATGTTGCGACAGCTTCCCAACCTGATTTCCGCGTTGCGCATCGTGCTGGTGGCGCCGCTGCTCGCGACGATCCTCGAGGGTCGCTACGAGCTGGCGTTGCTGATCGCGGCGGTGGCGGGGGTGTCCGACGGTGTCGACGGGTTTCTCGCACGGCATTTCCGCTGGCAAAGCCGGCTGGGCTCGATCCTTGATCCGACGGCGGACAAGTTGATGCTGGTAGGCTGCATGCTGGCACTCGGGTGGCTGAACGAAACGCCGGGCTGGCTGGTCGCACTAGTGGTGGCGCGCGATGCGGTGATCGCGGTGGGTGCGCTGGCGTGGCATCGCGTGTTGCACAGCTTCGAGGCGCATCCGAGCTGGCTTTCCAAAACCACCACGGTCGCGCAAATCGGGTACGTGTTGCTGGTGTTGGCCAACCAGGCATTCGGCTGGCACCTGTCGATGGTGGTGCCGGTGTGGGTGGTTGCGGTGCTGACCGCGACCAGTGGCGTGGATTATGTTTTGCGCTGGGGCCGCATGGCGCGGCGCGAGCTCAAGGGAAGACGTTCGGCATGAGCAACGCACAACGCTGGCAGTGGTTGATCATCGCCGCCGCGATCGGCTGGCTGGTATGGCGGCTGTCGCCCATCCTGATGCCGTTCATGCTGGCGGCGGTGTTTGCCTACCTCGGCGACCCGCTGGTGGATCGCCTGGAGCGCCTGCGCCTGGGTCGATTGCGGCTGGGTCGCGGACTCGCTGCCAGCATGGTGTTCCTGCTGATGCTGCTGATCGTGGTGCTGGCGCTGGTCCTGCTGGTGCCCTTGATCCAGCGCCAGGTCGCGCGCTTCGTCGCCGCGCTGCCCGCGTATGCCGCGTGGTTCACGCACGATGCGGTGCCCTGGCTGGAACAAAGACTGCACCTTCCGCCCAGCGAGTTCGACACCTCGACCGTGATTGCGCACATGCGCGAGCACATCGGCACGCTCGGTGGCATCGCCGCCACGCTGCTCGGTTACGCCACGCGCTCGGGTCTCGCGATCATCGGCGTCGGCGTCGCGGTGGTGCTGGTGCCGGTGGTGACGTTCTACCTGCTGCGCGACTGGGACAAGCTGGTTGCGCACATCGATGCGCTGCTGCCGCGCGAGGCGCAACCGACGATCCGCCGGCTTGCGCGCGAAACCGACAGCGTGCTGGGCGCGTTCGTGCGCGGCCAGCTGCTGGTGATGATCGCCCTTGCCATCTTTTATGCGGTGACCCTGAAACTGGTCGGACTCGACGTCGGCCCGCTGATCGGCATGGTCGCGGGGCTGGTCAGTTTCGTGCCCTACCTCGGCTTCATCATCGGCATCGTCGCCAGCATCATCGCGGCGCTGGTGCAGTTCCACGATGCGCTGCACCTGGTGCTGGTGGTGGTGGTGTTCCTGGTCGCCAACGTGCTGGAGAATTACTTCCTGGTGCCCAAGCTGGTCGGCGACAAGATCGGCCTGCATCCGGTGGCGGTAATCTTCGCGGTGCTGGCGTTCGGCGAGTTGTTCGGGTTCATCGGCGTGCTGCTGGCACTGCCCATGGCGTCGATCGCGATGGTGCTGCTGCGGTTCCTGCGCGAGCGTTACCAGGCGAGTCCGTTGTATGCAGGGAGCAATGAAACGCCGAAAATCGTTTCGGCATCCGGTGAACCGGTCGCAGAGCCGCCGCCCGGGGACCGGGAACCGCCCTCCGAGCCATGATCCGGCAAATTCCGCTCGACCTGCGCTGGGCACCGCACCAGCGCCTTGATGCATTCTGGCCCGGGGGCAACGTTTCCGCGCTGCAGGGCGTCAGCGACGTCGCGGGCGGCGATACCGGATGGCTGTACCTGCAGGGCGGTTCCGGTACCGGCAAGAGTCATCTGCTGATCGGCGCCTGCCGTGCCGTACTGGAAGCGGGCCGTGCCGCGCGCTATGTGTCGCTGCTGCAGCTTCCCGCGCGACGTGGCGACGCCCTCGCCGCGATCAGTGCCGATGGCCTGCTGGCGATCGACGACGTGCAGGCCATCGCCGGCGACGGTGACGTGGAACGCGCGCTGTTCGATCTTTACAACCGTGCGCGGAACACGCATGCGCAGATGCTGTTTGCCGCATCGGCATCGCCGCCGGAGCTCGGGATCGGCCTGCCCGACCTGGTTTCACGGTTCGCCGCGTGTACCCAATACACGTTGCGTCCGCTGGACGATGCCGGCCGCCGCGCGATGTTGCGCCTGCTGGCCGGCCGCGTGGGCTTGCGCCTCGACGACGAGGTGCTCGACTGGTGGTTTGCGCGCCAGCCGCGCGATCCGGCTTCGCTGGTGGCGCTGTTGCAGCGCATCGATCGTGCCGCGCTGGCGGCGCAGCGGCGCGTGACCATTCCGTTCCTGCGCGAACTTTTGCGCGGCCACGACGCGTAGGAGGGCTGGCAGGCCCGACGAGTGGCGATATTGCGTCGCCCCGGCATTGTCGTGCGCCGCCCATGGCCAAGCCCCGTGGTCGCGGCTGCCGCGGCTTCTACAACGGCTTTTGGGCGCGCAAAGCCTCATCCAAGGTGGCCAGGCGTTCGGGTGTGCCGACATCGGCCCAGAAACCGCGATGGTGCCGCCATGCGACTTGGCGGCGCGTGATGGCCGCACGCAGCAACGGCGTGATCGAAAAACGCGGCGGCGATTCGCGTGCGCCCGTGGTGTCGCCGATGACCGCCTGCCAGTCGCGCAGGATTGCTGGCTGGTAGACGCCGATGCCGGCGAAGGTCAGTGCGCGTACGGCGCCTGGTGAATCCGCGCGCGGCAGCAGTTTGCCATTCGCATCGATGCCGAAATCGCCGTGTGGATGCTGCGGCGGATTGTCCACCAGCACCAGTTCCGCGACGCCGTGCGGCTGGCTCGGCAAGGCCGCAGAATCGAAATCGGTGAAAATGTCGGCATTGACTGTGAGAAAGGGGTTGTCACCGAGCAGCGGCAACGCGTGCAGCATGCCGCCGCCGGTCTCGAGCGGGACGTCGCCTTCGCGGCTGTATTCGATGTGGATGCCGTAGCGCGAACCGTCGCCCAACGTCGCGGGAAACTGATCGGCGAGATGGGCGACGTTGACCACCACCTCACGCACGCCGGCCGCGGCCAGCCGTTCGAGGTGCCATTCGATCAGCCGCTTGCCGCCCACCCGCAGCAGCGGTTTGGGCGTGGCGTCGGTCAGCGGGCGCATCCGCTCGCCGCGGCCGGCTGCGAACAGCAGTGCTTTCATGCGGTGGGTTCCGTCAAATCGCGCCCGCCCACCCAGCGTTCCAGCAGCGCGAGGAAATCGTGCAATTCGGGATAACCTGACGCGACGCTGCGTACGTAATGCCACACGCGCGGCAGATCCTGGAGGTAGCCGCGCTTGCCGTCGCGGTACCACAGCCGGCAGAAAATGCCGAGCACCTTGAGGTGCCGCTGCAGGCCCGTCAGGTCGAACCAGCGTTGCCAGTGCGCCGCACCGATGCGCGTATCGAGCGCGCCCGCATCGATCAAACGCAGGCGGTGCGCTTCGGCCCAGCCGCGCACGCGTGCATCGTCCCAGGAAATGTAGCAGTCGCGCAGCAGCGAGACGAGGTCATAGGTGATCGGTCCCAGTACCGCGTCCTGGAAATCCACGATGCCGGGATTGTGTTCCGGCACGTGCATCAGGTTGCGGCTGTGGTAATCGCGGTGCATGAACACTTGCGGCTGGTGTTGCGCGTTGTCCACCAAAAGGCGGAACGCCACTTCGACGACATCCCACTCGTCGCATTCAATGGACACGCCGAGGTGTTTTTGCAGGAACCAGGTTGGGAGCAATTCCAGCTCGCGCACGATGAAGGGTTCGTCGAAATGCGGCAGGCCGCCGGAATCGACGCAGGTCTGGATCGTCGCGAGCGCGGTCATGGCGTCGGCGTACAGCGCATCCGCATTGGCGTCGTTCAGTTCGGACAGGTACTGCCGCGTACCGAGATCGGACAGCAGCAGGAAACCCTGCGCGTGGTCCTCGGCCAGCACCTCGGGCGCGTTGAGGCCGGCGGCGTGCAGGCGTGCGTCCACATCCAGCCACGCGCCGAGGTCGCCCGATCCGGGCGGTGCGTCCATCACGATCACGCTGACTTGAGTACCGCGCACCCGCCAATAGCTGCGCGCACTGGCATCTTCCGATGCGGCTTCGAGCGCCGCATCGCCCTTGCCGCAGGCCTTGCGCGCGAAGGCAAGGCGGGCGGCGGAGCGTTCCGGCAGGGTGGGATGAACGGCTGGCGTTGCGTCCATGGTGTGCAGGGTACACGGGCGAGCATGGATTCATGCCGGTGCGTGATTACTCTCGAAATAAATGAATGCAGTATCCTTGTGCACCTTGTTGCAGGGGCTGGGCGGCAGATACAGGCGCCGTAGCATGGCGCCGGATCGCCGACGACAGGAATCCACATGAGCGTTGCCCGTTTGCATACCCACCTCGACCGGCTCGAGGCCGAGTCCATCCGCATCCTGCGCGAAACGGTCGCGGAGTGCCGCAAGCCGGTCCTGCTGTATTCGATCGGCAAGGACTCTTCGGTGCTGTTGCACCTGCTGCTGAAGGCGTTTTATCCCGCCAAGCCGCCGCTGCCGATGCTGCACGTCAACACGACGTGGAAATTCCGCGAGATGATCGAGTTCCGCGATCGCATCGCCAGGGAAACGGGCGTTGACCTGATCGAGTACATCAACCAGGAGGGCGTGGGCAAGACCGATCCGGTGCACGATGCGTCGCGCCACACCCACGTCATGAAGACGCTGGCCTTGCGCGAGGCGTTGGCCAAGTACCAGTTCGACGCCGCGATCGGCGGTGCGCGTCGCGACGAGGATCCCGCGCGCGCCAAGGAACGCGTGTTTTCGCTGCGCGGCGCCGGCCAGCGCTGGGAGCCGCGCAAGCAGCGTCCGGAGCCGTGGGGGTTGTTCAACACGCGACTCGACGACGACGAAACCCTGCGCGTGTTCCCGCTGTCGGACTGGACCGAGCTCGACGTGTGGCTGTACATCCGCCGCGAAGGCATCGAAGTGGTGCCGCTGTATTTCGCGAAAGAGCGCCCGACCTTCGTGCGCAACGGTGCGCTGCTGGTCCGCGACGACGAACGCGTGCCGCTGGAATCCGGCGAAAAACTGGTCCCGAAGACGGTGCGTTTCCGCACACTCGGCTGCTGGCCGCTGACCGCGGCGGTGGAATCCGAAGCCGCCGATCTCGACGCGATCATCGCCGAGATGCTGGATACGCGCCAATCGGAGCGCGCCGGCCGCATCATCGACCTCGATCCGTCCGATTCCATGGAGCGCAAGAAGCGTGAAGGCTACTTCTGACAAGAACGCGACTGCGGCGGTTGCAACGCCCGCGTTGGCGGCACGCCTTGCCGCGCTGGAGAACCGCGACACCCTGCGCTTCGCGATGTGCGGCAGCGTGGACGACGGCAAGAGCACCTTGCTCGGTCGCCTGCTGGCCGAGGCCGGGATGATTCCGGACGACCGCCTTGCGCAGATGATCCGCGACAGCAGGAAGCATGGCACCTGCGGGGGCGCGCCGGACTATGCGCTGCTGCTGGACGGCCTCGAGGCCGAGCGCGAACAGGGCATCACCATCGACGTCGCGTGGCGCTATTTCGGCACCGACAAGCGCGCCTTCATCGTTGCCGACTGCCCCGGCCATGCGCAGTACACCCGCAACATGGCCAGCGGCGCATCCAATGCCGAACTCGGCGTGGTGCTGGTCGATGCACGCGCCGGCGTGCAGACGCAGACCCGCCGGCACACGGCGATCCTGGCGATGTTCGGAGTCGGGCGCGTGCTGTTCGCGGTCAACAAGCTCGACCTCATCGACTACAACCACGCGCGCTACCACGCGATCGAGCAGGAGTGCGTCAAGCTTGCGCACGACCTCGGCATTGCCAGTGCGGATGCCATCCCGGTGTCGGCGATCAACGCGGACAATCTCGTCGCGCGTTCGCCGAATACGCCTTGGTACACCGGCAAGCCGTTGCTGGAGTATCTCGAAAGCGTGCAGGTGGAACGCAAGCAGGACGCGGCGTTCTGCATGCCGGTGCAATGGGTGAACCGGCCCGACCACAGTTTCCGTGGTTACACAGGCACTATCGCGGGCGGACGCGTGGCGCCCGGCAACGAAGTCGTGGTGTTGCCATCGGGACGGATCTCGCGCATCGCGCGGGTGGTGGGTGGCAGCAGCGATCTCGACGTGGCCGAAGCCGGGCAGGCGGTGACGCTGACGCTGGCCGACCAGATCGACGTGGCGCGCGGCGACGTGATCGCCGACCCGGTGCTGCCGCCCGATGTTGCGGCGCAGTTCGCCTGCCACCTGTTGTGGCTGGACGACACCGCGCTGCTGCCGGGCCGGCGTTACCTGATGAAGCTGGCTACCCACGTGGTCGGCGCGCAGGTCACCGAAATCAAGCATCGCATCGATCCCGATACCCAGGCACATCTCGCCGCGACGCGTCTGGCCGGCAACGAAATCGGTTATTGCAACCTGTCGCTGGATACCGACATCGCGTACCGGCCGTACAAGGAAGACCGCCGCCTCGGCGGCTTCATCCTGCTCGACCGCGAAAGCAATGCCACGGTCGCGTGCGGCACGCTGGAATTCGGCCTGCGCCGCGACAGCAACGTGCACTGGCAACAGCTCGACGTCGATCGCGCGGCGCGCGCGAAGATCAAGGGCCAGTCGCCGCGTTGCCTGTGGTTCACCGGGTTGTCCGGCTCCGGCAAGTCCACCATCGCCAACCTGGTCGAGCGGCGCCTGCTGGCGGATGGGTTCCACACCATCCTCTTGGACGGCGACAACGTGCGGCATGGCCTGAATCGCGATCTCGGTTTCACCGACGCCGATCGCGTCGAGAACATCCGGCGCGTGGCGGAAGTCGCCAGACTGATGATGGACGCGGGCCTGGTGGTGCTGGTGTCGTTCATCTCGCCGTTCCGCGCCGAGCGCCGGATGGCGCGCGACCTGATCGGCGAAGGCGGGTTCATGGAAGTGTTCGTGGATGCGCCGCTGGCGGTGTGCGAGGACCGCGACGTGAAGGGGCTGTACGCCAAGGCGCGCGCAGGCCAGATCGCCAACTTCACTGGCATCGGCTCGCCTTACGAACCGCCGGAGTCTCCGGAAATCCACGTGCGTTCCGACCGCGAACCGGCGGTGGATTCGGCGGCACGGATCGTCAAGCTGCTGACTTTGTAGGAGCGGCGGAAGCCGCGATCCGGGATTGAGCGAGCAGCCGTCCATGGCGCTGTGCGCCGGCCCGGCCATCCATGGCCGGGCGCTCGGGCGGGCACGCGATGCCACCGGCATCGCGTAGGCGCCCGCCCTCGCCCCTCCGGCCCGCCTACCGGTTCACACGAAAATGCTTCGCCCGCCGCGCGACCATGTCCAGGCCGACGCGATCCGGCAACAGGTCCATCAGCAGTTTGATCGCGCGGTTGGCGCGGCCCGGCACGCAAACCACGCGGCCGCGTTCGACGGCGTCGAGTCCTTGCCGCACGACGTCGTCGGCTTGCGACCACATCCAGCCCGGCAGTTTCGACACCAGTCCGCGCGCCTGGCTGACGTCGTGGAATTCGGAACGCGTGAAGCCCGGGCACAGCGCACACACGTGGATCCCGTGCGCGCGGTTCTCCGTCGCCAGTGCCTGCGACACGCGCATCAGGAACGCCTTGGCAGGGCCGTACAAGGTATTGCCGGGCGTCGTCGGCACCAGGCCGGCGAGTGATGCGACGTTGATGATGCGGCCGTAGCCACGCTCGCGCATCGCCGGCAAGACCAGGTGGCAGAGCTGCAGGGGTGCCGTGACCAACACCTGCATGAAGCGAGCATGGGTTGGCCAATCGACCTTGTCGTAGCGACCCGGCACGCCGTAACCGGCGTTGTTGATCAGGATGTCGATGGCGCGACCGCCGGCTGTCGCGGCCGCGGCGATGCGCGCCGGGGCGGCGGGATCGGCCAGGTCATCGGCGATCACCTGCACGTCGCTGCCATGGCGGGTGTGCAGTTCAGCCGCGAAGGTCTGCAAACGGTCTTCGCGCCGGGCGGTCAGCACCAGATCGCAGCCGCGTGTGGCCAGTTGCCGCGCGAATTCGGCGCCGATCCCGGCGGAAGCTCCGGTGACGACGGCGCGGCGACGAGTCGGGTGGGTCATCGTGTGCGGTCAGCCTGAAAACCCCAGTTTGATTCAGACCGGCGGCCTTGGCTATCCTCGCGGGCCCGAATGAACGTGGAGCAGGTCATGCGCCGTCAGTGGATCGGAGGCAACTGGAAGATGCACGGTTCGCGCAGCATGGCCTCTGCACTGGCGGGTGCCGTCGCCGAAGCAAGATTCGGCGACGTGGACGTGGCGCTGTTTCCGCCATTCCCGTACCTGCGCGAAGCCTGCGCGGCATGCGCGGGCTCGGCCGTCGCGGTGGGCGGCCAGGACGTCAGCGAGCATGAGTCCGGCGCGTATACCGGCGAGGTTTCCGCGGCGATGTTGCGCGACATCGGCTGCACGGTGGCGCTGGCGGGTCATTCCGAGCGGCGCCAGTACCACCACGAGACGGATGCCATGGTGGCGGTCAAGGTCGCGCAGGCGCTGGCCAACGATTTGACGCCGGTATTGTGCGTCGGCGAAACCCTGGAAGAACGCGATGGCGGGCGCATGGCCGAGGTGGTCTTGCGCCAACTGGGCGCGGTGGTGGCCCATTGCGGCATCGCCGCCTTCGAACGCATCGTGGTCGCCTACGAGCCGGTCTGGGCCATCGGCACCGGGCGCACCGCCAGTCCGGCGCAGGCCCAGGAAGTCCACGCCCTGCTGCGTAGCCAGCTCGCCAGGGACAATGCTAGAATTGCCGGTTCCATCCGCATCGTTTACGGCGGCAGCGTCAAACCCGGCAATGCCGCCGAGTTGTTCGCGCAGCCGGACATCGATGGCGGCCTGATCGGCGGCGCGGCATTGCAGGCCACCGATTTCCTGTCGATTTGTGCGGCGGCGGGCTGAAGCCTTCCGGCGCACGGGAACGAACCCATGCTGTTCACGATTTTCAGCGTCTTCTATGTGCTCATCGCCGCGGCGATGATCGTGCTGATCCTGATGCAGCGCGGCGACGGCGCCAACGCCGGCGCCAGCTTCGGCGGCGGCGCGTCCGGCACCGTGTTCGGTGCGCGCGGCTCGGCCAGCTTCCTGACCCGCACCACGGCGGTGCTGGCGACGCTGTTCTTCATCCTGACCCTCGGCATGGGCATTTATCTCAGCCATAACGGCGTGAAGCCCAACCCGACCCAGGCACTGGGCGTCATGGCCGGGGCCGGCAGTTCCGCGCCGGCCACGTCGGCGCCACCGGCCAGCGCACCCGCGGGCGGTGCGGCGGCGTCGACGCCTGCGCCTGCGCAGCAATCCGAAGTTCCCGCCGCGCCCGCCAAGGCCTCCGCACCGTCGGAAGTGCCTGTAGCGCCGGCGGCGAAACCGTCGGCGCCGGCGAGCAGCGCGCCAGCCGGCTCGCACTGATGCTTTCGTGAATAGTCCTGCACAGGGACGTGCCGGGTGTTTCTCATGGACGAGTTTGAACAAACATCGGGCACATGGATGTGCCCGGCGGATCCCATGGATGGGTACCTATGCCCAGGTGGCGGAACTGGTAGACGCACTACCTTGAGGTGGTAGCGACGCAAGTCGTGGGGGTTCGAGTCCCCCCTTGGGCACCAAATTTCGACGCTGTACATTCAACCCCGCTCCGGCGGGGTTTTTGTTGTGCGTGACTCGTGGGGCGTGTCGGGTTTTGCTGCATGCAACCCATTCGCAACCGTGGACGTGCGATTGCGACTCGCGCCAGCGCATGCGAAAATCGCTTGGATCATCCGGACAGAACGACATGCTCGTTGGCTACTGGCCCATCCTACTGTTCCTCGTCGTTGCCGGCGCCATTGGTGTCGCGCTGATCGTGATCGGTTGGGTTGCCGGGCCGCGCCGCCCCGACGCCGAGAAGTATTCGCCCTACGAGTGCGGCTTCGAGGCCTTCGAAGGCACGCGCATGAAGTTCGACGTGCGCTACTACCTGATCGCGATCCTGTTCATCCTGTTCGACCTGGAAATCGCGTTCCTGTTTCCGTGGGCCACGGTGTTTTCGCGGATCGGCCTGATCGCACTGATCGAAATGGGCATGTTCCTGCTGCTGCTGGTTGTCGGCTACATCTACGTGTGGAAGAAGGGTGCTCTCGAATGGGATTGATCTTGCATTGTGCAAAACCGGGCATCCTGCCGCGGTTTGCACGCAAACGGTCGCGGCGAAGCCGCGCCACGTTTGCCGCTGCGTGCGCTGACGCGCTCGCGCGTCGGCACATCCCTGTGCCGGGTTCTCCGAACCAAGCAAAGGCTGGTTGACCATGGGTCTTATTTCAGCCATCGACAAGTCGATGCACAACCCGGTTCCGATCGGGAAGGTGGACGACATCCTGCGTCCGGAAGCCGACAATCCGATCGTGCAGCGCGGTTTCGGCGTCACCACGGTCGATGCCCTGTTCAACTGGGCGCGTACCGGTTCGATGTGGCCGGTGACTTTCGGCCTGGCCTGCTGCGCGGTGGAAATGATGCACGCGGGCGCCGCGCGTCTCGACCTCGACCGCTACGGCGTGATCTTCCGCCCCAGCCCGCGCCAGTCCGACGTGATGATCGTGGCCGGCACCCTGGTCAACAAGATGGCGCCGGCGCTGCGCAAGGTCTATGACCAGATGCCCGAGCCCAAGTGGGTGATCTCGATGGGCAGCTGCGCCAACGGCGGCGGTTATTACCACTATTCGTATTCGGTGGTGCGCGGCTGCGACCGCATCGTGCCGGTGGATGTGTACGTGCCGGGTTGTCCGCCGACCGCCGAGGCGCTGATTTACGGGATTCTGCAGTTGCAGAAGAAGATCCGCCGCACCAACACGATTGCGCGCTGAGCCATGACGACACCCGAACAACTGGTCGAACGACTGCGCGCACGCTTCGACGGGCGGATCGCGAACGCCGACGTGTCGCACGCGCAGGCGACCATCGAAGTCGTACCGGCACACCTGGTCGAGGTCTGCACTGCGTTGCGCGACGAGGCGGAGTTCCGTTTCGAGCAGTTGACCGACCTGTGCGGCATCGACTTCCTGAGTTTCGGCGAAGACGAATGGCCGGCGTCGGATACGGCAACCTCCGAAGGTTTCGGGCGCGGCGTCACCGGCGACCACATCCAGGGCCGTTTCGGCTGGGACAACCGGCCGCGCCATCCGCAGTTCCTCGGCCGTTTTGCCGCGGTGGTGCACCTGATTTCCTACACCCACAACATCCGCCTGCGCGTACGCTGCTTCGCGCCCGAGGATGCATTGCCGGCCATTCCCACGCTGACCGGCGTGTGGCCGTCGGCCAACTGGTATGAGCGCGAGGCGTTCGACCTGTACGGCATCGTTTTCGAAGGCCATCCCGACCTGCGCCGCATCCTCACCGACTACGGTTTCGTCGGGCATCCGTTCCGCAAGGATTTCCCGCTGATCGGCAACGTCGAAGTGCGGTATGACCCCGTGGCCAGGCGCGTGGTATATGAACCGGTCACGTCGGTGACCCCGCGCGTGACCGTGGCGCGCGTGGTGCGCGAAGATTCGCGCTGGAAGACCGCGCACGAAGAAGCCGCCGACGACTGGAAGGACAACTGAAGTGGCTGATGAACCCGACCAGGCTGGCGAAATCCGCAGCTACACGATGAACTTCGGCCCGCAGCACCCGGCCGCGCACGGTGTGCTGCGCCTCGTGATGGAGATGGAAGGCGAGACCATCATCCGCATCGACCCGCACGTCGGCCTGTTGCATCGCGGGACCGAGAAGCTGGCGGAGTCCAAGCCGTTCAACCATTCGATCGGCTACATGGATCGCCTCGACTACGTGTCGATGATGTGCAACGAGCACGCCTACGTGCGGGCGATCGAGCAGTTGATGGGGATCGAACCGCCGGAACGGGCGCAATGGATCCGCACGCTGTTCGACGAGGTCACCCGCATCCTCAATCATTTGATGTGGATCGGCTCCAACGCGCTCGACCTTGGCGCGATGGCGGTGTTCCTGTATTCGTTCCGCGAGCGCGAGGAGCTGATGGACTGCTACGAGGCGGTGTCGGGCACGCGCATGCATGCGACGTATTACCGCCCCGGCGGCGTCTACCGCGACCTGCCCGGCAAGATGATCCAGTACAAGGAATCGCCGTGGCACAAGGGCAAGGACCTGAAGCGCATGAATGCGTGGCGCGAGGGTTCGATGCTGGATTTCCTGGATGCCTTCGCCGAGGACTTCCAGCACAAGGTCGATGAATACGAGGAACTGCTGACCGACAACCGCATCTGGAAGCAGCGCACCGTCGACATCGGCATCGTCAGTCCCGAGCAGGCCTACGCGCTCGGCATGACCGGGCCGATGCTGCGCGCGTCGGGCATCGAGTGGGATCTGCGCAAGAAGCAGCCTTACGCGAAATACGCCGAGGTCGATT
>JAFEDX010000080.1 GCA_018241365.1 Pseudomonadota bacterium
GACTTGGTTATGCAACGGCTCGGTCAGCCCGTCCAAGTACTGGCCGGCTGAATGCCGCCACTGATTTGCAGCTATCAGTTACTCTCTGGAAACCCCGCCTCGGCGGGGTTTTCCTTTTCCGGGTGCGCGAATCACGCTCTTCCAAGCCAAGCTTCTACCCTCCACGCTGGCGCGCTCCTTGCTTGGTCACCTGTGTATCGTGTGCGCCACCGATGTTCGCGGCGACAAACGCATCCGGTCCAATCGATGCCAATGGGGTTCAGACATGCCGGGCACGCATGAAAAGGGGTTCACCCTGATCGAATTGATGATCGTGGTTGCGATCATTGCCATTCTTGCTGCCATCGCCTTGCCGGCGTACCAGGACTACACCATCCGCGCGCGGGTTTCGGGCCTTGCCACGATCGGCGGCGGCATGACCGCGCTCGTTTCCGCGAACATCCAGTCGCGCGGTGGCATCATCGACGGATCGGCCTGCGATGGTGCGGGTGTCGGCACGGTGACGGATGCCAATGTGAAAGAGTTCAAATGCACCGCTGGCGTCATCGAAGTCGACGGCACCGCGCTTACCAGGAACACCATCCTGGTATTTGAACCTTCGCCTGGAACCGGCGCAATCGGGACTACGTGGAAATGTTCAGGATTGCCAGCCGCCAACAGCAAGTATTTTCCGGCGGACTGCCGCTGATCCTCGAAACCTGATGAACTGACCGGGTCGCTGCGTCAAGCCACGCCCGTTCGCCCCTGGCTTGTGAATCGCAAGATCGACCTACTTCGCGCTGCTATGATCGGCTGACATACGCCAAGCCAGGTCTCGACGCCGAATGGAACAAATCCAAGCCGCGGAGCATTCCGCACAGCATGCGGTGCGCGCCGCGACCGTCCTGATGCTACTGGCGCTATTGCTGACCGTGCTGGCGTACTGGATCGGCTTGAGCGGTCCGTTCGTGCTGGACGACGCAAACAACCTCAGCCCCATACTCGCGTGGCTGCAAGGCGCCGACACCTGGCAGCAAGTGCTGCTGGGCAATGCATCCGGCCTTTTCTACCGACCGCTTTCAATGGCCACTCTCATGTTCAGCGCCTGGGCCGGCGGTTACACGCCGTTCGCATTCAAGCTGGGCAATCTCGTCATGCACCTGCTGTGCGGCCTGGCCGGCTGGCGCATGCTGCGTCGTGCATTCGACTGCGATACGCATTTTCGGCGGCATGCAGATATCGTCGCGGCCCTGCTCGCGGCGGCGTGGTTATTGCACCCGCTGAACGCCAGCACGGTGCTGTATGCCGTGCAGCGCATGGCCCAGGTCAGCACGCTGTTCACGCTGGCAGCGGTTTGGGCGTATCTCGTTGCGCGCAAAACGATGGCTCAAGAACGCACGCGGAGAGGCGCGGCAATCGGCCTGTTCGTGGTTTTCCCCTTGTTGACTCTGCTTGGATTGCTCGGCAAGGAAAACGCCGCCGTTGCGCCGGCCTTGTGCCTGGTGTTCGAGCTTGCGTATTTCCATCGCGCCGACGCCGGCACTGCACGACAACGCGACAAGCGCATGCTCGGCATCTTCTATGCCCTGTTCCTGTTGCTGCCTTTGCTGCTGGCCACCATCGCATTCCTGACGAATCCGGATCGTTTTCTGGGCGGATACGCCATTCGTGATTTCACCTTGGGCCAGCGCCTGCTGACGGAACCGCGCGTACTGATCGATTACATCCAGTCGATTCTTTTACCGATGGGATCGAACCTGGGTTTTTATCATGACGATTTCCCGGTCTCGACGAGCTTGTCGTCACCGCCCTCCACTGCCTTGTCGTTGCTGGTCCTGATTGCGGTTTCGGCGCTCGCGATCGGCCTGCGCAAGCGCGCACCAAGTCTTTTCGCAGGCTGGTTCTTCTTCCTCGTCGCGCATTCGATCGAGTCGAGCGTGTTCCCGTTGGAATTGTATTTCGAACACCGCAATTACCTGCCCGCTTTCGGGCTGCTGCTGGCGGTGGCGGGCGTCGTGGAACTGCTGACACGCCGCCTGCGGTCACGGATGCCCCTGTGGAAGGCAGGTTCGATCGCAGCAGGCGTTTGCGTGCTGGCGCTCGGCGTGGCGACGCATGCGCGTGCCTGGGTTTGGGCCGACGAAGGGCGGCTGCTGGAACGCGAGGCAACGCAACATCCCGGGTCCTTGCGCGCCAACACCCAATTGGCGTTTTACGCGATCCAGCACGGCAAGCCGAATCTCGCCAACGCACTCATCGATGGCCTGCTGGAAAGCCCGGACCCACGCGTGCGTGAACTGGGTTTCCTGAATCGCGTCCTCGCCGGTTGCGTCGCCAGCGGAAATGCGCGATCAGGCGATTTGCAAAAGGCGGTCGAACTGGCGCGCCCGCGCGTAACGCTGGAAGAAATGCACGTGTTTTCCGACCTTGCCCAGGTCAATGAACAGCGCACCTGCAACGGTGCCGGACCCATCGCGCTGGCGGATGCTGCAGTCGCCATCGTGGATGCCGCGCACGGCCAGTCGGACAACATCCAGCCGAAATGGAGCATGCGCCTGACTGCCGCGCGCCTGTACGCGAATGGCGGCAACTGGAAGCTTGCGCTGAAACAAGCCGAATTGGCATGGCAACCGGGCGCAGATGCGCCGGTAGGTGCTTTCCTCGTCCGCGCGTATGTCCATAATGGTATGCACGCAGAGGCCGAGCGCACTTACTCTGAAGTCGCGGGAAAGATCAATAGGAAGAGCGCTGCCGACCGAAGCGGACTCGAAGAACTCAAGAAATTCATCGACCATGATTCACGCGCAGCAGACAAGCCGGCGCGATCGGAATGAAAGTGAACTCACACTGCAACGAGGCTGGCAGCTGATGATCGGGGACAGATCGCCATGATGCGGGACAAGCAAACCTTGCGCGTCGTATTGGTGCTGGCCATCGTGTTGGTGCTTGCCATCATCGCGTACTGGCCATCCCTGCAGGGCGGCTACGCGTTCGACGACTACAACAACATCGTGTTCAACACGGCGGTCCACCCGCAGGCGCTGGATTGGGCGTCGTTGCAGCACGCGGTCGAATCAGGACCGCCCTCCGGGGCACGTCGTCCGCTGGCGATGCTCAGCTTCGCGGTCGACTGGTACCTGGGCGGCGGCGATCCGCTGCGCATGAAGGTGGTGAACCTCATCATCCACCTGATCAACGGCCTTCTGCTGTTCGGGCTTTTGCGGCGGCTGTGCGCGAGCCTGCCTTCACGCCCCGAGCATGCGCATTTGCGCCACGGCTGGTTGCCGTTGTCCGCGAGCGCTGCGTGGTTGCTCGCGCCGATCAACTTCACCGCCGTCGCCTACATCGTGCAGCGCATGGAAAGCCTGTGCCAGCTCTTCGTGCTCGCTGGCCTGTGGGGCTACATCGCCGCGCGCGCGCGCATGCGCGATGGCAAGCCCGGATTGCTGCTCGCCGTTGCGAGCATCGTGCTGGGCACGGTGCTCGGCGGATTGTCGAAGGAATCAGCCGTCTTGTTGCCGGTGTATGCGTTGATCGCCGAGTGGTTGTTGTTCGCATTCGCGCGGCAGGACGGAAAGACCGACTCGCGCATCGTCGCGCTGTTCGCGGTGCTGCTGGCCTTGCCTGCCTGCATCGCCTTGTACTGGATTGCGCTGCATGCGCTGCCCGCCGCCGCGTGGGTCGAGCGGCCGTTCACCCTTGGCGAACGCCTGCTGACGGAACCGCGCGTCCTGTGGGATTACGTGCGCTGGACGCTGCTGCCGCTGCCGGGCCAGATGGCGCTGTACCACGACGGCATCGAGATATCGCGCGGCCTGTTCACGCCATTCACGACCGCGCTCGCCATCGTGGCGATGGCCGCGGCCTTCATCGTCGCGATTGCGCTGCGCAAGGCTCGACCGCTGGTCGCGATCGGCATCCTGTGGTTTTTCGCCGCACACCTGCTTACCGCTACCGTGATTCCGCTCGAACTGGTGTTCGAGCACCGCAACTACTTCGCCAGTATCGGCCTGTTGCTTGTCTTCTTCGCCATCGTGCTGCCGCACGAAGGTGCGCGCCTGCCGGTACTGCGCAGCGGCTTGTGCTTCGCCATCATTTTGTTCTTTGCCGCAACGACCTGGATCCGCGCGCTGAACTGGAGCAATCCGTTGCTGCAGGCTCTCAACGAGGCCAAGGTGAACCCGCATTCGCCGCGTGCCGCGTACGATCTCGCGAACATCTACATGGTGCTGTGCCAGCAGCCCGGCAATTCGCAGCTTGTCCCGACCGCGTTCGACGCCTTGCAACACGCCGCGGACATGCCGGGCGCAAACATGCTGCCCGAACAGGCGACCTTGCTGCTTTCGTCCTACCTGCACCGCGACCCGCCCGCGGGCACCTGGCAGCGAATGCAGGACAAGCTCGCCGCGCAGCCGCTTTCCGCAGCCGTGATCGATGCACTCGCCAAACTCAGCACCTGCACGATGGAAGGCCGATGCGCATTCGCGCCGCAGGACATGCGGGGCGCGTTCCAGGCGGCACTCACGCACCAGCCGCCGAACACGCGTGTGCTGTCGATCTATGCCGGCTACGCCTACAACACATTGCACGATCCGGCCCTGGCCGTGGACCTGGCGCGGCAGGCCGTGGCGGCAAGCCCGCAAGACCTGCAAATGCGCGCCAACCTGATCGCGTTGCTGTCTGCCAGCGGCCAACAGGAGCAGGCTCGAACCGAATACGAGAAGGCCATGAAAGAGCTGCCGGAAGCGCGGCAGAACGGGAAGTTCCGCGCGTTGCTGGACAAATCGACAACCAAGGCGTTGGAGCGCGCCGAGCCATGACTTCGTCTGCTGCACAGCATTACCGATTGGGGTACCGCAGCGACCTCGAGGGATTGCGCGCTGTCGCGATCTTGCTGGTAGTTGCCGCCCATACGCGTCTGCCACACCTGGCTGGCGGCTTCGTCGGCGTTGATGTGTTCTTCGTGTTGTCCGGATATCTGATCAGCGGCCTGCTTTTGCAGGAATACGCAACAAATCAGCGCATCGACTTGGTAATGTTCTACGCACGCCGTCTGCGTCGCCTGTTGCCGGGCCTCCTGTTCATGCTGCTCGGTTGCTGTGTCCTCGGGAAATTACTGCTCGCGCCAGGACAGCAGACTATTCAGGCCGACGCGGCAGCCAGCGCGGCCCTGTGGCTCAGCAATTTTCACTTCGCGTTCGGCAACACCGATTATTTCAGTGCAGGCGCCAACTCGAACCTTTTCCTGCATACCTGGTCGCTCGGCGTCGAAGAGCAGTTCTACCTGGCCTGGCCGCCGCTGCTCATGCTGACGTTCTGCCTCAAGCGTCGCGGAATACCAACACTTGTTGCCATGGGTTGCATCCTCGCCATGAGCTTGCTGCTCAGCGCGTTCTGGATGGACAAGAATCCCCTGCTCGCCTTCTACATGATGCCCGCTCGCGCATGGCAGTTCGCGCTGGGCGCCATCGTGTTTGCAATATTCGGGTCACCGA
>JAFEDX010000081.1 GCA_018241365.1 Pseudomonadota bacterium
TGCTCGCGCAAGCGCTGCTGGTGGCGTTCAGCGGCAAAGGCATCGTTCCACAGGACGTGGCCAGTTCCCTTCCTTTCATGCTTTCGGTGGGATTTGCGGCGGCGCTGACCGTCGCCATGGCGACCCGGGCGGGACTGCCGATATCCACCACGCACGCGCTGCTGGGCGGGCTGGTCGGCGCGGGCTTCGGCGCCGTCGCGTCGAACGTCCACGTTTCAGTGGCGGTCAACGAGATGCTGCTGCCGCTGCTGCTTTCGCCGATGATCGCCTTGCTGCTGGCACTGCTGGTGGTGCCGCTTATCGGTCGCATCCGCGCACGCGGCAGGCAAACGCAAGTCTGTGCGTGCGTCGACACAATCGAAGCTGTCGCAACGGCGGGCGGTCCGCAGGTTGCCGACGCAAAAATCGTCGCAATCGGATTCACCGACCAGCCGGAGTGTGCGCCGGCCCCTGATCGAACCATCGTCGCGGTGGATGCAACTAGCACGATCGATCGCCTGCACCTGTTCACTGCGGTTGCCGTGTCTTTCGCGCGCGGCCTCAACGACACACCCAAGATTGCCGCGGCGATCGTCGCCGTAGGCGCGCTGGGCGCAGCGCCGGCGACCACGCTTGTCGTCGTCGCCATGGCAGCCGGCGGTTTGCTTGCCGCTCGTCGCGTCGCCGAGACGATGGCATTCCGCGTGACGGCGATGGACCCCGGGCAGGGACTCGGCGCCAATTTGGTAACCTCGTTTCTCGTGATTGGCGCGTCGCACCTGGGCATGCCGGTGTCGACGACGCACGTGGCCGCCGGTTCCCTGTTCGGGATCGCCGCGAGCCAGGGCGGCGGCCACAGCAAGGTGATCCGGAATATCGTATTGGCCTGGCTGCTCACGTTGCCCGTGGCTGCCGTATTCGCTTACGCGTCCTATTTCGTCTTGGCGCACTTTTAAGGAGCATCCAGATGTCCCACGAACGATCGTTGGCCGATGTGCGCGATTACTACGGTCGTGTTCTGCAATCGAGCAAAGATCTCAAGACCGGCGCTTGCTGCACGTCCGATTCGATGCCTGCGTCGTTGCGTGCCCTGCTTGACGACATCCACCCCGCAATCAAGGATCGCTTTTACGGTTGCGGCACGCCGCTGCCGCCCGCGCTCGAAGGCATGACCGTGCTCGACTTGGGCTGCGGCAGCGGTCGCGACGTCTACTTGTTGTCGCGTCTGGTCGGCGAGCATGGGCGGGTGATCGGCGTGGATATGACCGCCGAGCAATTGGATGTGGCCCGCACGCACCAACACTGGCACGCGGAGCGCTATGGTCATGCGCACAGCAATGTCGAACTGCGCGACGGCTTCATCGAGGATCTCGCGGGCTGCGGCATCGCCGACGCCAGCGTCGACGTCGTGGTGTCCAATTGCGTGTTGAACCTTTCGCCGGAAAAGCCACGTGCGTTCGCCGAGATCATGCGCGTGCTCAAACCCGGCGGCGAGTTGTATTTTGCCGACATCTTCGCCGACCGACGAATCCCGGAGACCCTGCGCAGCGATCCGGTGCTGCTTGGCGAATGCCTCGGCGGCGCCCTCTATGTGGAAGACTTTCGCCGCCTGATGGTCGGCGTTGGTTGCGCGGACGTTCGCACGGTCGTCTGCAGCGCGGTTCCGTTGCACGACAACGTCATCATCGACAAGATCGGCATGGTCCGATTCAGTTCCTCGACCATAAGGGCTTTCAAGCTCGCGCTCGAGGACCGTTGCGAAGACTACGGCCAGATCGCGACCTATCTCGGCACCATCCCAAGCCATCCGCACGCATTCGATCTGGACGACCACCACCGCTTCGAAACCGGGCGCCCTCTGCGTGTATGCGGCAACACATTCGACATGTTGGCGCTGACCCGCTACGCCCGTCACTTCCGTTTGCAGGGCGACAAGACGGTCCACTTCGGCTTGTTCGACTGCGCGCCGGCAACAGCATCGCCCAAACAAACACCGAGTTGCTGCTGATGCCACTCGATCTCGCCATCGTGATTCCGGTGGGGCACGGCGATGAGCATTGGCGCGGACTGTTACCGTGTTTGGCGCCGCTGGCCGTGCGCGAAATTGTGATGGTATTCGCGGTTGACGAACTGCATGCAAAGCGGCAACTGCAGGTCGCAGACCCGCGCGTTCACTTGGCGTTTGCGCCGCGCGGGCGAGCCCAGCAGCTCAACGCTGGCGCCGCGCAGACGCAAGCCCGCTGGATATGGTTCGTGCATGCCGACAGCGTGCCGACCGAGCGCACCCTGGCTGCGCTGGCGCAGTTCATCGACGTTGCGGATGAGCGCGACCTTGGTTACTTTGATTTGCGGTTCCTCGGCGACGGGCCGGCGCTGATGGCGATCAATCGCGGCGGCGCGTGGATTCGCAGCCGTTGGTTGGGGCTGCCGTTCGGCGATCAGGGCTATGTAGTATCGCGCCGACTTTTCGAGCGCTTGCAGGGATTCGATGCATCGCTGCCTTGCGGCGAGGATCACGAGTTCATCTGGCGCGCGCGTGCCTGCGGCGCTCGCATCCGCGCGGTCGGCGCACCGTTGTATACGAGCGCACGCAAATATGCGGCGCAGGGCTGGCTGCGCACTACCGTGGCGCATTTGCACGGGACATGGACCCAAGTACGCGATTTCTCGCGGCGAGTTCAAACATGAACGGCTGTGGTCTGGCCATATTCGTCAAAACGCCGCCGTTTTCGGCAGTCAAGACACGTTTGTGGCCGCACATCGGGCAGCACCGCGCGGAAGCGTTCCACCTTGCAGCGGCCCGGGCGGTCGCGTCGGTGGCGCAGTCGGGGCAGTCTGAGGCAGGCCTGAACCCTTACTGGGCGGTGGCCGAAACCGAGGCAATGGATGACGGAGCATGGTCGGATCTTCGCAGACTGGCGCAAGGCGTCGGAGGCCTGGGCGAGCGCATGCATCGCGTCTACGCGCAATTGCGCGAGTGTCATCCGGCGGCTATCCTGATCGGCGCAGATACGCCACAGATCACGCCAATGCATCTGCTGCGAGCCGCGCGTTGGCTGGACGACCCCGCGCCGAGACTTGTGCTGGGCCGCGCTCGGGACGGCGGCTTCTGGCTGTTCGGCGGCAATGTCGCTCTGCCGGAACTGGCTTGGACGAAGGTCGCCTACAGCAAGCCGGACACGGCAACCCGTTTCGCGCAGGCGATGAGTCCGCACGGCCGCCTCCTGGAACTCCAAACGCTCGTCGACGTGGACGAATATGCCGACATCGCCGACGTGCTCGAAAGCCTCGAAGCCCTGGCGGACCCGACGCCGGCGCAGTCCCGGCTTGCCGCGTGGATGAACGAAGCGATCCGGCGCGAAGGCGTATGCACATGACCTTCGCAGCGGTCAATCAGGCGGCATTGTGGAGGCTGGTGGCGTTCATCGTGCTGATCGTGCTTCTGCTCGCCGCGGAATTCCGCCTTCCTCGCCGCCCCGTGCCGGGCGGCTGGCGCCGGCGCGCGACCAACGTCGGATTGGTCGTCTTCTCGACTGCGCTGTTGCGTGCGCTGTATCCACTAGGCGCGGTGGGATTTGCGGCGCATTGGCATTCGGGTCTGCTGCATCGCATCGATGCGCCATGGGCGATCGCCACCGCCGCGAGCCTAGTGATCTTCGACTTCGCCATCTACTGGCAGCACCGCGCGTTCCATCAGTGGACGCTGCTGTGGCGCGCGCATCGTGTGCACCACAGCGACATCGGATTCGACGTCACGCTCGGCGTGCGTTTCCATCCGTTTGAGATACTGCCGTCGTTTGGCTACAAGCTGCTCATCATCGCGATCTTTGGTATGGCGGCGAACGCGGTCGCGATCTACGAGGTCGGTCTGCTTGCCTTCTCGCTGTTCACCCACGCCAACATCGCGCTACTGCCGTGCGTCGATCGCGTATTGCGCTGGCTCATCGTAACGCCGGATTTCCATCGCATCCATCATTCGATCCATGCCGAAGAATTGAACGCGAATTTCGGCAACATCCTGTCGATCTGGGATCGACTGTTCGCCACCGTGCGTGCAAGCCCACGCGATGGGCAGACCGGGATGGCCATCGGCTTGGTCGAATTTCGCGACCTCGGCGAGCAGGAATTCGACGCGCTACTGGCCCAACCGTTCAGGTGAATGGCGCCGCCGCGCCGCTTCAGGAGAATCCCCATGCACGACATGCTGCCTCGACTGCAAAACCACACGTTCCCGGCGATCGCGCGCGATCGCATCGATACCCTGCAACTCAATCTGGGTTATCTGTGCAACATCAGCTGCATCCACTGCCACGTCAACGCCGGCCCGCGGCGCCGCGAACTGATGAGCCGCGAGATCATGGAGCTGGCGCTGCTCGTCGCGCAACGTCGTGCGATCGGCACCTTCGACCTGACCGGCGGCACGCCGGAAATGAATCCGGAATTCCGCTGGCTGGTTTCCGCGGCGCATGAACGCGGAATCCACGTGATGGACCGGCTTAATCCGACGATCATCGAGGAGCCGGGATACGAATGGGTCGCCGAATTTCACGCCAAGTACGGCGTCGAACTGATCGTTTCATTGCCGTGCTACTCGCAGGCGAACGTTGACGAACAGCGCGGCGCCGGCGTATTCGATGCGTCGATCCGCGCGCTGCAACGGCTCAATGCGCTGGGCTACGGCCGACCCGACAGGGGGCTTGCGCTGAATCTGGTCTACAACCCGAATGGCGCTTTCCTGCCGCCGCCACAGGAAAAGTTGCGCGACGATTACCGGCGCCTGCTGTTCGACAACTTCAGTATCGTCTTCAACGACTTGTTTGCCATCGCAAATATGCCAATCCAGCGTTTCGGCTCGTGGCTTGTCTCCAAGGGCCGTTTCGACGATTACATGAATGCGCTGCGTGGCGCGCATCGTGCCGAAAATCTGAACCGCGTCATGTGCCGCAACTTGGTTAGCGTGGATTACCTGGGCGACCTGTACGACTGCGATTTCAACCAGATGCTGAAGATTCCACTTGGCGGGCGCACAAACCCGTCGCATCTGCGGGATCTGCTGGACGGCACGATTCCGCGCCGCATCGGCGTTGCCGACCATTGTTTTGGCTGTACAGCCGGACAGGGATCGAGCTGCGGCGGTGCCCTGACAGCGACGACGCATGTCGAAGCCATGAGCTGCGCGAACATCGCGTCGGCCGCGCCGACCCTGCACGAGCAAGCGCGCTGCGCATCAGGTTGATCCGCAATACAGGCGACCATTGTCTACTGGGAATGAAGCGCCGCAATCAACGGACACGACACCTTCCCCCGATGGCGGCCGCATTGGGTGACCAGTTTCGAGAGAGCGGCTTCGATTCGCGCTAGGTCCGCGAGCTTGGCGCGCACGTCCGCAAGTCGCAGCGCGCCGAGTTCCGCCGCCTCGCTGCAATGCGTGCCATCTTCCAGTTTCAGAAGCTGTCCGATCTCGTCTAGGCGGAAACCC
>JAFEDX010000082.1 GCA_018241365.1 Pseudomonadota bacterium
CCCAACGCCAAGTAGACCCCGGAACCGGGGTGTAGCGCAGCATGTTCAGCTTCGCGCCGCGTCCTGTCAATCGGAAAATCCAGCGTCGGATCAAGTGCCTGGCTGCCTTGGGAGGTTCCGGAGTGGCGCAGGAGCCGAAGTGTTATCGCCCTTTCCCGTGGTGGTATGCATTATTACGACGGAAACGGGGAGTATCCCGGAACGGCGGAGCGTGGACCCCGGTTTTCGCGGGATGACGGGCGGAAATCTCAGCCCGCGTCGAACCGCATCGACAGGTCGATGGCTTGCACGTGCTTGGTCAGCGCGCCGATGGAGATGCAATCGACGCCGGTCTCGGCGATCGCACGCACGCGTTCGAGGTTGACGCTGCCGGAGACTTCCAGCGGCACGCGGCCGGCGGCGAGCGCGACGGCATCGCGCAGCATCGCATCGGAAAATTCATCCAGCAGCACGCGGTCGGCGCCGGCTTCGACGGCTTCGCGCAATTCGTCCAGCGATTCGACTTCGCAGTCGAGGAACACCTTGGGATGCACGGCGCGCGCGGCGCGGATGGCGTTGGCGACGCCGCCGGCCGCGGTGACGTGGTTTTCCTTGACCAGGATGGCGTCGTACAGGCCCATGCGGTGGTTGTGGCCGCCGCCGCAGCGCACCGCGTATTTCTGCGCGAGGCGCAGGCCGGGTAGGGTCTTGCGGGTGTCGAGGATTTGCGCGCGGGTGCCGGAGACGGCATCGACGTAGCGGCGGGTGACGGTCGCGGTGCCGGACAGCGTCTGCAGGAAATTGAGCGCGTTGCGCTCGCCCGCAACCAGCGCGCGCGCGTTGCCTTCCAGCGCGCAAAGGACGCTGTCGGCGGCGATGCGGTCGCCGTCGGCGCGCCGCCACGTGATGCGCACGTGCGGGTCGAGCTGGCGGAAGCATTCTTCTGCCCACGGGCTGCCCGCAAGGACTGATTTTTCGCGGCACACGATATGCGCGCTGGCGCGTGCGGCAGGGTCGATCAGCGCGGCGGTGAGGTCGCCGGGACCAATGTCTTCGGCGAGCGCACGCGCGACGTCGGCGCGGATGGATTCGGGCGGCGGTGGCTGCGGCCGCGCGTCGGCGCCGCTCATGCCTCGGTGTGCCGCGGCGGCTCGGGCTGCGCGTTGCGCAGGCGATCGACGATGGCGTCGAGTGCGCGGTCGAACAACGGGACTTCTTCCAGGATCATCGCGCGGCCGCCCATGAGTTCGGCGGCGAGCTGCACCGCGGTGCGGTCGGCCACTTTCAGGCCACGCCGGTTGACGAACAGGTATTTGCCGCTGATAGGGCTGATCCACGACAGCTTGGCGCGTTCGCGCGTGCCCTGGTCGTCGACGAATTCGACCCAGCCGCCGACCTTCAGGTCGCGCACCGCCTGCAGCGAACCCGCGTCAACATCCACCGACATTTCATCGGGGTTGAGGTCGTCCTCGACATCCGGCGCCGTGTCGGTGATCGCGGGTTGCGCGTCGGCATTGACGCCGAGCACGATGGCGGGATCAACCGGCGGCTCGGCCGGCGCGGCAGGCGCCGATTCGCCGAGCTGCTGGCGCCAGAACTTCCACAGTTCGGCCAGCAGGCGGTCGATGTCGGGTTCCTGGAAGGCGACGGTGGCGAGGCCGCCGCGCAGGTGTTTCTCGATCGAGGCGAGCGCATTGCGGTATTGCGTGCGCGCGGCATCGCCTTGCGGAACCTCGGCGGTGGCGATGAAATCGTCCACGAAATGCACGGCGGCGCGGAACTCGGAAGACTCGACGCCCTGGCGCAGCACGATCAGCACCAGGTAGTTGGCCCACGGCCGCGTCAGCACGCCGCGCAGCAGGGTTGGCAGGTTGCGGCCGTCGATGCGCGAAAGGATTTCCTGCGCGGCGCGGCGGCGCGCGTTCTGCAGGCGTTCGCGGCCGCGCGCGGCTTCGGTGGCGCGGCTTTCGGCCAGCTCCGCGCGCTTGCGGTTTTGTTCGACGAACTGGGTGAAGTCGGTGAGTTGCCGCTCGAACACGCCGATGTCGTCGTCGAAATCCTGCAGCAGGGTTTCGACCACGCCTTTCACCTTCTCGAACAGGCGGTGGTCGCGATCGGATTCCTCCGACCAGCTCTTGGCGGTGTCGGCCAACTGGTCGAGCAGCTTGCGCGCCGGGTGCGAGGCGTGCGCGAACATCCTGCGGTCGAGGATCGCCACTTTCAGGTAGGGAATCTGCAGGCGTGACAGCAGCACCTGCATCGGCGCCGGGATGGTGTGGTCCTGCAGGATGTATTCAAACAGCATGCCGACGAGGTCGATGGTGTCCTCGTCGCTGCCCGACACGTGCGCCTTGGCCTGCCCGGACAGCCGCTGGATCTGCAGCATCAGCTCGTCCTTGAGGCGCTGCACCATGTCGATCGCGATACTGGTGTCGGTGGCGGCGGGCAGCGTCGGCAACGGACGCGACTCGCCCTGCAGCAGGGTGAGGGCGCCGAGCAGTTCGGCCGGACTGAGCGAGGCCGCGCCGCTGCCCGGGCCCGCGTAGCCGCCGGCCATGTCGGCGTAAAGATGTTGCCGGCGTCCCGCCAGCAATGCCGTCAAGTGCTGCATCAACTCGCTGTGCAGTTCGTCCGCAACGTCGCCGGCGTATCCGGCCGCGGCTGCCGCGGCGGCCGCACTTCCGGGCTGCGGCCCGGGCTGTTGCGGCGCAGCCCCGCTGCCCGCAGCATGCCGGTGCGTCACCGTTGGATGCCGCAGTTGCGGCAGCACGCCGGCTTGCACCAGGCGGACGTTGACATCGTGGTAGAGCGCGTCGAGCACTTTCAGCACATAGCGCTCGAACATCTTCAGGATGATCAAGCGCACCCGTATGTTGACGTCGCTGAGTTCGCCCAGCGCTTCGCGGAAGGCTTCGGTCAACGCGCCCGGGCCCAGCGGGTTGTTGGTGTTGGTGGTGACGCGTCCGCCGCTCAGCACCGACATGCGCTGGTTCAGCGCCATCAACGCAGGGGCGAGGCGCGCGTCGGCTTTCGCGACCATGCTGGAGACGGCCAGCGATTCTTCCAGTTCGCGATCGTCGACCAGGCTCAATTCGCCGCTGGCGGAAAATGCGCGTTGCGCTTCACTGCCGCGCGGCTGGCGGCCGGCGGCGAAATCCGCGAAGCCGCGCGTCACGCGTTCGCCGAACAGGCGCTCGATGCGCGGACGGCGCTTGCGGGTTTCGCGCATGCCATCGAAGTATTCGGTCTGGCTGGCGTTGCTCTCGGCCTTCTCGGCGAGGTCGAACAGGGTGTCGTCAACGTTGTCGAGCAACGACGCCACCAGGTTGCCGGTTTCCTTGAGCGTCATTTCGCGCACGGCGACCAGCAGGCCGCCGACATGATCCTGGCCGTTGTCCGTCGCGCGCGAGCCGATGCCCACCACTTTCGGGGTGGCGTCACCGTGCGGCTCGGGTGGCATGGGGTTCATGGCGGAAACTCGCTCCCGCGCGGGGGGCCGGGTAGTCCAGTATGCCGTTTTGACGGCAACAGACCGTGAAAAGGTTCACAAGGCGACGGTAATTGCCTGAAAAATCGGCCGCTTGGACGGGTTTCAGGCGGGAAAATCGCCCAGTTGCAGGGTGCCGATGCCTTCTTCGGCCAGCATCACCGGGATGTCGTCCTCGATGCGATAAACCACCTTGCGATCGGTGGTGATCAGGCCGGCCGCGATCGGCGTGCTGATCTTCTCGCCCGCCACGGTGTCGAGGTTGCCGCCCGCGATGGCGCGGTTCAGGGCGTCCAGCTCGTCACGCCGCAGCATCCGCACCGGGGTCTTGGTGACCGGATCGCACAGGATGTCCAGCAATCGCTTGTCCATGCCGCGTACAATAGCCGTTTTGCGATGGTGAAACCATGCGGAAGACGACCGCCGCGCCCCGCGTCGGGGTAGTCATGGGTTCGCGTTCGGATTGGGAAACGATGCGGCACGCCGCCGAGATGCTGGAGTCGCTCGGCATCGCGCACGAAGTCGAGGTGGTTTCCGCGCATCGCACGCCGGACAAGCTGTTCGCCTACGCCGAGGGTGCGGTGCCGCGCGGCATCGAGGTGATCATCGCCGGTGCCGGTGGCGCCGCGCACCTGCCGGGCATGCTGGCCGCGAAGACGCGCGTGCCGGTGCTGGGCGTGCCGGTGCAATCGCGTGCGCTGAAGGGGCTGGATTCGCTGCTGTCGATCGCGCAGATGCCTGCGGGCATTCCGGTCGGCACGCTCGCGATCGGCGAGGCGGGGGCAAAAAACGCGGGCCTGTTGGCCGCGGCCATCGTGGCGCTGCACGACGACGAGGTCGCGCGCGCGCTGGACCGGTTCCGCGATGACCAGACCGCGCAGGTGCTGGAGCATTCCGATCCGCGCGTCGAACCGCCGCAACCGCGCGGGCGCAAGGCGCGCGCGTGATGCAGACGCTGGGGATCCTGGGCGGCGGCCAGCTCGCGCAGATGATGGTGCTGGCAGGCGTGCCGCTGGGCGTGCGTTTCCGCATCGTCGATCCGGTCGCCGATGCTTGTGCCGGGCAGGTCGCGCCGCTGCTGCAGGCGGGTTGGGATGCGTTCGACCAGCTCGACCCGTGGGCGCGCGGGATCGATGCAGCAACCTATGATTTCGAGAACGTGCCGGCCGCGACTGCGGAATGGCTCAGCGCGCGCACCGCGACGGCGCCGAATGCGCGTTCGCTGGCGACCGCGCAGGATCGCGTGGCCGAGAAAATCCTGTTCCGCGAATGTGGCTTGCCGACCGCGGAGTTCGCCGCGGTGGCGACGCGTGCCGAGCTCGACGCCGCACTGGCGCGCATTGGCGCACCGGCGATCCTGAAGACGCGCCGCCTCGGCTACGACGGCAAGGGCCAGTTCCGTTTGCAGACGCTGGCCGACGCGGACGCGGCATGGACGGCGTTGGGTCCGCAGGCCGCCAGGGTGGGCCTGATCTTGGAAGCGTTCGTGCCGTTCGATTGCGAGGTGTCGGTGATCGCGGTACGCAGCCGCGATGGCGATTTCCGCACCTGGCCATTGCCGCGCAACTGGCACGTCGATGGCATCCTCTCGGCCAGTCTGGCGCCCGCGCCCATCGGCAATGCGATCCACGCGGCGGCGTTCGCGCATGCGCGTGCGATTGCCGAAAAGCTCGACTACGTCGGCGTGTTCGCGCTGGAGCTGTTCGTCAAGGGCGATACGTTGCTCGGAAACGAGATGGCGCCGCGCGTGCACAACTCCGGGCACTGGACCACCGAAGGCGCCGTCACCTCGCAGTTCGA
>JAFEDX010000083.1 GCA_018241365.1 Pseudomonadota bacterium
CGACGCAGGGCATGGATGCACAGCACATGCAGCACACGTCCAGACAGGCCGGCGCGGCCCAACACGCAGCGCCGGCAGCGCACGCGGCGCAGGCCACGCCTCCGCCAGCGCATTCGACGCATGTCATGGTCATGCCTGCGGCGCAGGAAGCGGCACCTGCGGGTCCGCGCAGCCCGGACTATTCCGATGGCTACCGTTATGGCGCGATGACCGGCATGGACATGCGCGACGATGCATCGCTCGGCATGCTGCGCTTCGATCGGCTCGAATATTTCGACGGTCGCGATGAGCATGGCGCGGCGTTCGACGTGCAGGCGTGGTATGGCAACGACGCCAACAAGTTGTGGCTGAAGGCCGAAGGCGAAACCGCCGCGGGGCGTTTGCAGGATTTGCGGGTCGAGGCGTTGTGGGATCGCCCCGTCGCCACGTTCTGGGACGTGCAGCTCGGCGTGCGCCATGACGCTGGGGTTGGCCCGGACCGCAACTGGGTGGCGTTCGGCATCCAGGGGCTTGCGCCGTACTGGTTTGAGCTGCAGGCGACCGTTTATGCCGGCCCGTCGGGGCGCAGCGCCTTCCGTTTCGAATCGGACTACGAGCTGCTGCTGACGCAGCGGCTGATCCTGCAACCGCGTTTCGAGATGAACCTGTACGGCCGCAACGATCCGCAACGCGGCGTCGGCGCCGGACTGTCGGATGCCGCGCTGGGCCTGCGCCTGCGCTACGAGTTCACGCGCCAGTTCGCGCCGTATGTCGGCGTGGAAGGCGAACGCAGGTTCGGTGCCGCCGCCAGATTCGCGCGCGTCGCCGGCGCACCCGCGTTCGATCCACGGCTGGTCGCGGGATTGCGCTTCTGGTTCTGACCGTGGACGGTCGCCTGCGTGGTCAAGGCGGCGCGGGCTTGTTGCCAGCCCGCGCCGCGTCGCCCGGGTTCAGCGGGCCGTCGCCGCCTGCCTGCGCACGCCCAGCCATGCCTTGAACGCGGCGATCGTGATCGGCACCGAGCCGAACACGATGAACACCAGGTCGCCCGGCATGCGCAGCCATTCGATCAGGTGCGCGCGCGGCGTGCCGACGTAGTCGATGCTGCGCGCGTGCCAGTAGCCGTGCTGCAGCACGTCCCAGATCTGCAGGATGCCGCTGGGGAACAGGCTCATCGCGATCATCATCACCAGGCCGATGTTGGTGCCCCAGAACGCGACCTTGACGTACTTCTCGATACCGGGCCAGCTGCGGTCGTCGGCGGTCTGGCGCAACACGAACACCAGCAGCGCCAGTGCCAGCATCCCGAACACGCCCATCATCGCGGCGTGGCCGTGGTTGGGCGTCAACTGCGTGCCGACCTCGAAGTAGCTGACGATCGGCAGGTTGATCAGGAACCCGAACATGCCGGCGCCCGCAAAGTTCCAGAAGCCGACCGCCATCAGGAAGTAGAACGTCCACTTGTGCGGCACGCGGCGCGGCTGGCCGTCCACGTCCACCGTGCCGCGGGTGGTATGCACGAAGTCCCAGGCGTCCAGCGTCAGCAGGGTCAGCGGCACCACTTCCAGCGCCGAGAACAGCGCCGACAGCGCCATGTTGAACTGCACGTGCCCGGTGAAGTACCAGTGGTGGCCGGTGCCGATCAGGCCGCCGAGGAAATACAGGATCGCGTCGAGGTAAATCACCCGCAGCGCCACGTTGCGGTGCGCCAGGCCCAGCTGGTACAGCGTCAGCGCGACCACGGTGGTAGCGAAGAACTCGAAGAAGCCCTCGACCCACAGGTGGATGATCCAGAAGCGCCAGGTATCGACGATGGTGTAGTTGGTGTGCGCGCCGAAGAACAGCGCCGGCAGGTAGAACACCGGGATGGCCAGCGCCGACAGCATGAACATCCTTGCGATCGGGCGTACTTCAGGATTGGCCATGTGTTTGGGGCGCGCGGTCCAGAACAGCACGCCGAACCACGCCAGCAGGCCCACGATCAGCAGCAGTTGCCAGAAGCGCCCGATTTCGAGGTATTCCCAGCCCTGGCTGCCGAACCAGAACCATGCCTGCTGGAACCATCCCGAGAGCCCGGCCCACTGGCCGAGCATGCTGAGTCCGATCACCGCGACGAAGGCCGTGAACAGGATGTGCGCCCACAATGCGAAACCGCGCGGTTCGTCGCTGCGCAGGCTGCGTCCCAGGAACAGCGCGGCGGCGGTGTAGGCTGTCGCGATCCAGAAGATCGCGCTTTGCAGGTGCCAGGTCCGCATCAGGTTGCTGGGGAAAATGTTCTCCAGCCGGAAGCCGTAGAAGCTGCCGGGGTCGGCTCGGTAATGCGCGGTGGCGGCGCCGACCAGCGTCTGGAACAGGAACAGCAGCCCGACCGCGACGAAGAACTTCACCAGCGCGCGCTGGCCGGGACTCGGGTTGCCGGGCACGATGTTCGGATGCACGGCATGGCCGCGCGAGACCCAGCCGAGATAATCGAACTTGCCGAACAGCAGCAGCACCGCGGCGATGCCGGCCAGCAGCACCACGACGCTCAACGCGCTCCACAACAGCGCACCCGCGATCGGCGTGTTGCCGACCAGCGGATCGTAGGGGAAGTTGTTGGTGTAGGAGTAGGCGTGCCCCGGCCGGTTGGCCACCGAGGCCCACGCTGCCCACGCCACGAACGCGGTGAATTGCCGGATTTCGCCGGGGTCGGAAATCATCCCCGGTTTCAGGCCGCCGTTTTCGTCGGGGTTTTCGAGATAAGCAGTCCAGTAGCCGATCTGGTTCTGCCAGGCCTGCGCTTCGGCGGTGGTCAGTTCCAGCGTGTCGGTGGGTGCGTCGTAGCGATTGGTCTTCAGCGCGACGGCCACCTGTGCGCCGATGCCGGCCTGCTCGACCGCATCGAGTTCGGCGTACGGCCTGTGGTACTGGTCCTGCGCGAGCGCGTCGGCGGTGTCCAGCCCCATCTGGTGCAGTGACGAGGCGGAAAAATCCGGGCCGAGGTAAGCCCCGTGGCCCCAGATCGTGCCGTTGTCCATCAATCCGTAGCGCAGGAACACGGCCTGGCCTGCACGGATGTCGTCACCGGTGAACAGCGTGGCGCCTTGTGCGTCCACGATCCTGCCGGGAACGGGCGGCGCCTTCTTGTAGCCCAGCACGGTGATCGCGATCAGTACCGCGAAGCCGATCACCATCACGGCAACGATGGTGCGTATCCACCACGGGGACAGCGGCGTGTTTTCGGGTTCGGGCAGCGGCAGCGTGGCGGACATGGCAGCAACTCCGTCGTCGGGACGAGCGGATTGTCCGGTTCGCGACTATGCCGTCATTTGATACTCGTCAACTTGCCGTGACGCGCCCGCGTATCAGCAGTGGTCCGATGACGATGAGGTACACCGCGTAGGCGACGAACCAGAGTGCGGCGGCCCAGACCCAGCCGCCCGGCTGGTTGTGGCACAACCGTGCCGCGGCGGCGGCCGTCGGCAGCAAGAACATGATTGCCAATGCGGCATTGGCCTTGATCGGCACGCCGCTGTGGCCTTGCGCCACGCGCACCATCATCCCCAGCGACAGGGTGCCCAGTGCGCCGACGGTGATGCCGTGCAGGGTGTCGATCTCGGGCATCGCGTACACGCCGAGCAGCGCAAGGCTGCGCACCAGGAGCCCGACGGCCAGCCACAGGTAGCCGAGGTGCAGTACCCACAGCATGGGATCGCGCCAGGCGTGCCAGCCGCGCCAGCCGACCAGGCGCACCAGCGCGAACACCGCGACGATCAGCATCAGCACGCCACGCGCGAACGCCGGTGCGCCGACCAGGTCGCACAAAAGCACCAGTGCGCCGCCGCCGTTGACTGCCCAGATCAGGTACTTGTTCGTCCAGCTCACGTGGCCCGCCAGCTTGCGGCCGGTGAAGAACGGGATGACGCGCCCGCCGATTGCCAGCATCAACACCATCAGCAGGTCCACCGCGCAGGTCAGCGCACGCGTGGTGACCGCGTGGTTGCCCGCGAGTGCGCCGGCGTAGAACGCGATGTCCAGCCCGGTGAAGACCAGCAGGATGCCGATCAGGAAGGCATTGCGCTGGTTGCGCGACAGCCACAGCACGCGTCCGATCAGGAACACCAGGCCGAACAGGTAGCCGACATCGAACAGCGCGCCCAGCCAGAACGGCAGCGGTGACAGCAGGAGCAGGCGCGCGATCACCCAGGTCGCGGTCAACAGCCACAGGCCGATGCGCGAAGTCGTCGCGATGCCGGTCCAGTTGGCCGAGGCGGTCAACAGGAATCCGCCCACCAGCGCGCTGCCGAAGCCGTACAGCATGCCGTGCGCATGCCACGAGAGCGGATCCAGCGTGGTGGGCGGCAACCAGCCCATGTGCCAGAACGCGCCCCACGCCAGCATCCCGAGGCTCGCCGCCAGCGCCGCGCAGAAGAACAGCGGGCGGAAGGGGTGCAGGGGTGGCGGGGCAGGCTGCGTCAAGGTTGCTGAAGCGGTTGCAGACATGATTGTCCTTTGCGTACAGGCAATCTTCGCATGTTGGACCGCGCATGGCGTGCCTTCCCTGATGCCGGTCAATCGCTGCCGGCGGTTGTCGATTTCGCCGCACATCGTTCGTCGCTGTCTTGCAACCGGCGCTTGCCGGGTTACGGGAGCAACGTCATGCGCGTGATGGTGATCGTGAAGGCAAATGCGGATTCAGAAGCCGGCGTGATGCCGAGCGACGAACTGCTGGCCGAGATGGGCAAGTTCAATGAGCAGCTGGTCGAGGCCGGCGTGCTGTTGATGGCCGAAGGCCTGCACCCCAGTTCCAAAGGCGTACGGGTGCGCTTCGAAGGGAAGCTGGGTACGGTGATCGACGGGCCGTTCGCGGAATCCAAGGAACTGGTCGCCGGGTTCTGGCTGTGGCAGGTGCGTTCGATGGCTGAGGCCATCGAGTGGACCAGGCGCATGCCGGGTGTCGAGGACGGTGAGGAAGTCGAACTGCGCCCGGTGGGCGAGCTGGAGGACTTCGGCGACGCGCTGACGCCCGATGAGCGTCGCGATTACGAGACCAATGTGCTCCAGAAGGCAGCGAAGCTGCGCGAAAAAACGGCGAAGCACTGAATCCGCGCTTGCACACAAGTCGAGGGGCTGTTGTGATCGACCGTCATGACGACGGCCGACGTCCACCACACCATCGAAACGGTCTGGAAGATCGAAGCGCCGCGCCTGATCGCAGGCCTGGCGCGCATGTTGCGCGACGTCGGTCAGGCCGA
>JAFEDX010000084.1 GCA_018241365.1 Pseudomonadota bacterium
AATGGCAAACCGCACGCGACGAATTCATCCGCTACGCGCAACGGCGTGCATTGGGTCCGTCCACCGCTTCACTGGTGAAGGCCGCCGAGCAGCGCGGCATTCCGTGGCTGCGCATGAACGAGCAGTCGCTGGTGCAGCTTGGCCATGGCAAGTACCAGCAGCGCATCCAGGCAACCATCACCGGGCGCACGCCGCACATCGCGGTGGAGCTCGCGAGCGACAAGGAAGAAACCAACAAGATCCTCGCCGCGTTGGGCTTGCCGGTGCCGAAGCAGGAACTGGTGCAGAGCGCGGACGCGGCGGTACGCGCGGCGCGGCGCATCGGTTATCCGGTGGTCACCAAGCCGTACAACGGCAACCATGGCCGCGGCATCTCCATCCATTTGACCGGCGACGACGAAGTGCGCGCCGGGTTCACCGCCGCGCGCGAACATTCGCGCTCGGTGATCGTCGAGACCTTCGTGACCGGCGACGACCATCGCCTGCTGGTGGTTAATGGCGAACTGGTCGCGGCGACCCGGCGCACGCCGGGCCACGTGACCGGCGATGGCGAACACAGCATCACGCAACTGGTCGAGATCGTGAACCAGGATCCGCGCCGCGGCGTCGGCCACGAGAAGGTGTTGACGCGGCTGGAGCTCGACCGCGAAGCCAACCTGATGCTGGAGCGCGTCGCGCTCACCGCCGATTCGGTGCCCGAGGCCGGCAGGATCGTGTTCCTGCGCTCGACCGCCAACCTTTCCACCGGCGGCACCGCCACCGACGTCACCGACATCATCCACCCCGACAACCGCGACATGGCGGTACGCGCGATCCGCGCGGTCGGGCTGGATGTCGGCGGCGTGGATTTCCTGTCGCCCAACATCGCGGAAAGCTACAAGTCGGTCGGCGGCGGCATCTGCGAAGTGAACGCGGCGCCCGGCTTCCGCATGCACGTCGCGCCCAGCGAAGGTACGCCGCGCGACGTGGCGGGCCCGGTGATCGACATGCTGTTTCCGCCCGGCGCGCCCGCGCGCGTGCCGATCGCCGCGGTCACCGGCACCAACGGCAAGACCACCACTGCGCGGATGCTGGCGCACATCGCCAAGATGGCCGGCTTCACGCCGGGCCTCACCACCACCGACGGCGTGTACATCGACGGCCAACGCACCGTCGAAGGCGACATGACCGGGCCGGTGTCGGCGCGCATGGTGCTGGCCGATCCGCAGATCGACATCGCGGTGCTGGAAACCGCGCGCGGCGGCCTGTTGCGCGCCGGCATGGGCGTGCCCGAGGTCAACGTCGGCGCGGTGCTGAACGTGCAGTCCGACCATCTCGGCATGAAGGGCATCGACACCGTCGAACAACTGGCCGAAGTGAAGCGCATCGTGGTGGAAGTGGCGAAGGACTGCGCGGTGCTGAACGCCGACGATCCGAACGCGCTGAAGATGTCCGGCTACACCGAGGCCAAGGTGATCTGCTACGTCACCCTGACGGCCACGCACCCGCTGGTGCGCGAGCACGTGCGCGCCGGCGGCCGCGCCTGCGCGCTGGAAGCCGGCGTCAACGGCCAGATGATCACGCTGTACGACAAGGGCGGGCACATCCCGCTGCTGTGGACGCACCTGATTCCGGCCACGCTGGAAGGCCGCGCGACCCACAACGTGCAGAACGCGATGTTCGCGGCGGCAATGGCGTTCTCGCTGGGCATCAAGCTGGACGCGATCCGGCAGGGGCTGCGCACCTTCGACACCACGTTCTTCCAGGCCCCGGGGCGCATGAACGTGTTCGACGAGCACCCGTTCAAGGTGCTGTTCGACTATGGCCACAACGCGCACGCGGTCGGCGTGATGGCCGACCTCGCGCAACGGCTTGAAGTGGGCGGGCGCCGCATCGTGGTGCTCGCTGGCCCCGGCGACCGCCGCGACGAGGACCTGGTCGCGATCGCCGATGCCGTGGCCGGCCGCTTCGACCACTACATCTGCCGGCGCGACGACAGCCTGCGCGGCCGCGACGGCGACGAAGTGCCGCGCATCATCGCCAAGGCGCTGCACGCCAAGGGCGTACCCGAAGGCGCGGTGTCGATCATTCCCGACGAACAGCAGGCCATCGATGCCGCGTTGCACATGGCCCGCGCCGGCGACCTGCTGCTGGTGTTCGCCGACGCGCTGGTGCGCTCGTGGAAACAGATCATCCGGTTCCGCCCGGAAGGCGCGCCGGTGAAGTCCGCCGCACCGGCGCCGGTCGCGCCGGTGGTCGAACCCGCGCTCGAGGAAAGCAGCCTCGCCATGCTGGGTGACGTGGTGCGCGACGAGCGCGGCATCCACCTGTCGCGGGAGACCGAGGACTGAGCGCCGTGATTGCGCAACCGCCGTTCGACGATTCGCGGCGGCTGACCGGCAGCAACCTGTTTTTCGACGGTCCCGGCGCGGTGCTGGAAGCCACGCCGCTCGCACCGGACGTCATTGCCGACTGGCGGGCCCGGGTCGCACGCATGCGCGCCGTGCTGGGCTGGCTGGATGCACCCAGCATCGCACGCACGCATGCCCACGGCGTGTCGCTGGCGCTCGCCTCGCCGCTCGATCAGTTGTTCACCGCGACCGAAGTGAACGAGTGGGCGCTATGGTCGGCGCTGCACGCGCACGCCATCGCGATTGCAGAGTGGCCGCACGCGCCCGGATTTCCAGCCGCATGGGATGAATCCGCGGCGACCGCGACGCTGGCCGCCTGTGCGTGCGCGGAACGCAATCCCGCACTGCGCCAACTGGCCGACGAGGCGACTCGTCGCGAACTCAACATGCTTGTCGATGACGATACGCTGACGCTGGGCAGCGGACGCGGCGCACGCAGTTGGCCCGCCGCCGCGCTGCCGCAGCCCGCAACGATCGATTGGAACGCGATTGCCGACGTGCCGATCGTGCTGGTCACCGGATCCAACGGCAAGACCACCACCACGCGGCTGCTTGCGGCGCTGGCGCGCGCGCACGGCTGGCGCGCCGTGCACACCTGCACCGACGGCGTGTACGTGGATGGCGAAGCCATCGCGAGCGGCGACTACTCCGGCCCGGCCGGCGCGCGGCTGGCGCTGCGCCAGCCGGACATCGACGCGGCAGTCCTGGAAACCGCGCGCGGCGGCATCCTGCGCCGTGGCATCGCGCCGTCGCGCGCCGACGTCGCGATCGTCACCAACATCAGCGATGACCATTTCGGCGAGTACGGCATCGACGACCTCGACGGCCTGGCCGACGTGAAGCTGGCGGTCGGGCGTCCGCTCGGCACCCGCGGCACGTTGGTATTGAACGGCGATGATGCGCTGCTGCTGCGGCACGCGGCGGCGCACGCGGCACGCACGGCGTTGTTCGCGCTCGATGCCGACGCGCCGGCGCTCATTGGGCTGCGCGCGCGTGGCGGCGCGACCTGCGGCGTGCGCGCGGGACGACTTGTGCTGGAACAAGCCGGCGCCACGCACGACCTCGGTGGCGCCGATGCTCTGCCGCTCACGTTCGGCGGCGCCGCCCGCTACAACCTCGGCAATCTTGCGGCGGCCGCGCTGGCGGCCCACGCGCTCGGGATCGGCGCCGACACCTTGCGCTTAGTATTGGCGTCCTTCGGCGCCACGCCCGGCGACAACCCCGGGCGGCTCGAACACTATTCGCCGGGCGGCATCGAGGTGCTGGTGGACTACGCGCACAACCCGGATGGCATGCACGCGCTGCTTGCCGCCGCGGCGCGCGTGCGCCGCGCGCGCGTCGGACTGTTGCTGGGCCAGGCGGGCAACCGCACCGACGCTGCCATCCGCGCGCTGGCGGACGTGGTCGCGAAAGAGCGCCCCGACCGCATCGTGCTGAAGGATTTGCCGGGTTACCTGCGCGGTCGCGCCGATGGCGATGTGCCGGCGATCCTGCGTGCGGAGCTGCTCGGCCGCGGCGTTGCCGCAGCGTGCATCGCGGTCGAACTGGACGAGTGGAACGCGGTGCTCGGGTTGCTGCGCTGGGCGCGCCCCGGCGACACCCTGGTATTGCCCGTGCACGGCAAGCAGAACCGTCCGCGGGTCTCGGCGTTGCTGGCGCAACTGGCGCACAGCGACTGGCGCGCGGGCAACGCGCTGCCCGCTGGCACCGGCTAGCGCAGTTTTCGATCCAGGCGCGAGCTGACTGCCCCCTTCACAAGCCCGGAGCGGGCTCTGACAGCCCAGATTCGCTGCATGACAGCATCCATGTTGCGCAGAGACAAAGTCGTAACATATTGACGTAATTATATAAATATGAACAAAACCGAAATAGCCAGAAAATTATGTTGCACTGCACAATGAACCCGTGTAGGATAGCTGCCAGTTCCAAGCCAACCCTGCCACGAGGACACACACCATGTACAGCCAAATCCAGAAGCAGTCGCTCGACCTCGGCAAGCAGTTCGCCGAGCAGGCCTACAAGGCGCAGATCACCGCGCTGAAGGGCATCGCCGAAATCCAGACCCTGCAGGTCAAGGCGCTGGAAGCGCAGGCCAAGTCGAACCTGGCATTCGTTGCCGATTCGATGGAAGCCCGCGAAATCCAGGACGTGACCGCGCTGTGGCCGAAGGGCCTCGACTTCGCGCGCAACAGCGTCGAAGCCGCCTACGCCGCGAACCAGGAAATCCTGGGCATCGCGCAGAAGACCGCCGAGCAGTTCGGCGACCTGACCCGCAACAGCCTCAAGGCGGCCAATGACGCCGCTGCCGCGCCCGCCAAGAAGGCGCGCTGATCCCGCAAGGAATCAGGAGATACCTCCCGCGAGGTATCGAAAAGAAAGTACGCGCGGCGGAGATCCCCCTCCCTCCTGCGGCGCGACTCCAACCGGACGGCGCAAGCCGTCCGGTTTTTATTTGCCTGCGGTTCCCGCAGGGAAGCGATTACCTGCCCAGCCAGCGTTCCCCGCGCAACCTGCGATGCTCGTCATTGCGAAGCATCGTCATGATCCCACCCTGTCGTCATTCCGGATGCGACAACACACCCTGTCGTCATTCCGGACGCGCGCAGCGCGATCCGGAATCCAGCATTGATCTTCGCGCCCGCGGAGGATGGATTGACTCGCGCAATCCTTGGCGCTCGCCCTGGGGGCCGCCTTCGGCGTTCGCGTTGGCAGTCCTGCCAAC
>JAFEDX010000085.1 GCA_018241365.1 Pseudomonadota bacterium
GGGTGAACTCGAAGATCCCGAATGGCGCCAGCCCCTGCTTCTGCGCCAGCGAATCCACCAGCAGATTGGACGACGTGCCGATCAGGGTGCACACCCCGCCCATCTGCGCGGCGAACGCCATCGGCATCAGCACCCGCGCGGGCGAGGTGCCGGTGCGCTGGCATACCCTCAGCGCCAGCGGCAGGAAAGTCGCGACCAGCGCGACGTTCTTGATGAAGGCGCCCAGCGGCGCGATCACCAGCATGATGCCGAGCGACAACAGCCACGGCTGGCGGATTTTCGTCAGCAGTCCGATCACGGGTTCGAGCGCGCCCGAGCGTTCGATGCCGATCGACAACGCGAACATCGCCGCGACCGTCACGGTGGCCTCGTTGCTGAAGCCGGAAAGCGCCTGTTCCGGGCTGACGATGCCCAGCGCGACCAGCAGCGCCAGCGTGATCAGCGCGACCACGTCCACGCGGATCTTCTCGCTGGCGAACAGCGCCATCGCGATGAGGATGATCGCGGCGGTGGCCCAGGCCTGCCAGGTCATGGCCGGATGTCGGTCACTGCGGACGGCTGTGGCACTGTCATGTCCCCCCGAATGTCTGCCGGCGGCGGCGTGCGCGCCGTGACCCCCGTCATCGGCATGCCGATTGTGCCGTGCCTGCCATGGGTACGGTCAAGCATGGCGTTGTCGGCACATGGCTGCCTGCCGTGCGGCGCGTCGTCACGTTTCGGCCAGTTCGATCCGATGGCCCGCCACGCGCGGTTCCGGATCGTGTTCCAGCCTGACCTTCAGATCAAACCATGCGGCCTGGCCCGTCACCGGATCGCCGTTGCCGTAGCGTGCGTCGTCTGCGCGCTCTCCGATCAGATGGTTCAACAGGAATCCATCCACGAACTCCGGCGCGTTGCCGCCGAGGGCCCAGGCACCCCGCTTCTTGCCGACCGCGTTCCAGGTCCACACCGTGCCTGGCGCGCAGCCGGCGTGTGCGCGCACCTGCACGCGGATGCGCCCGCGCCGCGATGCGATCCACGCCCAATCGTCGTCGCGCAGCGAGTGTGCAGCCAAGGTTGCCGGGTGCACGTACAAATAATTGCGTGCCGCGATCTGGCGTAGCCAGCGGTTCTGTGAACCCCATGCGTGGTACATGAACATCGGCCGCTGGGTGATGGCGGAAAGCGGGTAGCTGCCTTTCCCTTCTCCCCCCGGGAGAAGGGGGTGCAAAGCGCCGGATGAGGGTCCGTTGTCATCGAGGCGTTGGTACGGCGCCGTACCCTCACCCAGCGCGCTGTGCGCGCTTCCCTCTCCCGGGGGGAGAAGGAAATCAGCGTCGCTTCGCGACGAATACCAAAAAGGCACCGGATCGAAATACCGCTCAACGCGCGCGCGTTCGGATTCCGGCGGCTGCACCGTGCCGTGCCCCCGTGCCGCGAGGCGAAAACGCTGCAGTACCTCGCAATACAACTGCATGGTGACCGGTTCGGTCGAGCCCACGAAGCCCATGGGCTGCGCCCATTGCAGATAGTCGCGATTGGCCATCCGGTAATACGCACCAGCTTCCGGCACGCGCGCCTCGAAGAAACAGCCGTGCTCGATGTAGCGTTGCAGCTGGTCGGGATTCGGCGCGCCCTTGCCGGCCTGAGATCCGTCCGCGCCGCGCCAGCCCACCAGCAAACCCACGCCCGGCGCGCGTTCGTGACGCACCATGTAGTCGGCGTAGCTCTGGTAGACGGGCTTGCCGTCGGCATCGGCCATGTTCGGCAATTTCAACCGCGCACCGAGATCCAGCAGCACGTCCTGGAACGGGCGCACGTCGCGGTCGGGTTGCACCACCGGCTGGCGGATCGCATCGGCCACGCAGTCTGCGTCACTGATCGGGCGATCCAGCAGGCTGATGCAGTCGTGGCGTTCCAGATACGTCGTGTCCGGCAGCACCAGGTCGGCAAACGCCACGGTTTCGGAGTCGTAGGCGTCGGCGTAGATGATGTGCGGGATCCGGTAATTACCCGATGCGTCCTTCGCACGCAGCAGGCGGCGTGTTTCGCTGGTATCCATCGCCGAGTTCCAGCCCATGTTGGCCATGAACAGGAACAAGGTGTCGATCTTCGTCGGGTTCGCATCCGCCGCGTTGCGGATCACCGATTGCAGCAGTCCGTGCGCGGCCAGCGGGAATTCCCAGCTGAAAGCGTGATCGATCCGGCGCGGCTGGCCTTCAGCATCGACCAACAAATCGTCGGGCGATTGCGGATAGCCCAGCGGATTGCCGGTCAGCGCGCCATCCGGCTTGCGCGCCTTGGCCGGCTTGTTGCCCGGCGGCGCAGGTTTCGGATACGGCGGCTGGTAGCGGAAGCTGCCGGGCGTGTCGAGCGCACCGAGCAGCATTTGCAACACGTGGAGCGTTCGGCAGGTGTGGAAACCGTTGGAATGCGCGGCGATCCCGCGCATCGCATGCATGGATACCGGACGGCCGGTCATCGATTCGTGCTTGCGCCCGTGGGTATCCGTCCACGCGATCGGCAATTCGATCGCCTCGTCGAAGGCAACGTGCGCGAGTTCGGCGGCGAGCCGGCGGATCGTCGCCGCGTCCACGCCGCAACGCTCGCTGACGTTCTCCGGCGCGTAGTCGTTGGCGAGGAAACGTTCGGCGATCAACTGGAACGCGGGCACCGCCTTGCGGCCGTCGGGCAGTGTGTATTCGCCTGCGATCAGCGGCGCAATGTCGGTTGCATCGGCAAGTGCGATGCGATAAAGCGATGCCGAACCCTCATCCGCCCTGCGGGCACCACGGAGCTCTTGGCCGTGGATGGCGGCTCTATCCGGTGGGAGAAGGGAAGAAGCCCCTCTCCCTTCGGGAGAGGGGTTGGGGTGAGGGTTCGGTTCTTGCGCAAGTTTGCGCGCCGCGCACAACGGCTTGCCCTCCGCATCGCGCGCAATCAGCCCGTCATCCGCTGCGCCCGGAGCCTGGATCACCAGATGATGCGCATTGCTGTAACGCACCAGGTAGTCGAAATCCACGCGATCGTGCAACAGCAATTCGTGGATCAATGCGCCGGCCAGCAGACCATCGGTGCCGGGATTCACCGGCACCCATTCGTCCGCGATCGAGGCATAGCCCGTGCGCACCGGATTGATCGCGACGATCTTCGCGCCGCGTGACTTCAGCTTGCCGAGCCCGAGCTTGATCGGATTGGAGTCGTGGTCCTCGGCGACGCCCCACAGCATCAGGTACTTCGTGCGCTCCCAATCCGGCTCGCCGAACTCCCAGAACGAGCCGCCGAAGGTGTACATGCCTGCGGCAGCCATGTTGACCGAGCAGAAGCCACCGTGCGCGGCGTAGTTGATCGTGCCGAACTGCTGCGCCCACCAGCCGGTCAGGGCCTGCGACTGGTCGCGGCCGGTGAAGAACGCAAGTTCATCCGGATTGCGCGCGCGGATGTCACCCAGCCACTTCGTTGCAAGCGCCAACGCCTCGCCCCATTCGATCTCGCGGAACTCGCGCGCACCGCGCTCGCCGACGCGCAGCAAAGGTTTGCGCAACCGCGCCGGCGAGTAGTGCTGCATGATTCCGGACGAGCCCTTGGCGCAGATCACCCCGCGGTTGACCGGATGTTGCGGATTGCCGTCGATGTAGCGCACCCGGCCGTTCTTCAGGTGCACTCTTATCCCGCAACGGCACGCGCACATGTAGCACGTGGTGGTTTTGACTTCGTCGCCGGTGGGGCGGTTCAGTTCGAGATGGGCGTGCGGCATGGCGACGATGGTAGCCATGCCGGGCGCTTGCCGCCAATCGCGGCACGCGGCATGCTGGGGTCTGTCAACGCCATGCCAAACGGTCGCGCCGGCGGCCATTTGTCTGCAGGGCCAGGAAGAGTGAGAAAGATGTATGTCGATACATCGACGAGCGATGACGCCGCCATGCGGACAAATGGCCTCGGCCCGTAGGGTTGCTCCGCAGCGGCCACCATACTTCAGCGCGCGCCGTGGCCATGGAACCACCATGGCGCTGTGGCGCGCGCCTCGTCTGGCAGCCGTTGCGGAAGCAACGCGGCTCGCTTGGCATGGCGCTGACAGACCCTGAAATGCACCAGTACGAGCGCGTCCTCAAGCTGCATGGCATCTTCAAGTCGCACCGCCGGCCGGTCGATGTGCAACGCCTGCGCGAGGAGCTGGGCTGCTCACGCGCCACGCTGTACCGCGACATCGCGTTCCTGCGCGATGCGCTGGGCGCACCGCTGGACAGCGATCCCGAAGGCCAGGGTTTCCGGTATGCCGACGACGAGGGCGAGCGCTTCGAACTGCCCGGCCTGTGGCTGACCAGCGAGGAATTGTCGGCCTTGATGGCGTTGGAATCGCTGGTCGCGCGGTCCGATCCGGGTGTGCTGGCCGATGCGCTGGCGCCGTTCCGCACCCGCGTCGAAAAGATCCTCAACGAACAGGCGGGCACCGCGAAACAGCCGTTGGATCGCATCCGGGTGATCCCGTGGGGTTCGCGCAAGCTGAACCAGCAGGTGTTCCGCGCGGTGGCCGGCGCGGTGCTGGCGCGCCAGCAACTGAAGTTCCGCTATCGCGCGCGCACCACCGGCGCCGACAGCGTGCGCCACGTATCGCCGCAGCGGCTGACGCATTATCGCGACAACTGGTATCTCGATGCCTGGGACCACGATCGCGAGGCGCTGCGCAGCTTCGCGGTGGACCGCATCGGCGAGGTCGTGGCGCTGGACAAGCCCGCCGTCGATCGTGCCGAGAAGGAACTCGATGACACGCTGGCGTCGAGCTACGGCATCTTCGCCGGTGCGCCCAAGGCGTGGGCCACGATCCGGTTTTCCGCGCGCGCCGCGCGCTGGGTCGCCGATGAGCACTGGCATTCGCTGCAGGAAGGTCGCTGGCTGGACGACGGCCGCTACGAATTGAAGGTGCCGTATTCGCAGTCGCGCGAGCTGGTGATGGACATCCTGCGCTACGGCCCGGATGCGGAAGTGGCCTCGCCGCAATCCCTGCGCGAGGAAATCCGCATCATGCACAAGCTCGCGCTCGACGGGTACGACCACGCGAAGCCGTGAACGAGCAGCAGGCCCTTGCAGTTCCCG
>JAFEDX010000086.1 GCA_018241365.1 Pseudomonadota bacterium
TCGTGCAGCACATCTGGACGATCCTGCACCAGAACGGCCGCGCTGCGGTGGTGGTGCCGGACAACGTGCTGTTCGAGGGTGGTGCGGGCGAAACCGTGCGCCGCGAACTGCTGCGCAACAGCGACGTGCACACCCTGCTGCGCCTGCCGACCGGCATCTTCTACGCGCAGGGCGTGAAGGCGAACGTGCTGTTCTTCGAACGCAAGCCGGCCAATCCGAAGGGCGAGGCCAACACGCGCAAGCTGTGGATCTACGACCTGCGCACCAACGTGCACTTCACGCTGAAGGAAAACACGCTGAAGCGCAGCGACCTCGACGACTTCGTCGCCTGCTACAACACGAAGAACCGCAACGACCGCAGGGAAAGCGAGCGCTTCAAGTGCTTCGACTACGAAGAACTGGTCAAGCGCGACAAGCTCAACCTCGATATCTTCTGGCTGAAGGACGAGGCACTGGAGGAATCCGCCAACCTGCCGCCGCCGGACGTCATCGCCGCCGAAATCGCTTCCGATCTTGAAGCCGCGCTGGAACAGTTCGCGACCATCTCGGATGATCTCAAGTAAGCCCCGGCCATCCTGTGACCGGCAAGAAAAGTTGCGGCGCCTTATGCAGCGCATGGAGGACGGAACACACATGGGGGGGCATTAGGGGGAACCGCGACAACGGACCTGCACAGTTTCGGCATGAAATCAGCGCAATGCGCGATTCGTTCGCTTCCGCCCCCAAGTGCCTTCAATCACGCAGCAAGTCGTCGGAGCGTGCGGTATGGAAGTGCCGCTTGAAGGGCACGTCGCCGGCGGCGGGTTCGTCAAGTTCGCGTGCGTAACGATGGCCCGCGTACACCGCGTGCGCGATCAGGCCCGGGGCTTCGGCGTCACCGATGCAACGCACGGAACGGATGCCGGCGTCCGCCCACTCGGGTTCGCGCCGCAGCAACGCCTGGTACAGGTCGTCGTCGGGCAGGCGCGCAGTCACCATCACCAGCGCATCGCACGCGAGGGCGCGTTGTTCGTGGTTCCACGCGTCTTCCAGGGTGAGCGTGGTGTTGCGGTAATCGAGGAGGTTGTGCGACACCAGCGGCACGATGCCGAGTTCGGCCATGCGCTTGCGGATGTGCCGGTAGCCGAGCGTGTGCTGGCTCCACGGCGCGATCAGGTCGTCGGGCGTGGCCAACGTGACTTCGCAGCCTTGCGCGCGCAGCAGCTCGGCCGCGACGCTGCCGTAGTAGAAACCGTCGTCGTCGAACACCACTACGCGGCCTTGCGGGACGCGGCCATCCATCAGGTCGTCGGGCGTGAACACGCGGGCGTTGTCGGCAAGCCCTGCCAGCGGAAATCCGTTGCTGCGGCCAAAACCGTCGCGACGCCAATGGCAGCCGGTGGCGATGACCACGTGCGTGGCCTGGAATTCCAACACATCGGCGGCGCTGAGCGCCGAGTCGCGATAGACCTCGACGTTGGGCAGCTTGCCGATCTGGCCGACGCGCCAGTCGCGCACGCGCGCCCATTCGGCGAGGCCGGGTATGCGGGCTTCGCGGCTGACGCGTCCGCCCAGTTCCTTGCGTGCTTCGGCCAGGGTCACCGTGTAGCCGCGCTGGCCCAGCGCGCGCGCGGCTTCGAGTCCTGCGGGACCCGCGCCCACCACCAATACATGTGAGTTAGAACGCGCGGGCGCGATGCGTTCGGGGTGCCAATCCTTGCGCCACTCTTCGCCCATCGTCGGGTTCTGGGTGCAGCGGATGGGCGAGATCGTGTTGTCGCCCGACACGCAGATGTTGCAGCCGATGCACTCGCGGATGTCGTCGTTGCGGCCTTCCTCGATCTTCTTCGGCAGGAACGGATCGGCGATCGACGGGCGTGCGCAGCCGATCAGGTCCAGCACGCCGCGCTTGATCTGCGACACCATGGTATCGGGCGAGGTGAAGCGGCCGACGCCGACGACCGGCTTGCTGGTCAGCTTTTTGACGAACCCAACGAACGGTTCCTGCGCACCTTCCTGCGCAAAACGCGAAGGCACCGAGTCGTTGTACCACGCGGCGACGTTCACGTCCCACAGGTCGGGAATCTCGGCCAGCATGCCGACGATGTCCTCGGCTTCCGCCAATTCCATGCCGCCGGGGCCAAGGAACTCCTCGGTCGCGAAGCGCACCGCCACGGCGCAACGGTCGCCCACCGCGTCCTTCGTGTCCTGCAGCAGTTCGCGCAGCAGGCGTACGCGGTTTTCCAGCGAGCCGCCGTACTGGTCGGTGCGCTGGTTGCGGCGACGTTCGAGGAAATGCATCGCCAGCGAGATGTCGTGCGCCGCGTACACGTAGATGATGTCCATGCCGGCGCGCTTGCCGCGCAGCGCGGCCTCGCGGTGCCAGCGGCGGTAATTGCGGATGTCGGTCAGCGTCATCGCGCGCGCCTGCGACGGATAGCCGTACTTCGCGGGCTGGTGCGAGGGCGCCAGCAACACCTCGCGCGAATACAGGTTGGACGCGACCGGACCGTTGTGGGTCAGCTCCACCGCGGCCAGCGCGCCGTGTGCGTGCACCTTGTCGCACATCAACGCCAGCGCGGGGATGTCGCGGTCGTCCCACAGCCGCGCTTCGACGTAGGGCGTGATGTCGCTGCTGGGGTGGATTTCGCACTCTTCGGTCGTCACCACCGCCCAGCCGCCCTCGGCCTTGACCTCGCGCATGGCGGCGTGCGCCAGCGGCATCGCGTGGCCCATGCCGTTGCAGTGCGCGACCTGGAAGAACCGGTTCTTCGCCGTGACCGGGCCGATCCGCACCGGGGTGAACAGGATGTCGTAACGCGGGTCGCGCATGCCCACTCCAGCGTCGCCGTGGCTACGCCGCCCCGGAAGCCGCGTGGGCGTATGCGGCGCGCATCAGGTTCTGGAAATGCCAGACGCCGCTTTCGCGCTTGGGGTTCAGGCGGCCGGGCGAGTAGAAACCCGAGGCCAAGCCCTTCTGCACGGCTTCGCAGATGCCGGCGTCTTCGGCCTGCACCTCGTCACTGAAGGACTGGTCGCCGCTGATGCGCGACTGTGTGTGTTCGTCCTGCGTGTAGTAGTAGTCGAACACCACGCGGCACCGATCCGGACCCAGCGGCAGGATCACGTTGGTCTGCAGCCGGCCGGGCACGATGTTGAGCATCACGTTCGGGTAGATGAAGTAATAGAACGCCTCGCCACTGCCGTAACCGACGCCGCTGTCGCGCAGCGGCGAGGTCTGCAGCGAATACCACGTGAACAGTTCGGTGCGGTAGTTGCGGTAGTCGAGCGCCTTGGACAGGCCCGGATGCACGTGGGGCAGGTGGTAGCCCTCGACGTAGTTCTCGACGTAGATCTTCCAGTTGCAGTCCATTTCGTAGTTGATCTGGCGGAAGGAGCGCATGGCCCCAAGGTCGATGGGCGCGATGCGCTCGACGATGCCGCCGTACACCTCGTCGAAGGGCGGCGCGCCCGCGTCCAGTGCCACAAACACCAGCCCCTGCCATTCGTGCACCGCCAGCGGCGGCAGGTGGATGTCCGCGACGTTGAAATCCTGCGCATCCTGCATCTCGGTCGCCGCGCGCAGTTGCCCGTCCAGGTTGTACGTCCAGCCGTGGTATTTGCAGCACAGGTTCTTCAGGCCCTTGCCGTTGCACAGCGCCAGCGGGCCGCCGCGGTGACGGCAGATGTTGGGGAAGCCGCGCAGCACGCCGTCCTGGCCGCGCACCAGCAGCACCGGTACACCAGCGATCTGGCCGACCACGTGGTCGCCTGCTTCGGCCAGCTGGTCGCGGTGCGCCACCAGCTGCCAGCTGCGCGCGAACACCGCGTGCCGTTCGGTTTCCAGCGTGGCCGCGCCGGAGTAGTAGTGCGGGGACATGGCGCGCGCGTGCGCGAGATCCTGGATCACGGTTTCGGATGACATGGCGGAATGGACCGTTCGAGTGGACAGGCGGCCGTCGGGTGCCCCTGCAATCCGTGCGTGACGCCGTGCCGCTGGAGTCTAGGCGGTGTCTTGCGGGGTGTCCATGCGCTGCGGCTGGCGCCGTCCTGGCGCGCGTTGGGTGCCGCGTTGGCGCACCGACGCGCAGGCACATGCGGCTTGCGGAGCCGGTTTCTTTTGCTGTTAGACTCCGCCAGCCGCCACGATGTGACTGCCATGCGCACCATGTCGAGTGTTGATGCCGCACCGATGAACCCGCCGGAATCAGCACGGCCACGCGCCGCGGCCGGGGTTGTGCCAGGCACGGGTTCGCTGTCGGAGGCGTTGGCGCACGCGCAGCGGCTGTTGGAATCCGATCCGGCACTGGCGGCCGAGCAGCTTCATGAAGTTTTGCGGGTGGTTCCCGGGCATCCGCCTGCGCTGCGGCTGCTGGCGACGGCGCGTTCGCAGCAGGGAGATCTTGCCGGTGCGCTGGTTCTGCTCGAACCACTCGCGCGGGATTTTCCGAAGCATGCCGGGATCCGGTTCGAGCTCGGCCAGGTGCTGCATCGGGCCGGGCGCGACCACGAGGCTGTCGCTGCGCTGCAACGCGCGGTGAAGATCGAGCCGGACCTGCCGCAGGCGTGGCGGACACTGGGTGACGCGCTGACCGCGGCGGGTGATCCCGAAGCCGCGCACGCGGCGTATGCGCACCATGTGCAACATTCCGCGCGCGACCGCGAGTTGCTGGCGGCAGCTGACGCGATGGTCGCGAACCGCATCCCGCAAGCAGAAGCGATGTTGCGTACGCGTTTGAAGGAGGCGCCAACCGACGTCGTGGCGATGCGCATGTTGGCCGAAGTCGCCGCGCGGCTGGAGCGCAACGAAGACGCGCTGCTCCTGCTGGAGCGTTGCCTGGAACTTGCGCCGGATTTCCTGGAGGCACGCTGGAACCACGCGCTGATCCTGCATCGCAGCAACCGGCCACAAGCGGCCCTGGCCGAAATCGACCGCGTGCTGTCCGTGGAGCCCGCGCACGCCGGGTGCCTGAACCTCAAGGCCGCGGTGTTGTGCCGGGTGGGTGATTACGAACCCGCCCTCGTGCTTTATGCCGGACTCGTGCGCGAGCATCCTGACGA
>JAFEDX010000087.1 GCA_018241365.1 Pseudomonadota bacterium
CCGCGCGGCTCCAGCACGATGGCGCGGCGCCAGCGGTCATGTTGCACGCGGAAGCGTTGCAGGCGCTCGGCCATGCTGCCGGCGCCGAGGTCGGGGAAACCCGCGGTGATCACGCGGGTCGGTTCGCCACCCGTGTGGGAATCGATGAAGTCGAGGCTGTGCATGGCGAGCATCCTCGTCGAATCTACGGCGGGAATCTAGGCGGGCTTGCCGACCGCGGATGCGGAACTCTGCATAATGGCGATCTCTGGGCGATGTGTCGGCCACGGTCCGTGCCGAGCACGCATGCGAGCAACAACCATGCACACCGAAGTTGCCATCGACGACCTGGTCCCGCTGTTCGATGCTCTTCCCGACGTGGTGTTCTTCGTCAAGGACGGCGCCGGGCGCTACACCCACGCCAACCTCACGCTGGTGCGGCGGCTCGGCCTCGAATCGCGCGCCGACCTGATCGGCAAATCCGCGACCGAACTGTTCCCCGCCTCGCTCGGGCGCAGCTACGCCGCGCAGGACCAGCGCGTGCTGCGCGGTGAAACCATCGAACGCCAGCTCGAAGTGCACATCTTCAACAATCGTGCCGCCGGCTGGTGCATCACACTCAAGCGCCCCTTGCGGACATCGCACGGCATCGACGGCGTGATCGGGATTTCGCGCGACCTCGGCCAGCCCGACGGCCAACACCCGGCCTACGACCGCGTGCGCCAGGTGCTGGAACATATCCAGGCGCACTACGGCGAACTCATCCGCATCACGCACCTTGCCGGCATGGTCGGGATGTCGGTCGCGCAACTGGAACGCTATTTCCAGCGCGTGTTCCAGCTCACCCCGCAACAGATGCTCACCAGGGTGCGGATCGACGCCGCGATAGGCTTGCTGCAAGGCGACGACAGCATTGCGGCGATCGGACAGGCCTGCGGCTTCGTGGACCAGAGCGCGTTTGCCCGCCAGTTCAAGGCCAGCACCGGGATGACCCCGCGCGACTACCGCAAACTGACAGAAGCGGAGCCGGATGATTCAAATCCATCAACCACTGTCTGCACACTTGGTCGTTGACGCACAGCCTGCAGTGCCAAGCTCGCCGCAACGCCCGGGAGTTTGATATATGCGCCTACACAACGCGATATTGCTGGTCATGGCCGCGGGCGCAGCGGGAATCTTCTCCGCTTGGGCGTTGCTCCCAAGGTCTGCCGCAGACGATGCATCATCGCCACGCGCCGTCGCCAGCAGTGCACCGCATAGGTCGGACGCGTCAGCAAGTCAGCCGATAGCAGCTCGACCTCAAGCCATCCATCCGCCGCCACTCAACATCAAGACACTGTCTGATCCGGCCAAACAATCCGTGATGGCGCGGTCGCTCGAGATGGGGCAATCGCTGAACATGGCCATGCGTGAAGGTATTGCGCGCTACGGCGACCATGACGGCAGGGTCGCTGCGCTCGCCAACGAAGCCGACTGGGTGTGCAACGAGAACATTGATGCTTATGGCAGTCTCGATTCACGCAACGGCGATCCGACGCGTGTCTGGGCCATCGAACAAGTGGTCGACCTGTGCCAGGGTTTCAACAGGAAAAGGTTCAAGCTTCACCCGCCGAAGCAACATTCTGCTGCATCGGCATTGGTTCGCCTGGGCGATCAAGCCGCGCTGGCGGCTGCGAACGAGACGATAGCCAACGGATGGAACAAGACATCTCTGGCTGAGGCGGGTGTGTTTCTGTTGTCAACCCATCGATTCCCATTCAATGATGTCGCACCAGGCGCGGATCGACAGTTCGGCCTGATCGACCTTGAAGCCGCGTGGTATCTCGCGAGCGACTTGGCCTTGTGCGGACAGATTGGAGGCTGCGGACCTAAATCGCTACTTGTCGCCGCATATTGCCGGCAGCACGGGTGTATGCCGGGGTCGAATCTGGTTCAAGCGTACGAACGCAACTTGTCACCCGACAAGTTCCAGTTGGTCATGGCGTTCGCAAGTTGGATTCAACGTCAGCGGGTACCGATTTCGCGCTAGCGTGAATGCGTTCACCTGTGCATGCGTGTGCACGAAACATGTGAAATCCAGACGATTTCGTACCGACCAGTGCATATGCCAGCATGCGCAACTTGACGCGCTGCATGCGCTCGCACACGCTGTGACGATGAACCTGATCCTGTTGCGCAATGCGGATGTGTTCGCACCCGAACCGTTGGGAACCCGTGACCTGCTGCTCGGTGGCGACAAGATCCTCGCTCTGGAATCCGCGTTGCCGGAACTGCCGGCTGCACTCGACGCCACCACCATCGACCTGCAGGGCCGGCGCCTGATTCCCGGCCTGATCGACGGCCACGTGCACGTCACCGGTGGCGGCGGCGAGGCAGGCTTCCGCTCGCGCGTGCCGCCACTCGGGCTGTCGCGCTTCACCAGCGCCGGCGTGACCACCGCGATCGGACTGCTCGGCACCGACGACATCGCGCGCGGCACGCGCGCCTTGCTGGCGCAGGTATACGCGCTGCGCGAGGAAGGCCTGTCCGCATTCGGTTTCTGCGGCGGCTACCACTTGCCACCGGCGACGCTGACCGGCAGCGTGCGCGACGACCTGGTGTTCGTGGAAGCGTTGATCGGCATCGGCGAGATTGCCTTGAGCGATCACCGCTCCAGCCAGCCGACGTTCGACGAACTGGTCAAGTTGGCGGCGGACGCGCGCGTAGCGGGCCTGCTCACCGGCAAGGCCGGAATTGTTCACCTGCACATGGGCGATGGCCCGCGTGGCCTCGAACTGGTGCGCCGCGCGTTGGCCGAAACCGAATTGCCGCCGCGCGTGTTCCAGCCCACCCACGTGAATCGCCGGCGCGGGCTGTTCGAGGAAGCGCTCGACCTCGCACGTAGCGGCATGCCGCTCGACATCACGGCGTTTCCGGTCGAGGACGGCGAGGACGCCTGGAGCGCGGCCGATGCACTGACACGCGCGCTGGATGCGGGCATCGATCCGGCACTGGTGACCATCAGCTCCGACGCCGGCGGCAGCCTGCCCTGCTTCGACGCCGATGGCGCGTTGACGCACATGGACGTGGGCGAATCCGGCGCGCTGCTGGAAACCTTGCGCGAACTGCTGTCACGCGGCCTGCCGCTGGAACGCGCACTGCCCGCATTCACCGCGAATCCGGCACGGCAGTTGCGGCTGGCCGGCAAGGGTCGCATTGCCATCGGCGCCGACGCCGACCTCGTCGCGCTGGATGAAGCCGGCAATGCCGAACTGGTGATCGCGCGCGGGGTCGTGCATGTGCACGACGGCAAGCTGCAGCGGAAAGGCGGGTTCGAGGGCCGCACGCCCGACGCCTGAACGCACCTGGACGGACAGAAACCGGAACGGGTTTCGATTGTGCGCGCCCGCCCCCACCTGTACATTCTGCGCCAGCCTGTCAGGCCACACTGGAAACCGCATGCCATCAAGGATTCAAGGGGTTCAACGCGGCTGGATCGTGCCGATCGGCGGCGCCGAGGACAAGACCGGACATCCGGCCATCCTCAGCCGCTTCGTTGAACTGTGCGGCGCGGATGCGGCCGACATCGTGGTGATCCCGACCGCCAGCCAACTGGAAGACACCGGCGAACGCTACGAGCACATCTTCCGTGACCTCGGCGCGGCCAGGGTCACGGCGCTGGATTTCGACACCCGCCGCGACGCCTCCGAACCGAACCGGCTGGAACGCCTGCGCGAAGCCAGCGGCATCTTCTTCACCGGCGGCAACCAGTTGCGCATCGCCACCACCCTCGGCGGCACCCCGATCGCGAAACTGGTGCGCGAGCGCAATGCCTCAGGTATTCCGGTCGCCGGCACCAGCGCGGGTGCCAGCATTCTTTCGGACCACATGATCATCGCCGGCAAGGAAGGCGCCTCGCCCTCCTTCAACGGCGTGCGGCTGGCGCCCGGTCTCGGCCTCACCAACCGGTTCGTGATCGACCAGCACTTCCGCCAGCGCGACCGTCTGGGCCGCCTGCTGTCCGCCATCGCCTACAACCCGTTCGAGGTCGGCATCGGCCTCGACGAAGACACCGCCGCCTTCATCGGCCCGGACAACACGCTGGAAGTCGAAGGCTCCGGCGCCGTGACGGTGGTCGATGCCAGCGAACTGCAGTTCTCCTCGATGGCACAGGCGGACGAAGACGAGCCGGTCACCCTGCTGGGCCTCAAGGTGCATATCCTGACGGCCGGTGCTACGTTTAACCTGCACACCCGCGTCGCCATGGCGGGTGCCTTGGCTGGCAAGAAGCACACACACTGATTCCGCCCGGTGGTTGCGCGCCGCCGCGGCGCGTAAGGTAGCCTCTGAAGAACCCATCATGCGCGCTCCCAAGGCGCAAGCCCCCCTGAGTCAAGGGGGCGGTGACCATTGCGCAGCAACGATCCCGGGGGTTGTGGAAGAATGATGATGTCGGTAAAAGACGAATCATCATCAGGTTGACCAGGGTTTCCTCAAGGGGGTTCGTGATGCGCATACTCGACCGCTCGGTCTTCGTCGGACCTTCGCTGTACGCGCACTTCCCGGTCATCCGGCTGACCCTCGATCTCGGCGCGCTGGAAGCGTGGCCGACCGCGAAACTCGGCGCACCTTTCATCGACGGACTGGTCACGGCATTGCCGGGCCTCGCCGAACACGGCTGCTCGTACCGCGAGCCCGGCGGCTTCATCCGGCGCATGCGCGAGGGCGAAGGCACCTGGCTCGGCCATGTGCTCGAACACGTCGCGATCGAACTGCAGAACGTCGCAGGCGAGGAAGTGACCTTCGGCAAGACCCGCGACGCCGGCAGCCCCGGCGTCTATACGGTGGTGTACGAGTACGAGCAGCGCGAGGAAGGCATCGCCGCGGGCGAACTGGCGCTGCGCCTGCTGAATTCCCTGTTGCCTGCGGAACTGCGCGAACCCGGCAGCGTACCGGATGGCTGGCAATGGCAAACCGCACGCGACGAATTCATCCGCTACGCGCAACGGCGTGCATTGGGTCCGTCCACCGCTTCACTGGTGAAGGCCGCCGAGCAGCGCGG
>JAFEDX010000088.1 GCA_018241365.1 Pseudomonadota bacterium
CGTTCCATGCAGACCATTCGCCGTTTCGCCGCTTGTGCGGCCGTCGCCCTCGCCACTGTCGCTACCGCGTTCCCCGTCGCCGCTCAAGACTATCCCGCAAGGCCGATCAAGATGGTGGTTCCATACTCCGCCGGAGCCATCACCGATCTCGGCGCGCGCATCCTCGCCGATCAGATGTCGAAAATCCTCGGCCAGCAGATCGTTATCGAAAACCGCGCCGGTGCGGGCACGCGCATTGGCATGCAACTGGTGGCCAGCGCTCCGGCAGACGGCTATACGCTCCTATGGGCCAACTCGGTGACGCACGGCACTTTGCCTGCCATGTCGAAGTCACTTGCCTTCGACCCGCAGAAGGACTTCGTGCCGGTAGCGCGTGCCTTCATCTACAACGCGGTTCTGGTGTGCCATCCCTCGACCCCCGCCAACAACGTGCGCGAGCTGATTGAATACGCAAAGAAGAATCCCGGCAAGCTGACCAACGCCACTGCCGGTCCGGGGACGGGCCACCACTTGATGGGCGGCCTGTTCAACTCGCTCACGCACGTGGATATCATGAACGTGCACTACCGCGGCGCTGCCCCGGCGTTGCAAGACGTTCTGGCCGGTACAGTCAACTGCATCTTCGGTGGCGGCGACGTCAAGCAGTATGTGCAGCAAGGCAGGCTCAAGGCCTTGGCCGCCACTGGCTCAAAGCGCGACCCCGATTTTCCCAATGTTCCCACGATGGAAGAAGCAGGGGTCAAAGGCTTCAACATTACTTGGTGGCAGGGCATCGCAGCACCCAAGGGAACGCCTGCGCCCGTCATAGCCAAGCTGGCTGCGGCGGCGAATGAGGCGTTGAAAGCGCCGGAGTTGTTCTCGCGTGCTCGCGAGCTCAGCTTGATCCCGAGCGGCAGCACGCCAGAGCAGCTGGGCCAGCAAATGCGCGACGACATGGCCTTGTATAAGCGCATTGTCAAGGACGCCAAGATTCCGCTGCAGGACTGAGGACGTCATGCGCGTGCTGATCTACGGCGCCGGCGCCATCGGCGGTTACCTCGGCGCGCTGCTCGCGCGCCAGGGCGTCGAGATCACGCTGCTGGCGCGCGGGACCACGCTGGATGCGCTAGTCACCGAAGGCCTGCACGTCGCCTGGGCTGACGGCCGCAGCTTGCACGTACGGCCCCATGCCTGCGCGCCGGGAGAATATCAAGATCGCTTCGACCTGGTGTTCGTCACGCTCAAGTCCATGCAGCTGGCGGACGCCGCACCAGACATCTCGAGGGCGCTGGTGCCCGGCGGCGCGCTGGTGATGATCCAGAACGGCCTGCCGTGGTGGTACTTCGAGCGGATCGAGTCACCTTGGCGCGGCATGCGGCTGCACTCGCTTGACCCGGACGGTGCACTCACCGCCGGTTTCGATCTGGAAGCCGTTGTCGGCGCCGTGATCTACAGGCCAGTGATGGTAACTGCGCCAGCGCGGCTGTTCGTTCCGCATTTGGCGATCAACCGGCTCGTCGTGGGCGAGATAGACAACCGTGCCAGTACGCGGCTGCAGACGATCGCGCAACTGCTGAGCGGAACGGGCTTGCAGGTCGAGACCTCCACGAATATCCGCGCGGCCAAGTGGGCCAAGCTGCTGATGAATCTTGTGTGAAACCCGTTGTCGGCGCTGACACAGTCGCCTGCAGGATTCATCGCGCAATCTGCGGCCGCAGTCGAAGTGGTTCGGGCCATGACGGCGGAAGCGGCGGCGGTGGCGGCGTCGGTCGGCGTGCCTGCGGACCCGAGCGCCGATGCCGAACTGCGGCGGATCCAAGGCAACTTTACCCAGTTGCCCTCGATGCTCCAAGACGTGCGTGCCGGCCGGGCGATCGAGCGGCAGGCCATCCTTGGGGCGGTGATAGAGATCGCTCAGATCACCGGTGTCGCGGTACCGACTCTGAAGAACATTGCCGCCTGCGTTGAAGTCCTAGACCAGCGCATCCAGGCTGATCGCATCGGAATTGCGCCAATGTGCAGCGCACAGGAACAAACAGCATGAAATGGATTGAAGACAGCCACGACGGCGCGCTGCGAAAACGCCGGTTCACAGTAGATCCGGCCGGCCGGCCGGTGCCTGGCGTCGTCTGGACGCGGGCCGACCACACAGGTCGGCGCCCGCTGGTGCTGGTTGGCCATGGCGGCTCGCAGCACAAAGAGTCCGACGCGGTGCTGGACGTGGTGCGGCCGTTGGTGGGTGATCTGGGCTGGGTGGTCGCCGCGATTGACGGTCCAATCCACGGCGCACGCCGCGCAGACGGCGGGACCGACGGCGGCAAGGTGATTCAGGACTTCCGTGCACTGTGGAACGAAAACCCGTGCATCGAGGAGATGGTGGCAGACTGGCGCGCCGCCATCGACGTCCTTGTGCAATTGGCCGAAGTGAACCCGGCCGTGATCGGCTGGTTCGGCGTCTCGATGGGAACGGCCTATGGACTTCCGTTGTGTGCGGCCGACCCGCGCATCCGCGCGGCGCTGCTGGGAATGTGGGGCACCAGCCATGCTCACGGCAGGCGCCTGGTGGCGCAGGCGCGCCATGTGCGCTGTCCGGTGCTGTTTCAGCGCAAGCGCGATGACGAGCGTTTCTCGCCGGCAGGGCAGGAGGAACTGTTCGCTGCCTTGTGCACCAGCCGCAAGGAACTTCGCGTGTACGAGGGCGGCCACGTGAATCCGGCCGGCAAGCAACTGGAAGAAGGGCTTGAATTCCTGCGCGCCCACCTGGAGCCGGCGAAATGAAGGCGATTCGCATTGAGCGCACCGGCGGGCCCGAGGTCCTGGAGTACGTGGAAGTGCCGACGCCGCAGCCCGGCCCGGGCGAGGTCCAGGTCAAGGCGGAATGGATCGGCGTCGGCATGCCGGACGTGCTGGTGCGCACCGGAAAGTACTATTGGATGCCGCCGCTGCCGGCAGTGATCGGCATCGAGATGACGGGCCGCGTCACGGCGGTAGGCGCAGGCGTGGACACGCTGAAAGTCAATGACCCTGTGTTCGTCTCCGCGCGCGAGCTGCCGGTGCGCGGCAACTGCTATGCGGAATACGCCTGTGCCCCAGCGACGGCGGTGTACCGGCTACCCGATGGCGCAGACATGGAGGCGGCTGCCTGCCTCTCCAACTACCAGGTCGCCTGGCACCTACTGAACAGCGCCACAAAAGGCTACCGCTATGAGTCGGTGCTGGTATGGGCAGCCGCGGGCGGGGTTGGGTCGGCCGCGGTGCAGCTTGCGAAGCTGGCTGGCAAGCAGGTGATCGGCCTGGCGGGCAGTCCGACCAAACGCGAGTTCGCGCTGCGCCAAGGTGCGGACCACTGCATCGACTACCGGAAGGACGATATCGGCTTACGGGTGAAGGAACTCACCGACGGCCGCGGCGTGGATCTGATCTTGGACCCAGTCGGTGGCGCCGGGTTCGGCCGCAACTTTCAATGGCTGGCACGGCTGGGCCTGGTCGTCAACTACGGTATGTTGCAGGGGCCACCCGATCCGTCGTACGCGGCTGCAATGTATGAACGGTTCGGCGATTCGCTGGGCCTGCGCTTCTTTTCAATGCACGTGTTCGACGAGGCGCCCGAGAAGCGCCGCGCTGCCATGTACGAACTGCTACCGTTGTTGGCGCAAGGCCGCATCCGCCCTGCCATCCATGCCCGCATGCGGCTGAAGGACGCGCGCCGTGCGCACGAACTGTTCGACAGCGGCGCCACGCTTGGCAAGCTCCTGCTGCAACCATGAACGAGCCCCTTGTTGCGAAAAGCCGGTTGAGGCGGACGAAGTTTGAGTCCACCGTCACTCTGACGGCGGCCCTTCCAGCACGCCATCGCCAATGAGCCGGTCAATAGCCGACGCCGCACGAGCCCAGCGTTTCGGCCAGCACCACGCTGACGCCGCCGTGCAGCAGGCCGTAGGGCTGGCGCGTGTGCGCGCCCACCGGCACGCGCGCCCGGATGAAGTTGTCGCCGACTTCCAGAAACTCGATGCCCAAGTGCTGCGCCGCGGTGTCCACGTTGATTGCCGCCAGGTGTTGAACCGAAATCGCTTGCTGCCAGATGCGCATGGTGTCCTCGCTCATGCATGCCGGATGCGCGTAGCCTACTGCAAGCCCCGGCCGCGGTGCGGCCCGCTACCATCGCGCCCATGCCCGACCGTTACGCCGTCATCGGCCACCCCATCGCCCACAGCCAGTCGCCTCTGATCCACGGGCTGTTTGCGCAGACCACGGGGCAGGACATGACCTACGAGGCCATCGACGGCGGCGCCGCGCCGGAGGGCTTCGCGCACGCCGTGCAGGCCTTTCGCGCCGCCGGCGGGCGCGGGCTGAACGTGACCCTGCCCTTCAAGCTGGCGGCGCTGCAGATGGCCGACGAGGCCAGCGACAACGCCCGCCTGGCCGGCGCGGCCAATACGCTGCGCCTGGATGGCGGCCGCATCGAGGCGCACAACACCGACGGCATCGGCCTGGTGCGCGACATCGAGCACAACCTGGGCCTGTCCCTGCGCGGGCGGCGCGTGCTGCTGCTGGGCGCGGGCGGCGCCACGCGCGGCGTGCTGCGGCCCATCGCGCGGGCGGGCGCGGCGCGCATCGTCGTCGCCAACCGCACGGCCGACAAGGCGCTGGCGCTGGCGCGCGAGTTGGCGCCGCACCTGGGCGGCGTGGCGATCGAGGGCGGCGGGCTGGACGCGCTGGCCGCGGGCGGCGCCTTCGACGTCGTCATCAACGCCACCTCGGCCAGCCTGGGCGGGCAGGCGCCCGCCGTGCCGGCCACGGCCTTCGCGCCCGGCGCGCTGGCTTACGACATGGTCTACGGCAAGGGCCTGACGCCCTTTCTGCGGCTGGCGCAGGCAGCCGGCTGCGCGCGCGTGGCCGACGGCGTCGGCATGCTGGTGGAGCAGGCGGCCGAAGCCTTCGCCTGGTGGCGCGGCGTGCGCCCCGACACGCGCGCGGTGCTGGCGCGGCTGGCGGTGCC
>JAFEDX010000089.1 GCA_018241365.1 Pseudomonadota bacterium
GTTCTTGGCCTGATTGGTGTAGTCGATCTTGCCTTCCTGACTGGAGTAGTAGTTGCGACCGCTCTTGAACGAGCCGCTGATGGATGGCACCGAAACTTCCAACTGGATGTTGCCGGAGTCGAGCACTTCGTACTCGCAGATCAGTTCTGCACCAGCGGTGATGACGCCGTCATCGAAATCCGTTCCCCTGATCTCGAACACGCCAATGAAGCGGTTATCATGGGGATCGGAGACGTCGCCTTCCCACAGCTTGAACTTGATCGACCCGGCGCTTCCCGCTTTGAGCGACTCTTCCGATTTGAAGGTCTTCTTGCCCTTCTTGGGCAACTGGTCGCCTTCGCGCACCAGGTAGTCCAACACCAAGCGCCCACCGACCTTGTTGCGGGCTTCGACTCCGATGGAGTGCGATGCCGGAATAGCATCAATGCTGGCTGCAGTGCGGGCGATGACAATCTTGTCTTCGCGCAAGGCAACGGACGCGCCATTCGAGTCGAATACGAACACCTTGAAGGTATTGTCACCAGGTTTTGTCAGGCCGAGTTCGACGCTCGCGCCATCCCTCAGCGCAACGCGACCAGACGACCAGCCCGTATCGAGACTATCGATCTGGAATTCAATGCCAGCAGGGGCGCGAGATAACTTGGCAACGATCTTGGCCTTGGCTTCAGGCGTGCGCGCGGTGTAGTTGAACGAGAGATCCAGCGCTCCGCCGGCGCTAAGTGCGCCACGGGCGCTCTTGCGACCACGACCTTGCGAGGACCAGTCGATGGACTCAGCGAACACCGCCGCACCTTCGGCGACCGCCGTCATCGGGTTCACGTCGGTAGATGGCGCGATACCAAGCTCGAACGCAACTTTGTCGCGCAGCGGTTTGTAGTGCGTCGGGCCACCAACGAACACAACGCGCTCGACATCGTGCGGACTCAATCCGGCTTTCTCGAGCGTTTCGCGGGCAGACTGAATAGACTCTTCAACCTTCGAAGAGATCAAGTCGTCGTAGCGTTTGCGATCAACTGCGATGTCGATGTAAATCTCCGCGCCTGACTGGTCACGGACACCCAACTCGGTTTCGGGGAGGCTGACCACAGCCTCTTCTTTTTGCGAAAGCTCGATCTTTGCCTTTTCTGTCGCCCATGTAGCCATGCGCAGCAGGGATTTGAACTGCGAGTTCGCGGCAAGGTCTTCAGGAAGATCGAAGTTCTCCAGCAGCCACGGCTTGACGACGTTGTCGAACAGGATGCGGTCGAAGTCGCGCCCACCGCACATGGCAATGCCGCCATGGGCAAGAAGGTTGACGCGCCCGGCTATGCTTTCCGCAATGGCGATGTCGAGCGTGCCACCGCCAAGATCATAGACAACGAACACGCCGTCGCTCTTCCGGTGTCGCATAACACTCATCACCGCAGCAACAGGTTCCTGCATCAACGCAACGCGCCCAAGGCCAGCCTTGTCGGCGGCCGACATCGTCGAGTCCTTCTGCATCTGATTGAATGCTGCTGGTACTGTGATGACGGTGCCGGTTTCGCCGTCGCCTCGGATCTCTTCTGGCAAATAGCCGAACAAAGTGCGAAGCACCTCAGCTGAGCATTCTTCCGGCGTCATCGTCAGATTGACGGCCGGCAACTTCACTGGTGTGCTCGTACCCATGAGCCGCTTGAACAAAGTTGCGGCATTGTCTGGGTTGCGTGCCGCATTCATGTAAGCTCGCGAGCCGACGTACTTGTTGCCCCGTCGGTCGATAAAGATGGCGGACGGCATAACGTCATACTGTTCGGGACTCTTGTAGAGCTGAACCTTCTCTCCGTCAAACGAGCAGATGGCGCTGTTGGTTGTGCCGAGGTCGATGCCAATGTAGTTCATGCTTCCACCTTCCTTAGCATTACGGTGCCTTGTTTGCGCAGACCGTTCGGACCCATGATGATCGGCTCCAACATCTGCTCGACCAGCAGCACATCGTCGGGGCCGAAGTCGCCCAAGTTCAGTGCAGATGCCGCCATGCCGGGGTCGTAAGGTTGCCCCTCGACGTTGACGAGCTTGAGGCCATTCGACTCGAGGGTCTCCTCGACCTTCTTTTGGAAGTAGCGGAGCTGATTGGCGTAACGACCTGACTCACCAGCGTCGAGCTTGCTGACGACCTTTCCGAACAGGCGCGAGAAACGCCAACTCTCGACAGCAATGTCGATAAGCGACTGCTCAGTCTGAGGATTGTTTTCAACTTGCTGAGTCGTCATCAATCACCCCTGATTCGCACCGACTGCGGATTGCCCATGTAGCACGCCCTTCACCCCGCGGACGGCACCTATGTTCAAACAGCTTGCCCCAACCCCTTATGCCAGCTGCGCCTCAAATCAAAGGTCGCTGAGCGGAGGCTAGTGTACGGCCTCCAAGGCGCCCACCAAAACCTATACCAGCAAGGCGTCTCGAAACGTGAGACAGATCATCCATATCCTGGCGCGAATCGCGGACACCAATCGTTTCCCGTTTTCAAGGCCTACGGGTGACCACCCCTTCTGCTGGTAAAAGCTACACGTTGGTAGCGCGCCTACTGCAGACTAGCGCGCCGTGTTGTTGCTGAGATCTGTCCGTTGTCTTCACGCTGCCCACTTTCTTCCCTGTATGGCATAGTCAAGTACCACATTGAACACCCGATCGCACTTCTCCTTGAAGATATTGCGGTCGTAACTCGTCGGCAAGTCGGCATCCAGGACTTGGGTAACCGTTGAACGCACCGTTTCCTGTGTGCGTCGGTCCTTGAACCAGTCTTGCACCAACACCTTCGGATTGGTCTGACGCAGGCGCTCCAACAGGTGTCGCGCGGCAAGCTTCACGCGCTTCGTTTCCTCTTGAGTAAGCCCGTTCCTCTTGATGAGATCGAAGATCTCCAGCTCATCTTCGCTCAACTCCTCACGAGTATGCCGCTCGTCCTCTTCCTTCATCTCACGCGTGAACTGCACGAGCTCTTCGTAAAACTGCTCGTTGGATGATCCTCCAGCGTTGTAGTTGTCGATGATCCGCTGTAACCGTTCTGCGAACGCGACCCGCGTCGTGTTCTGCTGGAGCATCTGGTTCAACTTGTGCTGGATAAAGGCGCGCAGGTCGGCGATTTCGATGTTCTTGTAGTGCGTCTCCTTGAACTCCTTGCGCAGCTTGTCGAAATCGATGCGGCTCAAGTCCCAGACTTTCCCGCGCTGGACTATCTCGTACTCCGACCGACCCTGACGCAAATTCAGATGCGAATTCGGGTCTACGACGACGCTTTGGTCGAGCAACTCGCCAATGCGCTGCGCAACTTTGTCGATGTCGGCATCGCCGATGATGCTTTCGATGACGCCGCGCAGGTACTGAAACACCGCAACGTCGCGGCTGATCGGCTGCCCGACGATTTCGGGTTTGCAGGCCTCGTACAGCGCGCTGATGCTATTCTCGTAGACGTTGAATGACTTGCGCCATTCGTCATTGGCTAGCAAGGCGTTGGCGAAGACGTTGAACTGCCCGAGTTTGTCAAACACGTTTTCCTGAGCCAACATCGCTGTCAGGTCGACTCCGCGTGCCAGACAAAACTCGCGTCCCTGTGCGATGGCATCATCGAGCAGCTTGCGCAGCTCGTCTTTATCCTGTACCGGCTCTTTTTCGCTGCCACTTCCCTGCGCATAGTCCTTCAGAGCGCGTTTCATGCTGCGGAAGACGTTGAAGTAGTCGACGATCTCACCGTTGCGCTTCTCGATACCATTGATCTTGAAGCTCGTCACGCGGTTCGCACGTGCGATGGTCTGCATCAGCGTGTGGTCTTTCATCGGCTTGTCGAGGTACAGCGTCGACACCGTCGGCGCGTCGAAGCCGGTCAGCCACATTGCGCACACGAAAACCAGTTGCAGTGGATGCTCGGGGTCCTTGAAGTTGTATTCGACATCGTGGCCGTGCGCATCCAGCGCGTTCATGCGCGCACGATGCGGCTTGATATCGAGCTTCTGCGCAGCAAACCTCTTGTCTTCGTCGGCTTCCTCGCTGACGATTACCGCCATCTCGACTCGGCGCATCCAGTCCAGCCGCCTGCGCAGGCGTGCTTTTTCCAGCTCGTCACGGGTCTGGCTGATGCGTCCCGTCAGATTCTTGAGTTCTTCTTTCCAGAACGCCTGCACCTTGTCGTACATGCGCACTGTGGTGAACTTGTCGACCGAGATCACCATGCCCTTGCCTAGGTAACCACGGCCGGGAAAGTGCGCGACGATATCGCGCGCAATCGTGTCGAGGCGGTCGTCACGCTTGAGGACTTCCATTTCCTTCGCGAACCGGTCTTCCAGTTTCTGCTGCTGCGCCTCGTCCAGATTCTCGTCTTCGAGTATTTCGGCGAACTCTTCGCTCAAGTTCTCGTTCTGATTCAGCACTTCCGGCACGCGCTTCTGGTAGTACAGCGGCACGGTCGCGCCGTCTTCCATCGACTGCTGGAAGTTGTATTCGGAAACGTAGCCGCCAAACCAGGCTTCTGTCTTGCCTTGCTTATCGGTTTTGCCGAGTAGCGGTGTGCCGGTGAAAGCTAGGTAGTTGGCATTCGGCAGGCCGGTGCGCATGTTCTCCGCCAGCCCCGCGTACTGGGTGCGATGGGCTTCGTCGACGATGACGATGATGTCATTGCGTGCGGACAACATCGGATAACGCTGTCCCGCCGGCCAGCGGAATTTCTGAATCAGCGTGAACACGAGCCGCTTATTCTGGCCGAGATATTGGCGCAGTTCCTCGCTGTTCTTTGGCTGCGCGGCCTCGGCCTTGGTCACGGTCACGGTGTTGAGGAAGTTGCGATAAATCTGTCCGTCCAGGTCATCCCGATCGGTCACGACGACGAACGTAAAGTTGCCGGTCATGCGCCGGAAGATCTTCCGGGCATAG
>JAFEDX010000008.1 GCA_018241365.1 Pseudomonadota bacterium
CGACAACCATTGCTTCACCGTAGGAGCGACCGTGGTCGCGACCGGCCATCACCCGATGGTCGCCTGCACGCAGGCTCCTACGACCCATTCACCGTGGTCGCAACAAAAAACGGGCGACCCGAAGGCCGCCCGTTGAAGGTTTCCGGTTCCGCTGGGGAACCGCACAACAGGATGTCAGTGACCCTGGGGAATGACGTCCCCGGTGTGCTGCTCCATGCCATGGCCGGTGACCGGCACGCCCAGGTTGTTCAACGTGCCCGAGGTGTTGTTGCGGTTGAGGTTGGTCACTTCCATGCTGCCGATCTGGCCGACCACCGTGACGATCCACTTGCCGGTACCTGCGCCCAGCGAACCGGTCAGTCCCTTGGCGGCATTGCCGTTCTCGAGGTCGCTCGAGCTGAGCTGGATCGACTGCGCGGCACCCAGGGTGAAGGTCACCGGACCCGCCTTGTGACCGGAATCGTCCACGGCGGTGATCGTGATCAGGCCAGCCGCGGGACTGGTGTTGCTGATGCGCAGGAAGCTCTGCTGGTTGGTGTTGGTCGCCGGATTGAAGGAGAACGCGGTCTGCACCGGGCCGTTGTACGTCATCGCCAACGCGTTCGCCGTGCCCGTGTCGGTCTTGCCGGTCCACGTGCGGGTGGCCGTGACATTGGCGACGATCGTGGTCGGGTTGATGGTGGTGGTGCCGCCCGGTGCGATGAAGCAGATGTTCTGGTTGTTGACGCTGGCATACGGCAACGCACCGAAGTCGGCGCTGGTGCCCGCGGCATTGATTGTGGCGGTATGGGCGCCGGCCGGAAGCGTGGTGGCGCAAGGCCCGGGAGCACCGAGGTAGATGGAGCCGCCGGTCGCGGCAAAGGTCGTGAAGTTGCCGGTCAAGGCAAGGTCAAGCGTATCGCCGGCGCTGGGGTAGCTCGCCCACTGGAAGACGGCAGGAACACTGCTCACGAAGAATGGGTAATAGCTGTCCGACGGTGGAACGGGTACGTCGACAATCTGCACGGTGCCCGCATTGAACGACGTGGTGTCGTTGTTGCTGTTGACCGAACCGCCCGGTGCAAACAGGGTACGGCTGGGGCCATGGTCGGAGCCGACGTCGATCTTCTGGTTGGGGTTCGCGATGTGGATCGAGTACTGCAACGGATCGCTCACCGTGATCAGCGCGAACTGCATGGGGTTGAGGATGTCTGCGGTGGTGACCGGGTCGAAGAATTGCAGGGTGGCGTTCACCGTGCCCGTCACGCCCGTGAGCGTGAAACCAGATGCGGCGAACAACGAACCCGCCACGATCCCGGTCGAGCCCGCACCCGGCGAGAAGGTGAAGATCGCCACGTTCTGGCCGTTGCCGGTACCCGATGCCACGGCCACCGTCCAGCCCGCGGGCAAGGCGGTTCCCGCAAAGAAAGTACCGGGTACAAGATTGCTGAACTTGACGCCGGCCGGCAGCGCGAAGCGCAGGGAAAAACCGGTGGTGCGGCCGATGATCTGGTCGGACGGTTCGATGTTGACCTGGAAGGGCGCGTAAAGCCCGACGGGGTTCGCCGGCAGGACGTCGACGTCCGCCACGTAATACGCAAACGGCTTCGTCGGCGCGAAATATTGACTCACGGTCGCCGCCAGCGCGGACGGAACGGTGAAGGCGCACGCCACCGCCAACGCCAGCGAGGTCTTGCTGCAAGTTCTCATCTTCTTGTTCCCCAAAGTTCGAATGGTGCCAACGTGGCCATCACCCGCCACGACCCTGCCTTTGCAACGGCAGCCCTACACGTACGCAACGCGCGCAGTCTACACCCGTACAAGATATCTGCCACATTCAAGCGTGCGTGACGCCGCATCGGAGCTTCCGCGGTCGGGCCTTCCGGCCCTCCTACCGTAGGAGCGACCGTGGTCGCGACAGGTCATCACCCGATGGTCGCCTGCACGCAGGCTCCTACGCAGGAACGATCCGGCGCACGGCGCCGGCCGATGCCGTGGGCTGCGACAACCATTGCTTCACCGTAGGAGCGACCGTGGTCGCGACCAGCGTTCCTGCACCACGTGATAGTCGCCTGCACGCAGGCTCCTACAAACGCTCTTCGTAGGAGCGACCGTGGTCGCGACAGGTCATCACCCGATGGTCGCCTGCACGCACGCTCCTACAAACGCTCTTCATAGGGACAACCGTGGTCGCGGCGACAACTGTTGCCGCGGTCGCGGACGAACGCTTTTCGTGAGACGATCGCAAGTCCGCATTCCGTTGCCCAGTTATTGTCCACGCTGCGAGCGAGCGACCCCATGGCCACAGCCAGCCTCAAACCGACTCCATTGCCGCCCGCCGTGCAGGGACTGCTCCAGCGGGCCGCCGATGAACTCAACAGCGGCCAGCCGGCTGCGGCGGGCCGCACCCTGGCCAAGGTGCTGGCGCTGGCACCGGGCAATCTCGAAGCCATACGCTTGACCGGCATCGCGGCACAGCGCGAACGGGACTACCCGACGGCCATCGCCTGCTTCCGGCAAGTGCTGCCGTCGCGCCCGGATGACGCGCAGTTGCACATCCTGATCGGCATCACCCTGTTCGAGTACGGCGAGGTCGATGGCGCCATCACGCATTTGCAGCGGGCCGCCGAGTTGGAACCGGACTCCGCGCTGGCCTGGTTCAACCTCGGTGAAGCGCTGCGGCGCCAGGCGCGCACCGACGAAGCGCTGGCGGCGCTGCAGCAGGCGGTGCGCGCCGATCCCACGCACACGCCGGCGCAGCTTGCGCTGGCGCGCGCACAGGTCAACCGCGGCGAGATCGACGCGGCGGTGCAGGGCTACCGCCAGGTCCTGCAGCGCGAGCCGGCCACTGCCGATGCCTGGTTCGGGCTGGCCAACCTCAACACGCTCCGCTTCACGGCGGACGACGTTGCGCAACTGCGCCGCGCCTACGCGCGCGACGACCTGCCGCCCGTCACGCGCATCCATTTGGGCTTCGCGCTGGCCAAGTCGCTCGAAGACCAGGGCAACTACGACGAAGCCTTCGACGTCTTCAGCGCGGTCAACGCGCTGCAACGCCAACAGGGCCAGTGGGACGCCGCCAAGGACCACGCCAGGGTCGATGCCATCCTGCGCGCATTTGAACGCTGGTCACCACCGGCGCCCACCGATCCGCAGCGCGGACGCGAAGTGATCTTCATCGTCAGCCTGCCGCGCTCGGGCTCGACCCTGGTCGAACAGATCCTCGTTTCGCACCCCGAGGTCGAGGGCGCCAACGAGATCGCGGACCTCGCGAATGTGGTGAATGAGGAAACCCGGCGCCGCCCCGAGGACTTTCCACTCTGGATTCCGTCGGCAACGGCCGCCGACTGGCAACGCCTGGGCGGGGATTACCTCGCGCGTACCGCCCGCTGGCGGGAGCACAAGCCGCGTTTCACCGACAAGAACCTGATCACGTGGTACCTGCTCGGCACCGCGCTGGCGATGCTGCCGGCCGCGCGCTTCGTGATCGTGCGGCGCGATCCGGTGGAAACCTGTCTGGCCATCTTCCGGCAGATGCTCGCGAGCGACGCCAGCTATTCGAATGACCTCGACGACATGGCGGACTACTGCATCGACTTCATGCGGCTGACCCGCCTGTGGCTGCAGCAGTACCCCGAGCGCGTGATGGAGCTGGAATACGAGACGCTGGTGGCGCAACCCGAACCGACCATCCGCCGGCTGCTGGATTTTTGCGGGCTCACGTTCGATCCGGCTTGCCTCGCGTTCCATGCGACCTCGCGTACCGTGATGAGCGCGCCCAGCGCCGCGCAGGTCCGCCAGCCGTTGCGCGGCGATACGGCCCGCGCGGCACGTTACGGACACAAGCTGGATGGTTTGCGCGCGCGGCTGCGCGCTGCGGGTTTGACGCGCTGAGTGGATAGTCGCCTGCACGCAGGCTCCTACAACCCTTTGACCGCGGTCGTGACTCATGTCGCCTGCACGCAGGCTCCTACAACCCTTTGACCGCGGTCGTGACTCATGTCGCCTGCACGCAGGCTCCTACGGCCATTTCATTGTGGCCGCAATGACATCCCATTCATCGCAGGAGCGACCGTGGTCGCGACGCGATGCTCTCCAACATGCCGCATGGACCGTCGCCTGCACGCAGGCTCCTACGACCGTTTCATCGTGGTCGCACGACCTCATCGTAGGAGCGACCCGACGCCCGGCGCCGGCCGTTGCTGGGGGCTACGACAATCATTGCTTCACCGTAGGAGCGACCGTGGTCGCGACCCATGTCGCCCCCACAAAGTCGCTGCACGCAGGCTCCTACGACCACTTCATCGTGGTCGCAAGACCTCATCGTAGGAGCGACCGTGGTCGCGACTGGCATATTCATCACAGCCATTCGGCGTTCCAATACGGATATTGCATCGCATCGGCGACCAGGCCGGCACGTTCCGGATTGGCGACGATATAGCGCGCAGCGGCCCATACATCTTCGTCCCGGCGCATTGCGTGGTCGTGGAAACCACGCGCCCAGATGGCGGCCTGCCTGCCGAGCGCGGCGTGACAAGCAACGGTAGCGCGACCCTTCAGCCGCTGCACACAGCGTGAAAGATCCTGCGAGCCGTGCAGACGCAACAGGCCATGAAAGTGATCCGGCATCAGTACCCAGCACATCCATTCCGCATCTGCGGCGGCAATCGACGGAGCGAATGTCCGGCAGGCCGCCATGGCTGTCGCAGGGTCATGAAACCATGGTGTGCGGTTCACCGTCGCGAAGGTGACGTGATAGATGCGCCCGCGTTCGGAACCGCGTCCCTTGCGCAACGCCTTGTGTCCTTGCGAGTGCGTCATGCCGGCATGTTCGCGCGACAAGTGCGATGAGTCCGTCAGCGTACGTCCCGGCAGGGTGTCGGTGAGTGCCGCAACGGTCGCCTGCACGCAAGCTCCTACGACCGTTTCATTGTGGCCGCAATGACACCCCATTCATCGTAGGAGCGACCGTGGTCGCGACAAAAAACGGGCGACCCAAAGGTCGCCCGTTGAAGGTTTCCGGTTCCGTGAGGAACCGCACAACAGGATATCAGTGACCCTGCGGAATGACGTCCGGGGTGTACTGTTCTTGACCATGCAACGTGACCGGGTTGCCGAGGTTGTTCAGCGTGCCCGAACCGTTGTTGCGGTTCAGGTTGGTCACTTCCATGCTGCCGATCTGGCCGACCACCGTGACGATCCACTTGCCGGTGCCATGACCGAACGAACCGGTCAGGCCCTTGGCGGCATTGCCGTTCTCGAGGTCGCTCGAGCTTAACTGGATCGACTGCGCGGCACCCAGGGTGAAGGTCACCGGACCCGCCGCATGGCCGCTGTCGTCCACCGCGGTAATCGAGATCTGGCCTGCCTGACCGCTGGTGTTGCTGATGCGCAGGAAGCTTTCCTGGTTGCTGTTGCTGGCCGGGTTGAAGGTGAACGCGGTCTGCACCGGGCCGTTGTACGACATGGTCTGAGCCGGCGCAGTGCCGCTGTCGGTGTTGCCGGTCTGCTTGCGGGTCGCCGTGAGCGTGGTGTTGATCGTGGTCGGGTTGATGGTGACCGCACCACCCGGGGCGATGAAGCAGATGTAGTAATTCGCCACGCTGGCGAACGGCAGGTCGCCAAAATCGGCGCTGCTGCCTGCGGCGTTGATGGTGGCGGTATTGGCGCCAGCCGGAACCGTGGCCTGACATTGGGGACCAGTAGCGCTGAGGTAAATGGCGCCACCGGTCGCGGCGAAGGTCGAGAAGTTGCCGGTCAAGACCAGATCAGCCGTATCGCCGGTGCTGAAGCTGTCGGTACCCCACACGAACGCACCACCGGCTCCGTTGAAGACCGGGGCAATCGGCGCGCCCGGAGGATTGGTGATGATCACCCGGCCTGCATCGAACCACAGGTGGTCATTGTTGCTGTTGACCGAGCCATAGGTCGCGAAGTGGGTACGGCTGGGGAAGTTGTTGGAGCCGACGTCGATCTTCTGCTCGTAGATCGGCCACGCCGTCGTGTCAACCTTGTACTGCAGCGCATTGACGCCGCTCAGCAGGTTGACCGTCATCGGGTTGAGGATGTTGTTGGTGGTAACCGGGTCGTACACCTGGATCGCGGCGGTCACCGAGGCCGTCACGCCCGTGAGCGCCATGGCGGTGAGGTCCACCAACTGGCCGGCGCCGACGGTGCTGGCGGCGGTGGTGGGCGAGAAGGTCACCACGATGACGTTCTGGCCGTTGCCGGTGCCGGTGGCGATGGCCGGGGTCCAGCCGCCGACCAGGGCGGAGCCGGCGGTCACGGTCGGGTTGGCACCCCACTTCACGCCCGCGGGCAGGGTGATCTTCAGCGCGAAGCCGGTGGTGCGGCCGATGATCTGGTCGGAGGGGGCGATGGCGATGCCGAGGTCCGAACCGAGCGACATGGCGGCGGACAAATCCGTATCACCCACGTTGTAGCTGTACGGAGTTCCTGCGGTGCCATTGTTCACAGACGCCGCCATGGCCGGCGCGGCAAAGGCAAAGGCCGCTGCCACTGCCAATGCCAGGTTGGTCTTGCGAGAGAATTTCGACATGTCGAACTGACTCCTGTTGTTTGATGTTCGAACGTAGTCCCCAGTGGCCGCTGCGAGCCTCGGTACCAAGGCTCTGGTGCTGCGGTCGGCGACTTGTGGAGCGGCCGATGTTGGCACTCCCCAACGAGCAACGCCGAACTACCCGCGCAATTTATCCAGTGTTGGCGCCAGCGTCAACAGGTCTTTAACGAAAAAAGTTCGTGCTGGATCACGCGTCACACTTGGCGTGACGGGCTTCGCACCTGCTCGTTCAGGAAAGCGCGCCTGTATCCTACCCGGCTGTTTGCCCCGCTACCGATGCACGATCGATGACTGTGCGCCTGCTCGAACTTGCCCTGCCCTTCGTGCGCCACCACGCCTTGTTCCGCGCGCTGCACCGGCGCGAACTGGCAAGCCGTTATCGCGATTCGTTCCTCGGCAGCCTGTGGATGGCGATCACGCCGCTGCTGATGCTGGCGCTGTACACGTTCGTGTTCGGCGTGATCTTCAAATCGCGCTGGCAGGGCATGGGCGACGGCGGCATCGCGACGTACGCGATCGTGCTGTTTTCCGGCCTGCTGCTGCACGGCATGCTCGCCGACACGCTGGGCCGCGCGCCGCGGCTGATGCTGGAAGAACCCAACTACGTCACCAAGGTGGTGTTTCCGCTGGAACTGCTGGGCTGGGTCAACATGCTGACCGCGCTGGTGCATTACCTCGTGGGCCTGACGATCCTGCTGGTGGTGATTGCGCTGGTGATGCCGCCGTTGACGTTCAATGCACTGTGGTTGCCGCTGATCGTCGCACCCTACATGCTGTACCTGGTCGGGATCAGCTGGGCGTTGTCGGCGGTGGGCGTGTACCTGCGCGATTTGTACCTGCTGATGAACACCATCATCAGCCTGCTGCTGTTCCTGAGCCCGATTTTCTATACGCGCGACAAGGCGCCCGGCGGCATGGGCAAATGGCTGATACTGAATCCGCTGACGGTGCCGGTGGAGCAGGCGCGCGAAATCCTGTTCAAGCACCAGTCGCCGCAGTTCGCGACGCTGGCGTGGTACGCGCTGGGCGGAGTCGTGGTGTACTTGGCGGGACTGCTGGTGTTCCAGAAACTCCGGCGTGGTTTTTCCGACGTGATGTGAGGCGCGCGATGGCAGCCAAACCGCTCCTTGGCGAAATGCTGGTATCCGAGGGCACGGTGCGCACGGCCGACGTGGAGCGTGCGCTCGAAATGCAGAAGCAACTGGGCGGGCGCCTGGGTTCGCTGCTGCTGCGCGTGGGCGCGGTTTCGGAAGACAGCCTGCTGGAGGCGCTGTCGCGGCAACTGGGCTTGCCGTTGCTGGGCCGCGAATTGCCCGCGCCCGACGACGGCGCGCTGCGCGCGCTGGCGCAAAACGCCAATCCTTCCGCGCTCGACTGGATGCTGGACCAGCAGGTGCTGGCGTGGGAAGACGCCGAGGGCATCCGCCATTGCGCGGCGCGCGATCCGCTGGCGCCCGGCCTGCGCGAGGCGCTGCGTTTCGTGCTGGGCGCGCACGACGTGGCGTATTGCCTCGCATCCAGCCAGTTGCTGGAACGGCTGCTGGACCAGTTGGCGCACCTGCGGCGCGGCGCGCAGGCGGAGCTCGGCGACAGCGTGCAGCAACTGCGCGAGATGGCCGAGGAAGCGCCGATCGTCGAACTGGTCAACAACGTGATGGCGCAAGCCGTCGAACAACGCGCGTCGGACATCCACTTCGAACCGGAAGAACATCAACTCGTCGTGCGCTTCCGCATCGACGGCGTGCTGTACACGCGCCTGCAGTTGCCGCGCGAACGTTTCGCGGCGGTCGCCTCGCGCGTGAAACTGATCAGCGACATGGACATCGCCGAACGCCGCCTGCCGCAGGACGGGCGTTTGAGCATCCGCGCCAGCGGACAGGAACTGGACGTGCGCGTGTCGGCGATCCCCGGCGTGCACGGCGAATCCATCGTGCTGCGCCTGCTGCCCAAGGATCGCAAGGATTTGTCGCTCGCCAACCTCGGCATGGCGCCCGATCACCTCGCGCTCATGCATGCGTGGACCCGCGAAACGCACGGCATCGTGCTGGTGACGGGCCCGACCGGTTCGGGCAAATCGACCACGTTGTACGCGGCGCTCGCGGCCAGCAACGACGGCCAGAAGAAGATCATCACCGTGGAAGACCCGGTGGAATTCGAGTTGCCGGCGGTGACGCAAATCCAGACCCACGCGGAAATTGGCCTGACCTTTGCGAGCGCGCTGCGTTCGATCCTGCGCCAGGATCCGGACGTGGTGATGATCGGCGAAATCCGCGACCTCGAAACCGCGCAGATCGCGATCCAGGCGTCGCTGACCGGGCACCTGGTGTTGTCCACATTGCACACCAACGATGCAATCAGCGCGTTCACGCGCCTCGTGGACATGGGCGTGGAACCGTTCCTGGTGGCGACGCCGCTGCGCGCGGTGCAGGCGCAACGGCTGGTGCGCCGGCTGTGTCCGCATTGCGCGCGCGCCGCCAGCGTGGTGCCGGCCGAAGCCGCGGCCTTGGCGCCGCTGGCGCGGCGCGTGCTCGGCGACGTGCCGGCGCAATGGCGGGAACCGGTAGGCTGCGCGAAATGTCTCAACACCGGTTACAAGGGCCGCGTGGGCATCTACGAAATGGTCGATGTATCGACCGCAATGCGCGCGAAGATCAACGCCGGCGCCAGCGTCGCGGAAATGACCGAGCTCGCGCGCGCGGAAGGTTTCCGTTCGCTGCGCGAGGACGGCATGCTGAAAGCCTGGCAAGGCGTGACCTCGGTGGAAGAAGTGCTGCGCGTCACCGGCAGTTGATCCGTCGCACGACCGGTCGGGCCTTCCGGCCCTCCTGCAAGAGCGGCTGTTGTAGGAGCGGCGGCAGCCGCGACCGCGCGCAACACCCGTGCCGTGTAGGAGCGGCGGAAGCCGCGACCGTTCGCGTTGCGTGCAGACAACATCGCCAACACGGTCGGGCCTTCCGGCCCTCCTACGGCAACCATTCACTATCCCAGAACGGCCAGGCCCATGGCGATTCGACCAGCCCTGCACGCACCGGATTCGCGACGATGTAACGGGCCGCAGTTTCGATCTGTTCGCCGCAACGCAACGCGTGGTCGTGAAAGGCGGGAGCCCAGAATGGTCGAGCATCGGGCGCCACGCTGCCAGCCGCCCGGGCGCTCACCGCCTTCACGCGCGCCATCAATCGCGACAGCGATTCGCCTTGCCCCAACGACACCAACAGATGCATGTGATCGGGCATCAGCACCCAAGCGTGGATCACATTGTCGCGCCACAAACGCTTGCTGCCGATTTCCCTGGCCAACGCACAGGCAATACGCCAATGTGACAACCAAGGCACGCGATCCGCCGTCACCGTCGTGAGCATGTAGGTTTGTCCCGGCAGGGAACAACGTCCGCGGCGCAAGGCAGCATGGCCGGGTTTGCGCGATGTGGGTTGGCGATTCACCGGCGCAAGCATGCGCAGCGACGTGACCCACCGGGATCATCCGCGCGCTACATGCATGGTCAGCGACGTGCCCGCATTCGTGTAGGAGCGGCGGAAGCCGCGACCGTTCGCGTTGCACGCAGACAACATCGCCAACACGGTCGGGCTTTCCGGCCCTCCTACAAAGAATCGCCACGCAAACCGGTCGGCCTTCCGGCCCTCCTACAGTCAAGATCGGTTGGATCTCCCGGCCCTCCTGCGGAACCTTCCGTGATCGCGCAGGTATCATGTCCACCTGCCGGATTCACGCAGCCAGCCACTGCGACGATGCAATGCCCCATTTCGACTACGAAGCCCTGAACGCCGACGGCATGGTGCTGACCGGCAACCTCGTCGCGGATGGCGAGCGCGACGCGCTGCGCCAGCTGGAACGACGCGGGCTGACCACGCTGTCGATCAAGTCGCAGGCGGCGCGCAAGGCGCGGCGCGCGGGACGGCTGCGCACGCTGGACATCGTGCTGCCGATGCACGAACTGGCGACGATGTTGAATTCGGGCGTGGGCCTGGCCGAAGCCGTCACCGTGCAATCGCAATCCGCGCACCATCCGGTGGTGGTCGGCGCGTTCGCGCAGATGGCGACCTCGCTGCAACGCGGGCAGGCGTTCTCCGATGCGCTGGCGGCCACCAGGCTGCCGCTGCCGTCCTACGTGCTCCAATTGGTGAAGGCCGGCGAGATGACCGGCGAACTCGGCAAGTCGCTGGAAGGCGCGGCCGAGCAGATGGAATACGAGGAGCGCGTGCGCACCGAAATGCGCAATGCGCTGATCTACCCGACCATCCTGATCTGCGCCGGCGTCGCGGCGGTGCTGATCGTGTTCACCTTCGTGGTACCGAAATTTTCGATGCTGCTGAAGAAGTCCGACCAATTGCCGTGGCTGGCGTGGGCGGTGCTGGAAGGCGGCACCTGGGTGAACGCCAACCGCGTGTGGCTGTTCCCGCTGGCCATCATCGCGGTCATCGGCGCGGCGGCGGCGCTGCGCAAGGCCAGCGTGCGCGACCGGCTGTACCAGCAGATCAGCGGTTGGCCGCTGATCGGCGCGTGGCTCACGGAATCGGAAATCGCGCGCTGGGCGAAGATGATGGGCACCCTGCTCGGCAACAAGGTCGCGCTGCTGGAGGCGCTGGAGTTGTCGAGCGAAGGCCTGCGCCTGCAGCAGCGGCGCATCCGCATGCGCGAAGTCGCGCGTGCGGTACGTTCAGGTTCGACCCTGGCGCAGTCGCTGGAAAACCACGACGCACTCACCGGCACGGGCTACAATCTGGTCGGCGTGGGCGAGCGCACGGGCACCCTGCCCGGCATGCTGCAATCGCTGGCCAAGCTGTACGAGGAAGCCGGGCGGCAGCGCATGAAGCGCGTGCTGGCCTTGATCGAACCGCTGGCGATCCTGGTGATCGGCGCCGTGATCGGGACGATCATCCTCGGCGTGGTGCTGGCGATCACCAGCGCCAACACCCTTGCGACATGAAACGAGGTTCTGGCGTGAAATACGCAAAGCGACAACAATCCGGATTTACCCTGCTCGAGATGATCGTGGTGCTGGTCATCATCGGACTGATCGCGGGCCTGGTCGGGCCGCGGCTGTTTTCGCAAGCCGACAACGCCAAGGTGCAAACCGCGAACGTGCAGATCAAGATGCTGCGCAGCGCGCTGGAAACCATGCAGGTGGACATCGGCCGTTTCCCGAACGCACAGGAAGGCCTGTCCCTGCTGGTGGACAAGCCGGCCGACCAGGCGCTCGCGGCACGCTGGCACGGCCCGTACCTCAGCGACGGCGTGCCGCTGGATCCGTGGGGCCATCCGTACCAGTACTCGCCGGAGCCCAGCGGCCTGCAGCCCTTCACCTTGTATTCCTTCGGCGCCGACGGCAAGCCGGGAGGCACAGGCATTGATGCCGACATTGGCTACCTGCCGCAACAGCAGCAGCAACAGCAGCAACCGCAGGCGCAGCAGTAATCCGCGCACGCACGCCGGCTTCACCCTGCTGGAAATGATGGTGGTGCTGGCGATCGTGGCGCTGGTGGTCGGCGTGGCCGCGGTGAATGCCTTTGCCATGATGCACAGTTGGCGCGCGCGCACCCAGCTCGATGCGATCGGCGCGCAGTTTGCGCACCTGCCGGTGCTGGCGCGCCAGCGCGGACGCGCGATCGTGCTGCCGCCCAAGGCCGATCCCGATCCGGAGAACGCGAAGCTGCCGCCGGCGATCAGCTTGCCCGCGAACTGGCTGATCCGTTTCGACCATCCGCTGAAGGTGCAGGCCACCGGCTTGTGCGAAGGCGCGACCATCACGCTGGAGCACTTCGACCGCACCTACCACCGCCGGATCCTGCCGCCGTTCTGCCAATGGCAGGCGATCGACGAAGCACCATGACGGCGCACATCGCACCGGATCGGTCGGGCCTTCCGGCCCTCCTACACGGGCGTTGCAGGAGCGGCGGCATCCGCGACGGTTCACGGCACGCACCAACCGCTACGCAAAACCTGTCGGGCCTTCCGGCCCTCCTGCACGGGCGTTGCAGGAGCGGCGACAGCCGCGACCGGACCAATCATCAACACGGCTTCATGTTGCTGGAAGCCATCGTGGCGCTGGTGATCTTCAGCCTGGTCGCTGTGTCGCTGTACGCGTGGCAAAGCACCAACGTGCAGGCCATCCAGCGCGCCGAAGCCCACGCCCGCAGCAACGCGGCCACGCGTTCGGCGCTGGCCGTGCTCGCCGACGTCAATCCCATGCTCACGCCGAAAGGCGAACGCCCGATGGGCGCGGATACGGTGCATTGGGACGCCACCGCAGTGCGCCCCGTGCGCAACGGCGTCACCGCGGTCGGGCTGCCGAGCCTGTTCGATCTCGGATTGTACGAGATGCACGTGCAGGTGACGGACGCCAACGGCGTGATCGCCGCGTTCGTGGTGCGCCAGGCCGGTTACAAGCAGGTCCGCCAGATGGACAAGCCATGAGGCGCGCGCACGGTTTCACCCTGATGGAAGTGCTGGTCACGCTGATCATCACCGCGCTGGCGGTCGCGTTGATGTTCCAGGCGCTGGGCAGCTTCAACCACGCGCGCGTGCGCACCGCGGCGCTGGAAGGCGTGCGCGACAACAAGACCGTGATGGCCGGCTGGATCGGCGACAGCATCCGCGGCATCGTCGCAATCGATCCACGCTCGCTGGCGGTCAGCAAGAAGGGCGATCCGGAGCTCGGCTTGACCGGCGACGCGAACGGATTCTCGGCCATGACGGTGTCGCCGCTCGAAGGCGGCGCCGGCATCCCGACGGTGATCCGCTGGCAGGTCGAGCGCGGAGCCGCGGACGATCAACTCGCCTACCGCGAAGCGGGACGGCAGGCGCTGTACCTGCCGATGGGCCAGTCGCTGCAGTTCGCCTACATGGACGACAAGGGCAAGCTGCACGCGCAGTGGCCGCCGGAACAAGGCCTGCAGCAGGCGCTGCCCGATGCGATCCAGCTCACCTGGAACGACGATGGCCAGGCCAAGGTGCTGGTCACCGCCATCGCCGCACCCAAGCCGACGCTGCTGGCGCCCTACGACCTCGAGGTCGCCGAGTGAAACGACGCCTGCCACGTGGACATCAGCAACAGGAGGGTGGTTTCATCCTGCTGACGGTGCTTGCGATGTTGGTGGTGCTGGTGCTGCTGGCCAGCGCCGCGGCCACCACGGCCGACCGCGTGCGCGCCGACCAGCAGCTGGACGACGCGCGCCTTGCGGGCCAACTGGACGCCCACTCCACCGAAGCGACGCTGCTGTACCTGTTGTCCACGCAGCGGCGCACCTTCGCCGGACTGACGGTGGATGCCCGCATCGTCTATTCGCCGTCGGAACTGGCCGAGAAAGCGCACGGCGAGTTCGTGACCACGCTGATGCCGGTCGGCAACGAGCTGCGCATGAACGACGAGCTTTACAGCGGTCTCGGCAGCAGCCGCTTTGCGTTGATGACCGATGCGGGTCGCGCCAACATCAGCATGAACCCGCAGCTGCGCCAAGGCTGGCTGATCCAGCTGCACACGACGCCCGAACAGCAGTCGCGGCTGGGCGACACCTTGCTGGACTACCAGAGCCCCGGCAACTTCCCGCGTCTCAATGGCGCCAAGGCTGACCAGTATCGCGAGAAGGGGTTGCAGCCGCCGCCCGGACGCACCCTGTTCACGCCGCTGGAGCTGCGCCGCGTGATGGACTGGGGCAAGCTGCTGGCACCGCTGGACGATGCAAGCCTGATGAACACCCTCACGACGGTTCGCCCCAACGCGATCGATGTCAACGCCGCGCCGCCATCGGTGCTGACGATGTTGCCCGGCGTGACCAGGTCCATGGCCGAACGGGTGGTGGCGCTGCGCAACGTGCAAGCCTTCAACGAATACTCGAGCGTCTATGCCCTGCTGCCGACGCTGGATCCGGACAACGACTCGATCGGTCTGTATCCTTCGGACTCCGGTACCATGGCGCTTTGGCCTGATTCAACGGGTGCTGGCACACTCGTGCACTGGACCCTGACCCCATTCGACGATGGCGGAAGCCCCTGGCACATCGATTATGAACTCCGGCTTCCGGCGCGCGCAGGTGGCGGCGACGCGACTCCTCACCCGCCTCAGACGCCGCTTCTTGGCGACGCGCAGGCTGCGGACCCGGGACAACCTGACGCCACTGCGGGAAGCGGGCCGGCAGGTTGAGTGGGTGGTGTCGCGCGGCTGGTGCCTGTTCCTGCGGGTGGACTGCGGCACGGTGCCGCGCAAGCGGCGCGCGGATTTCGTGGCGACGGCGGTGCGGCGCGCGGCGCCGTTCCCGGCGCCGGGCTGGCGGATCGCGTGGCAAGGCGACCGGGCCATGGTGTGGATCTGGCCGCAGGACCAGTTGACGGATCCGGGGGCCCAACCCGAGATCGCCCAGACCGCCGCGCCGCAACGATTCATCCCCGAAACCCTGTTGCGCGGCGCACCGCAGGCCGATGGCGTGGAACTGGTGCGCTGCTCGGACGGCGTGGAGGCGCGCGCCTGGCGGGACGGCTGCCTGCAGGCCAACAGCTGGTGGCCGGAGACACCGGACGTTCCCGCATGGGAAGCGTTTTGCCGCGGCGCGGGTTTTGCGCCGCAAGCGGTTCCCGCGGTGGCCGACTTGCCTTGGCGCGAAGAGCCGTGGACGGTCACGCGCGACCTCTCGCTCAATACCGCCATCCAGCAATCGCAGCGCTGGGCCATACCCGCCGCGTGCGCGCTGGTGGTGCTGGCCGCTGCTTGGCAGGCCGGGGCGCTGCTGCGGCTGGAGCTGGCCCGCCATGCGGTAACCAGCCAGATCGCCAGCGAAAGTGCACGCGTCTCCGACATCCTGACCCAGCGCAACCACGCGGAGGATGATCTGGCGGCGATCCACGCCCTGCTGGCGCTGCGTCCGCCGGTGCCACAGGTGGAACTGATGACACGCGTGGGCCAGCTGCTGGACAAACAGCAGGCGCGAATCGTGCGCTGGTCCATGCCGGACCCAAGGACCCTGGACGTCACGGTCAGCATGCCGGCGCCCAATCCCCGGGCGCTGGTGCTGGCGTTCCAGCAGACCGGCTTGTTCACGGACGTGGGGGCGGATGTCGGACGCGGCGGCGAAAACCAGCTCATCATCCACGCCAAGGTGGTATCGGCCAGGGCCAACGGGGGAAATGGCGCGTGACGAAACTGAAGGCACTGGCGCCCCTCGCCGAGGAACTGAAGCAGAATCCCCGCTTGCGCCTCGGGCTGGTCGTGATCGTCGCCCTGATCGCCATCTACCAGATCGCCGGCATCAGCCAGTGGCGCGACAGCATGGCCGCAGACTATGCGCTGCAACAGGAACGGTTGTTGCGTGTCCGTGGAATTTCCAGGGAAGACGGCTGGGCGCAGCGCGCCGCGGACGCCGCCAGCATGCGCAAGGCGCTGCAAGCCGAAATTTCCGACGCCAACAGCGTCGGGTTGGCCCAGGCCACGTTCCAGGGCTGGCTGAGCGGCCTGGTGCGCAGTACCGGCAAACCGATGCAGATCACCATGGGCGCGCCGGTCAAGCTGCCGGGGCAGGACGGCTACTGGAAGATCCCGGCCCAGCTGGCCGGCAACGTAAGCGTCCGCGAGGCGATGGAACTGATCCGGCAGGTGGAAAGTCGAAAAGAGCTCGTGACCGTTGACAGCATCGAGCTCAACAACGACCAGTACCCCCGGGCGTCGCTGGCGCTTGCCACCTACTACCACGTTGCGCAATAAGGTGCCCACGATGCAGCTTCCCGCCTGGGCCGTCCGGCACCCCTGGCTTGCCGGAATCACCGCATGCGTCGTGGTGGGCGTGCTGGCCGGCTGGCTGGCCAACGGGTTGCCGGCCCCGCCCTCGCACCTGACGGAAAGCAATGCCTGGAGCCTGCCGGACAAGAACGCGCTGAACCGCTATGATGCCGCGGCTTTCCAGGCGCTCACCCAATCCGGTGCGTGGCAACCTCCCGCCGGGGCGCACGTCGCGGGCGGCAGCGGCGGCGCTGGCACGCAACCAGGCGGTTGGAAACTGGTCGGCATCGTGACCGCGTCCGGACCGTATGCCTTGGTGCTGCCGCAAGGCGGCGGTACCACGCAACGCTTGACCATTGGCGAAAAATTGCCGGATGGCGCCACGATCCGGCAGATCCACCACGAGTCGATCGAATTCGTGGCCGCGGGCTGCACCCAGACGCGGGAACTGTTCCCCGTTCCGGGCAGCTCCACGGCCAGGAACCCGACATGCAAGCCCGCCGCAGGCGACCAGCAACCGCCCGCGGCTGACGGAGAAACCCATGAGTAAAGTCCGCCCGCTTTCCCTGGCGCTGATGATGGCCACGTTGGCAGGCTGCCAGACGGCCCCCGCCAAGCTGCAATTGCCGGGCCCGTTGCCGGTGGCATCGCCACCCGAGAGCTCGGGTGCGACGCAGCTCTCCGGCAACGAGGCCAAGCGCACGCAGATGGGCGTCGCGGAAACCCCCACTCCGCCCACGCCGCCCACCGGGATTTCCGGGCTGGAAGTCAAGCAGCCCATGCCCAAGCTGACCGGCCCGGATGTCACGGCCAACCTCGACAACCTGCCGCTGCCGGCCTTCATCAACACCGTTTACGGGCACCTGCTGCACGTCGATTATTTCCTCGACCCGAGCCTGGCCAAGACCTCTGATCTGGTGACCCTGCGCGTCAACGAGCCGCAGCCCCCTGCCACCTTCTACAAGGTCGCCGCCGACGTGCTGCAGCGCTACGGCGTCGCCGTGCAATGGGATGGCCACACCGTCAACCTGATTCCCGCCAAGGAAGCCAAGGGCAGCGAGCCGCCGATCCTCATCAGCGGCAGCGCGCTGCCGAGCGTTCCGGAAAGCCATCGGCCGGTGTTCCAGTTGATCCAGCTGCACGCCGTCGCCACGGGTGATGTCCAGCGCTGGCTGGAAACGGCCTACGCCAACAGCCAGTTGAAGATCGATACGGACATCCGGCGCAATGCAGTGATCCTGTCGGGGCCGGAAGCCCTGGTCCGGCAAGCCGTGCAAGCCGTCAAGGTGCTGGACCGGCCGTTCCTGCGCGGCAGCTTCAGCCGGCGCATCGAGCCCGCCTTCATCAGCGCCACCGACCTCGCGCCACGGCTGGTCGATGCCCTGAATGCCGAAGGCTATTCCGCCAGCACCGGCGTGGAACCGGGCCGCTCGATCATCATCCTGCCGATCACCGCGGCCAACAGCCTGCTGGTGTTCGCCCCCGACCAGGCCACGCTGGACCACGTCATCCAGTGGGCGCACACCATCGACCAGCCCAACCCGACCTCGGGCAAGGACAGCCTGTTCTATTATCCGGTGCAAAACACCAAGGCCGCCGAGATCGCGGCGGTGCTGAACGGCACCTCGGGCACCGGCAACCAGGACCTGACCATGGGTTCGAATCCGACGCCCACGGCCACGGCCACCCCCCTGGGGAAACCCGCCAACGAAGCCAATCCCAAGGGCGGTAGTGGCACTGCGGGCGCCATCGGCGAGGGCTCCCTGCGCGTGGACGTGCCACGCAACGCGCTGATCTACCGCGGCGATCCGACCGAATGGCAGCGCATGCTGCCGTTGATCAGGCAGATGGACCGCCCGGCCCGGCAGGTCATGATCCAGGTGACGATCGCCGAAGTCACCTTGACCAGCGACACCAACTACGGCGTCTCGTGGCTGGCCTTCGACAAGCATGGCCGGTTCAATGGCAACTGGGTGGTCGGCCAACTGGGCGGAACCACCGGCACGGGTACTGGCACCGGTGGAACAGGCGGTACCGGCGGCACAAGCGGCTCCAGCAGCATCGGCAACGGTGGCTTGAGCTATCTGGTCGACGTGGCCGGCGCCAACCGCGCCCAGCTCACCGCGCTGGCGTCCGACAATCGCGTGACCATCCTCTCCACCCCGCGCCTGCTGGTGCAGAGCGGCCAGCAAGCCAGCATCAACGTCGGTACGCAGGTACCCACGCTGACCTCCACCACCGCATCCAACCAGCAGACCGGAGGCACCTCCAACCTGTTGCAGTCGGTCCAGTACGTCAACACGGGCATCATCCTGGACGTCAAGCCCACGATCTTCTCCGACAACCGGATCGACCTCGAGATCAGCCAGGAAGTCAGCGCGGCGCTGCCTGTGGCCACGACCGGTCCCCAGTCCCCCGCGATCTCGGACCGCAAGGTGAGCACGACCCTGACCCTGCAGGACGGCGGCTCGGTGGTGCTGGGCGGCCTCATTTCGACCCAAACCACGAATGGCAACACTGGCGTGCCCTTGCTCAAGGACATCCCGCTCATCGGCAACCTGTTCAGTTCACACACCAAGAACAAGCAGCGCGATGAGCTGCTGATCATGATCGTGCCCTACATCATCGATTCGGACGCGCAGGCCAAGGCGGTCACGCAGGCCGTGATCGACAGCACGCCCAGCATCGGCGACAAGACCGTTAAAGAGTCGCTGATGCCGGTGCCGCAGACGCAGCCACGGCTGCCGCCAGCGCCGCACCCCCCGACGCCGGCCCAGACCCAAGGCATCGGCAACGGCGAGCACGATCCATCCATACACGGGTGATGCGTTCCACGACATGCAGGCCTGGCGACTGATGCGTCGGGCCTGCCGACCCTCCTACAAGAGCGGCTGTCGTAGGAGCGGCGGAAGCCGCGACCACGCGTTGCTCGCAAACAAGGTCGCAAGCTTCGTCGGGCCGTCCGGCCCTCCAGCTTGAAGCGCCGCCGTATCGGGCCTTCCGAACCGCCTACCGCAAGTAACCGATGGCATCGCGCAAGCCCGGCAGGGCTTCGCCGCCGAGTTGCAGATTGGAGCCGACACCGGCGGCACGCCCGGCCGCGAGATCGGAGTCGCTATCGCCGACGAACAGCGACGCGTCGAGGTCGAGATCCAGCTCGCGTTGCGCTTGCAGCAGCATCCCCGGCTTGGGCTTGCGGCACTCGCAATCACGCAAATATTCGCCGCGGCCGTGCACCGGATGGTGCGGGCAGTAGTACACCGCGTCCAGGTGCGCACCGTGCCGATCGAATTCCCCGCGCAGCCAATCCACGTAAGCATGGAAGTCCGCTTCGGTGTAATAGCCGCGCGCGATGCCGGCCTGGTTGGTGACCATCACGTTCAGGTAACCGTGTGCCGTCGCAGCCCGGCACAGGTCGAAAATCCCGTCGATGAATTCGGTGCGCTCCGGCGTGCACACGTAGCCGTGGTCGACGCTGATCACGCCATCCTTGTCGAGGAACAGCGCGCGCTGCATCAGCGTGCGCCCGCCGGCATGGCCGCGAACTGCGCCTGCGCGCGCAGGTAATCCTCGGGCACGCCGATGTCGATGAAGCCCCGGGTCGCCGTGAACCCCACGACCGGCGCACGCGACGCGATCGGTTCCAGCACCTCGCGCTCGAACGAGAACGCATGGCCGGGCGCAAAACCTGCGAGCACTTCGCGCCTGAGCCAATACACGCCGGCGTTGATGTAGCCCGCCCCCGCGCCACCTTTTTCCTCGAAGCCAACGATGCGCTCGCCATCCACATGCACGGCGCCGTAGCGCCCGACGTCCGGTACCCGCGCCAGCGCGATACCCAGCGGCGCACCGGAATCCATCGCGGCATGCGCGAACGCGGTGTAGTCCAGCTCCAGCCAGGTATCCCCGTTCAACGCGAACAGCGTGTCGCCCTCGATCGCGGACAGCGCCAACGCCAGCGCCCCGCCGGTGCCGAGCGGCGCAGGTTCGCGCGAATAGGCGAGCGCCATGCCGCGCCACGTCGAACCCAACGTCGACTCGACCTGGTCACCAAGATGGCCGGTGGCCAGTACCACGCGGCGCAGCCCTTGCGCTGCGAGCACATCCAGCATCCACGCAAGAAACGGGCGGCCGGTGACCGGCGCCAGCGGCTTGGGCACAGCATCGACGACGCCGCGCAGGCGGGTGCCGAATCCGCCGGCCAGGATGATGGCCTCGTCAGTCGTGCCCACGCGGAAACATCTCGCGCTCGATCATCCCGCAGACCAGGTGCCCGAGCAGTTCATGGCCTTCCTGGATCTTCGGCGTCTCGTCGGAGGGCATCCTGAGGCACACCGTGCAACGTTCGGCCATCGCACCGCCCTTGCGACCGGTGAAGCCGACGACCTCGATGCCGGCGGCGCGTGCAGTGTCGATCGCCAGCAGGATGTTTCTCGAATTGCCGGAGGTTGAAAGCGCGAACAGCAGGTCGCCCTTGCGGCCCAGGGCCTCGATCTGCCGCGCAAACACCCGTTCGTAACCGTAGTCGTTGCCGATCGCGGTCAGCGCGCTGGTGTCGGTGGTGAGCGCGATGCCGGCAAGCCCCGGCCGGTCGTAGTTGAAGCGGCTGACCAGCTCGGCCGCCCAGTGCTGCGCATCGGCCGCGCTGCCGCCGTTGCCCGCGAACAGGATCTTGTTGCCGCGCTGCAGGGCCGCAATCGAGCGCGCCAACACATCCAGTACCTGCTGCCGCAACGTCGCGTCCGCGGCCATCGCCTCGACCAGCTTGCGCGACTTGTCGAATTCGGTGTCGAGGTAGGCGTTCAACCGATCCGCCACGAGCCGGCTCCCTGCTGGGTGAAATGAAAGTCCAGAATACTGCCGCCTTCGGCCAACAGCGCGCGGCTGAGGCCGATGCGGTCCTCGGGATCGCACAGGAACATCATGAATCCGCCGCCGCCGGCGCCGGAAACCTTGGCCGCGCGCGCGCCGTGTGCGAACGCGAGCGCTTCCATCCGGTCGATCAACGGATTGCTGATCCCCGCCGCCATGCGCTTCTTGGCTTCCCAGCCCGCCTGCATGGTGGCTTCCAGCCCGCGCAGGTCGCCCTTCAACACGCACTCCTTCATGCGGATGGCCTCTTCCTTCAGCCGGTGCGTGGCTTCGGTGGCGTCGTGGTTTTCAGCGCCGATGTTCTTCACCTGCTGATCGATGATTTCGGCCGAGGCGCGCGACACGCCGGTAAAGTACAGCACCAGCGAGGCCTCCAATTCCGCGCGCACCCAGTCCTTGATGCGCAGCGGATTCACGATCACCCGGTCGCCGGCGTAGAACTCCATGAAGTTGAAACCGCCGAAGGCCGCGGCGTACTGGTCCTGCTTGCCGCCCGCAAGTTGCAGGTCCTTGCGCTCGATGTCGTAGGCGAGTTGCGCGACTTCGTACTCGCCTAGCGGCAGCGAAAAATATTCGGCGAACGCCTGCACCAGTGCGACCACCATGGTCGAGGACGAACCGAGGCCCGATCCGGGCGGTGCATCGGAAAAGGTTTTCACCGATAGCGGTGGCCGCTCGTCGTTGAGGAAATCCCGCGACACCCGCGCATACACGCCTTTCAACAACCGCAGGGATCCGCTGCCGTCGATCGCGCGATCGCAGGCGTGGGTTTCCTCGCGGCCCACGTCGAGCGCATGGAAGCACGCCTCGCGTCCGTCACGCGGCGCGATGATTGCGTACGCATAGCGGTCGATGGTGGCGTTCATCACCCGTCCGCCGTAGCGGTCGCAATACGGCGAGACGTCGGTGCCGCCCCCGGCAAGGCCCAGCCGCAGCGGCGCACGCGCACGCACGATCATGGTTTGTCCTCGAGCTCGAACACGCCGGCCAGCGCGCGGCGCATCGACGCGCGCGAAAAACGCGCTTCGGCGTAGCGCGCTGATGCCGCGGAACACGCAAGCCACGCGGACTCATCCATCAGCAATTCCACCACCGCATCGGCGATGGCGGCCTCGTCGTCGGCAACCCGCACGATTTTATCGACGCCGTCCAAGCCCTGCGCTCCCACGTGGGTGGTGACCAGCGGCAAGCCTTGCTGCAGCGCTTCGACCACCTTCGACTTGACGCCCGCGCCGAAGCGCAGCGGCACCACCGCCACGCGGCTGCGCGCATAGTAATCCTGCAGGGCGGCGTCGCACACGTAGCCTGCGACGAGCACATGTTCGCAGGCGAGCGCCTTCACCGCATCGGTCGGGTTGGAACCGACCAGGTGCAGGCGCGTGTATGGCAGCCGCTCGCGCACGCGCGGGAAAATCCGCTCGACCAGCCACACCGCCGCATCCACGTTCGGCGGATGCGCGAACCCAGCCACGAACAAGACATCCGCACGTTGTTTGAACGAACTCCCCGCACGCGCGCCGAATGTATCGAAGCAATAGGCTTGGACGGGCCGCACGTCCACGCGTGGCGCCAATCGGTGGACCTCGGCCACTTCCTCGCCGGACGGATACAACGCCACGTCGGAGCGCTCCCACAGCGTCCGTTCCATGGTTTCGCAACGTTCGGCTTCCTTGCGCACGGCGACATCACCGGTCTGTCCGAAGCGTTGGCGCAAACGCGCGCAGTGCAAATCGTGCCCGTAATAGACCACGCGGGCCTTGGGCAACTTGCGCCGCACCGCGTCGATGAACTGGATGGCGACATACGGGCGGTTCAACAGCACGCTGTCGATCGCCCCCCCCGACTCGGCCAGGTAGCGCTCGAATCCACCGGCCCACGCGGCACCGTAGACGACTTCCACGCCCATGCGCTGCAGGGTCGGCACGTACACCGGATCGCGGAAAAGATTTTCCGGCCAGAACTTCACCACGCAGCCGAGATCCAGCAGGGCCTGGATGAACTGCATCACCGTGCGCGAACCGGCGTCGCGGTCAGGTTGCGGTACGTAGTGGTCCACCACCAGCACCACCTTGCGGCCCTGGCTGCGCTCGCGTGCACGGAAGACGTTCTCCGCATTCGGATAATGCGTCGCCAGTTCGCGCTGCCAACGCTCGCGGAATTTCTTCTGGTTGATGGCCTGGTACGCCTTGATGCCGCTGTGCTCGTCGGTGCCGTGCGAAACGCCCTCGTAATGGACGACGATGGAAAACGGCGTGTAGTACAGCTTGCGGCCGGCCGCGCGCACCTTGAACGCAAGATCCGAGTCTTCGCAGTACGCTGGCACGTAGGCTTCGTCGAACCGACCCAGCTCATCGAACAGCGCCTTCGGGATCAGCAGCGATGCGCCCGAACAGTAGTCGGTTTCGCGCACATAGTTGAAGCGCGGCTCGTCCGGGTCGGCGAGGCGCCCGAAGTTCCACGCGCTCGCGTCGCGCCATACGATACCGCCGGCTTCCTGCAAGCGGCCGTCGGGATACACCAGCTTGGAACCAACCATGCCGCAGTCGGGAAAGCGCGCGAATACGTCCAGCATGGCATCCAGCCAGCCCTCGGTCACCTCGGTGTCGTTGTTGAGGAAATACACGTAGCGACCGCGCGCCATGCCCGCTGCGCGATTGCACGAACGCAGGAAACCGAGGTTCCGCGGATTGACCTCGTAGCGAAGGCCCGGCACCTGGCGCAATGCCTCCATGTCGGTATCGCCCGAGGCATCTTCCGCCACCAGTACCTCGCATGAGGCGAGCGGCGGATGCGCGGCGATGGAACGCAGGCAGGTCGCGGTGACATCAAGCCTGCCGTAGGTCGGGATGATGATGCTGACTTCGGGTGCGGCGTGGACGGGGAATGCCAGCCCGGCCAGCGCCGCCCGCCGTGCAGTGTCCGTCATCGGCCCCGACTCGCCAGCTGGCGTTGACACCAGGGGTGACGCAGCCAACGGACGGACCGGCAGGCGTGGTTGCCGCAGACGCGCCCGGAACCCGCTGACGTTGCCGCGCATCAGCATGGCAAGGCCGCGCAACGGGCGCGTCAGGCGCCACGATCGAGATTGCACCACCATCTGGTATTGGTGGTCCTTGGCCGCGAGTTCACTCGTCAGGCGGTCAACATGCGCGCGCAGCCGTGACTGCTCAACCACTGCGCGCTCGAGATCGACCATCGTCCGCGCATGTTCCACGCGCAATCCTGTCAACTGCTCATCCAACTCCTTCGCCCACGCCACCGCCTGCTCGTGATCGGCCACGGTGCGCGCATGGATGCCCCGCAATTCGGCCAACTGCTCGTCCAGCCGCATCGCCCAGGCACTGCGTGCATCCACCTCGCTCTGCAATTGCGCCTGCGTCTGTTCGCCCTGCAGCTGGATGCGGGTCCGGTCGCCCGCCAGCTCGTCGACCAAGCCGACGGCGTGTTCCAGGCCTTGCGCCAAGTGCCCTTCCAGACCTGCAAGCACCGTCCAGGCCTCTTCGTCGGTGCTGACGCGACGCAGACGTGCATAGGCACCAGCGGCAAGCTGCGCAAGGTAGTCGCCCCCGGTTGGCCCACGAAAAGCATGATGGCGCCCGGATCCATCGAGAAAGACCGCAGCCTCGCCTTGCACTGCTTCCGGTTGGCGCGGCCAGTCGATCCCGAGACCCGCGGCAATCCGCTCGACGCCGCCCCGCCAATCGGCGAGCAGATCTTCGTAGGCGACGAGCTGACGCGGGCACCCGCGGCTGGCACGTTCGGCCTCGATCAAATGGCGCAGCCACAGCAACCGCGCGGTATCCGGCATCGGCGCCCCGCCGCGCTCCGTCAATGACGCGATCACCTCTTCCGGATGACGCACCACCAGCACGAACACCGGTTCGATGCCGCGCGCATGCAGCACCTCGCGCCACAGGGGCGCAGTGCGGCTGAGGCGCGGATCCTTGGCCGCCCACAATGGCGATGCCGCGAATTCCCGTGCCACGAGTTCGCCGATGGCGGCCCGCGCCTGCTGTGCCGATGCCGACGCCATCCAGTCCTGCGGCAGCGGGCGCACGTCGTCCCAGTGCCGATCGAGACCCGCGAGCAGGGATTCGTTGATCGCAACGACGTCGAGGTTTTCCCAGAACCCCTTGGGGTTGTCGGGCGCCGGCGCCATCAAATGCCGCCCGAGGTCCACCCCGAGGATCTTGAGCAGGCCAGCCGACGCCGAAGTGCCGCTGCGGTGCATGCCCAGCACCAGGACCGCCTTGCCGGGCACGGCGACGGTCGTGTCGTGGTCAGCCAAGCGCGCTTTCCAGTTCGACCTTGAGATCGGCCACCGCTTCCACGCCCACCGACAACCGGATCAGGCCATCGCTGATGCCGAGCCGCTTGCGGTTGGCGGGCGGCACCGAAGCGTGCGTCATGATGGCCGGGTGTTCGATCAGGCTTTCGACACCGCCCAGGGATTCAGCCAGCGAAAACAAATGGCAGCGCTCCAGCATGCGCCGCGCCTTCTTCAGCCCGCCCTTCACCTCGATCGTCACGATGCCGCCGAAGCCGTGCATCTGGCGGCGCGCCAACGCGTGCTGCGGGTGCGATTTCAGGCCCGGATAAATCACGCGATCCACGGCAGGATGCCGCTCCAGCCAGCGGGCGATTTCCAGCGCGTTCGCGCAGTGCGCCTGCATGCGCAGCGCGAGGGTCTTGACCCCACGCAGGGCCAGCCACGCGTCGAACGGCCCGGCGACGGCGCCGACCGAGTTCTGCAGGAAGGCCATGCGTTCGGCGAGTTCCTTCGAGGCGACCACCGCGATGCCGCCGACCATGTCGGAGTGGCCGTTGATGTACTTGGTCGCAGAATGCACCACGATGTCGGCGCCGAACTCCAGCGGGCGCTGCACCAGCGGCGAACAGAAGGTGTTGTCGACCACCAGCAGCAGGCCGTGTTTCCGCGCGAACTTCGCAACCCTGGCCAGGTCGACGAGCTTCAGCGTGGGATTGGTCGGCGTCTCGGCCCAGATCATCCGGGTATTGGGCTTCAGCGCCGCCTTGAGCGCCGCCGGATCGTTGAGGTCGATGAAGCTGAAATCCAGCCCTGCGCTGCGCCGGCGCACGCGCTCGAACAGACGGTAGCTGCCGCCATACAGGTCATCCATCGCGATGACGTGGCTGCCGGAATCGAGGAGTTCCAGCACGGTCGCCGTGGCCGCCATGCCGGAGGCGAAGGCGAAACCCGCGACGCCGCCTTCGAGGTCGGCGATGCAGCGCTCGTAGGCGAAACGCGTGGGATTGTGGGTGCGCGAATACTCGAAGCCCTTGTGCACGCCGGGGCTCTGCTGCACGTAGGTCGAGGTCTGGAAGATCGGCGTCATGATCGCGCCGGTCGACGGATCGGGGGACTGGCCGGCGTGGATCGCGCGGGTGGCGAGGGCAAGGCGTTTGTCTGCAGGCATGATGCTCACGATTGGGCACGGGACCGGACGCTGCTGCGGCCGATCAGAAAACGATATTGTAAGGCCCCCGCCGGGTTCCAGCCGCATGCGCCCGCAGGCGTCGCGCCCACGCGGGCGATGCGTCACGCCACGCGTCGGCGCAGGTAATTCAGCAGGTCGATGCGGGTGATGAGCCCGAGGAACCGTTCGCCATCCATCACGATCGCGACGCGACCGTGCTCGAAGATCGGCAGCAGATCCTCGATCGGCGCCTTCACGTCGAGCAACTGCAGTTGGGTAATCATCGCAGTCGCGACCGTGTCGAGGAACTTCTTTTCGTCGCCGTACACGTGCACCAGCAGGTCGGATTCGTCGATGAGGCCGGCGATCCGGTCGCCGTCCATCACCGGAAGCTGCGAGACGTCGTACAGCTTCATCCGGTTGTACGCCGTCACCAGCAGGTCGGCCGGCGCCGCGACCACCGTGTCGCGCTGCGCATACGGACGCATGATCAGGTCGCGCAGGTCGTTGGTCGGCAGGCGGTCGAGGAATCCGTTGTCCGACATCCAGTAGTCGTTGTAGAGCTTGGACAGGTACTTGTTGCCGGTGTCGCACACCAGCGTCACCACGCGTTTGGGCGATGACTGCTCGCGGCAGTAGCGCAGCGCCGCGGCCAGCAGGGTGCCGGTCGAGGAACCGCCGAGCACGCCTTCCTGTTTCAGCAGCTCGCGCGCGGTGAGGAAACTGTCCTTGTCGGAAATCGAATACGCCTTTTTCACCCGCGTGAAATCGCTGATGGACGGCAGGAAATCCTCGCCGATGCCTTCCACCATCCACGAGGCGCTTTTTTTCGATAGCGTGCCTTCGTTGATGTATTGCGCCAGCACCGAACCCACCGGATCGGCAAGGATGAACTCGGTCGCGGGCGAGGCCTTGGCGAAGTAGTGCGACAGCCCCGCCAGCGTGCCCGACGAACCGCAGCCGACCACGATCGCGTTCACGCAGCCATCCATCTGCTCGAGGATCTCGGGGCCGGTGGTGGCCTCGTGCGCGGCGGGATTGTCGGGATTGCCGAACTGGTTGATGAAGTACGCGCCGGGCGTCTTCGCGGCGATGCTGGCGGCGAGGTCCTGGTAATACTCGGGATGGCCCTTGGCGACATCCGAACGCGTCAGCACCACTTCCGCGCCCATGGCCTTGAGGTTGAAGATCTTCTCGCGGCTCATCTTGTCGGGCACCACGAGGATCAGCTTGTAACCCTTGGCCTGCGCAACCAGCGCAAGACCGAGGCCGGTGTTGCCGGCGGTGCCTTCGACCAGCGTCGCGCCGGGCCGTATCTTCCCCGCTTTCTCGGCGCCTTCGATCATCGACAACCCGATGCGATCCTTGATCGAGCCGCCCGGGTTGAACGATTCGAGCTTGAGGAACAACTCGCAGCGGCCGGCATCGAGCCGCTGCACGCGCAGCATCGGCGTGCGGCCGATCAGTTCAAGGACGCTGTTGACGATCATGGGGCACGGCACTCGCGCAAATCAGGGTGGCGGTACGGACGCATCAAGCCACGCGCCATCATAGCCCATGCCCCGCGCCGCCCGGTTGCGCACGCGCGGCGGGAACGCGAGCCGGCAATCGAGATCGTGCAGCGACAGGTTGGGGTTGTACGCCGGATCGTCGCGCAGCAGGTCACCCCAGCGCTCGCGCATGCGGGCAATCCCTGCCTCACGCGCGCGCTTCGCGCCCGCGTCCGCGACGACGCGCGACGCCGACTCATGGTGGTACAGCTCCGCGAACGGCGTCCACACGTTCCGATAGCCGCGTTGCTGCAGGCGCAAGCAGAAATCCACGTCATTGAACTCCACCGGCAGTCCTTCATCGAATCCGCCGACGTCATCGAACAACTTGCGCCGTACCAGCAGGCACGCGCCGGTCACCGCGGAAACGTTTTGCGCGATCCGCGTGCGTTCCAGGTAGCCGTGGTCGCCGCGCGGCCTGCCCGCGTAGATGTGGCCCGCCACGCCATTCACGCCCAACACCATCCCCGCGTGCTGGATGGTGTCGTCGGGGTAATACAGCATCGCACCCACCGCACCTGTGTCCGGCCTCAGCGCGAGGCCAGCCATTTCCTCCAGCCAATCCGGCGCGATGACCTCGATGTCGTTGTTGACGAAACCCAGCAGCAAACCGTCGCACTGCCTTGCCGCCCAGTTGTTGATGGCCGAGTAATTGAAGGGCGCGTCGTAGCGCAGCACGCGCACGCGTGCACGCGCAGAGAGTCGCTCCAGATAGCGCAGCGCGGCACGCTCGCGCGACTGGTTGTCCACCACCACCAGCTCAAAATCGGGGTACGTGGTTTTCGCAAGAAGGCTTTCCACGCACACCTGCAGAAACTTGCCACGATCGCGCGTCGGGATGATCAGGCTGATTTTCGGCGCCGGTTGCGGCGCCGGCCAGCGGATGCGGCGCAACGCGGCCTGCTCGTCAATATTTTCCACAAGCGCGCCGTTGCCGAGGCGTTCCAGATGCGTGGCCACGGCCCGCAATTCCGCCGCCGCAACATCCCGCGTGCGCGCGGGTGACGCGGAATCGACGAATCGGTGACACAGGATCGCTGGAAGATGGTGGACGTTTCCCGGCGCCGCGCGCTCGCTGCAACGCAGGACCAGGTCGTAAATCCCGCTGCCTTCGAACCCGGTGCGGAATCCGCCGGACGCGCGCGCCAATGCAGTACGCATGGCAACGCAGCCGCCGAGGTAGTTCCGGCTGCGCAGCAGGTCCGGATTCCAGTCGGGATTGAATTCAGGGTCGGAACGTTTGCCTTCATCGTCGATCCGGTCTTCATCCGCATACAGCACGTCCAGCCCGGAATCCGACGCAACGGCCTCCGACACCTGCAGCAGCGCGTGCGGCCGCAGCCCGCAATCTGTTCCCATCGGCACGATGAACTCGCCCCGCGCCCGCGCCAGTGCAGCATCGAATGCCACGTCCCTGTCGCAATCCCGCGCATTCCGGATCACCTGAATGTGCGGGTCACGCGAGGCGTAATCATCGAGAATCGTGGCGAGTTCGGGATCAACGCACGTCACCCACGCCTCCCAGCGTTCCCATGCCTGCGCCAGCAAACCGTCGAGGCAACGGCGCAGCGACGCCGCGGAGGCGTCTTGCGCAACCAGCAGCACCGAGACCAGCGGCCCACGATCATGCAAAACACGGGCACGTTGCCGGAATGCATCCAACGCGGCAGCATCCAGTGTGTCGTACTTCCGCACCCACGCTGCGTACTCGCTGATACCGCGCGGCCACGTGCACCTGCGGTAATCGGCGTACAGCGCGTCGGTCGCTTTTTTCAAGCCGCGCCGCCGGACGCGCCGCGCCCAAGCGGACAAGCGCGCGACACGACCCGCGCCCGAGGATCCGCCCGACAGGCTCCACAATGCCTTGAAGCGCGACACACGCCGCAGGCTGGCATCGTGCATGCGTGCGTGCGCATCCGGAACGCCCGGGGCGAATTCCAGCGACGCCACCTCGTCGAGAAACAACAGCAGGACGCGGATGCGCCCGTCCGCAGCCGGAGCTGGCAGCATGACCTCTGCGTCCCCCAGCGTGGAATCGCCCGTGTAACGCACATACACGCCGGCCAGCGGACGCATGTCCGCCTCGGCCGTCAGCCGGCCGCGCAGTTCATACCAGCCCGCCGCCAGCGCACGCGCCAGCACCTTCCCCGCCGGAACAAGGTCAGGTCGCCCGTTTGCATCCGACCGGGGACTGCCCAGGCTGCCATGTCCACCGCTGTTGGCCACTCGTTCTTCCTTCCGTCGTGCACGCGTGCATGTGGGCGCTATGTGAACACGCTACGACCATCGTCATGCAGAGACCGGCATCCTAACGACGATGCCGTGCCTACGCGACAGCTTGCGGAAGCCGACGCCCGCGTTTGTACACTCTGCGCATGAGCTCCGACACACCGGAACAGCCTGCCACGCATGTCCAGCGACCACGGAGCCACGGCGCACTGCGGCGCGTCTTGCGGCGAGTCCGATCCCGGGTCGCGGGACTGGCATGGCTGACCGCATGGCTTCCGTTCACCTGGCGCCTGGCCCTGCGCCGGCGCCTGCACGCGCTGGCCGGGACGCCCATGCCGCCGCTGCCGCTTCCGGCGGCGCGGCGGCGCAATCTCGTGGCGTCCCCTCCCACCACGCCGGGCGTCAACCTCATCGGTTATGCACGCGGCGAATTCGGTGTCGCGGCAACCCTGCGCAGCCACGCCTGCGCGCTGGAACAAGCCGGCTACCCCTTCGGAATCCTCGCTCTCGATGTCGGCACGGCCAGCCGCCAAACCGATCATTCGATGGACAGTCATTGCGTGGATGGCTTGCGCCATGCCACCAACGCGTTCTTCCTCAACGCCGACCAGCTTCCGATCGCGCGCAGCGTGCTGGGCCGGCTTGCCTTCGCGAATCATCACAACATTGGTTATTGGTTGTGGGAACTCGAGAAGTTCCCGCGTGATTGGCGCGGCTCGTTCAAGCTGATCGACGAAGTATGGACGCCGACCGCGTTCGTGCGCGATGCGATCGCAGCCGCGACCACCAGGCCCGTGTTGCGGATCCCGCTGGCGGTGGCGTGCGACGCCCCCCCGGGCATGGATCGCGCGACGTTCGGATTGCTGCCCGACGACTTCGTGTTCCTGTCCAGTTTCGACTTCAACGGTTTCGCTGCGCGCAAGAATCCCGAGGCCGTCATCGCGGCATTCCGCCGAGCCTTCGATGACGGCACCCGGAACGTGAGGCTGCTGGTGAAATCCAGCAACGGCGCGCGCTTCCCCGACCGGCTGGCCGCGTTGCAGCAACTCGCCTCCGGCGATCCGCGGATCGAAGTGCGCGACGGCTTCCTCGCAAGCGACGCCATGCGTGGTCTGCAAAACGCCTGCGACTGCTTCGTCTCGCTGCACCGTGCGGAAGGCTTCGGGCTGGGGCTTGCCGAATGCATGGTCCTGGGCAAGCCGGTGATCGCGACCGGCTACTCCGGCAACCTCGATTTCATGAACCAGGGCAACAGCCTGCTGGTGGATTACCGCCTGGTGCCGCTGCGTCGTGGCGATTATCCGTACTGGCGGGGCCAGCACTGGGCCGAGCCCGACATCGCACATGCGGCACATTGGCTGCGCCGGGTGTTCGATGATCGCGAATTTGCCCGCCGGATCGGAGGCGAGGCAGCATCCAGTATCCGGCGCACGCATTCGCTGGCGGCATGTGCCGCTGCCGTGACGGCAAGGCTGCGGGAGATCGACCGGCGACGCATCAACCAGTGACCCCACGATGGATACGCAGCGTTGCAACCGGGCTTGAAACGAACCGACCCGCGCAAGGCGGGCCGGCTGGGATTCTTCGGTTTTGGATGGGCGTCACGCGTTGCCCATTTCGCTCCACATTCGGGTCAGGCGTTCCTTGACCAGCAGCTTTTCCTTCTTCATGCCATGCAACAGGTCATCGTGCATCGGCAGGACGCCGAGTTCCGCATCGCGAACCTTGCTGTCCAACTCCTGGTGGTGGTGGTAAAGACGGCGGAATTCGGGATTCGCCTTCATCACCGCTTCTATGTGATCCTTTTGCTGGTGTTCAAACATGGAGCTGCCTCCTCTTGCGTGGACGACGCTTGACGGATGGTGGCGCACGCACGATCGCATCCACGCGCCGCGGCTGCGGGGCGTGGAAACCGGAAGATTGCGGGATTCATGCGATGGCGCCTCGGGGCCGGCAAGAGGCCGGCCTCGACGTTGACCCTACTCCGACCGGAGAGGCTTGGCAAGCTAGCCGCCGCGGCACGGTGACCTTGGACCGCAACAGCAATCAGGCTTTGAAAATCAATGAGCTGCAAGCAGCGTCCCTGAGAGCGTGAACGCGCCGCGGGCGACCACCTGGGACTTCTGCCAGTCGGTCCGGCCGGCTATTTTTCCGCGCGGATTTCCACTTCCGCACCCTTGGCCGTGCGGCCGACCGGGCGGATCGAGACCTGGCCCGCACCCGCCGCGGCCAAGGCCGCCTCCACCGCCACCGCGCGGCGTCCGGCCAGCACCCGCGAATCGCTGGCACCACGCGGCTCGACGAGGATGCGCTGGCTCGCGTGCGCGCGTGCGAAATCCGCGACACGCCGGCGCCCGGACTCGGTCAGATTGTCCGAGCCGCTGCCGAACGAAGCCGCGGACAAGTGCAGGCTGGCGGCGCGATCACCGGTTTCGGCCGGTGCGCTGCTGCCCCCTTGCAGCACCCGCGTGGCGGCCTCGGCCAATTGCGCCTGCCTGCGCGCCAGTGACGCCGCGCGCGCCTGCGCAGCAGCCAGTTTCTTGGCCTGCGCCGCCTCGGCCTGGGCCTGCTCGGCCTGCTGGGCCGCCTGCGCGCCTTGCTCTTGCAGCATTTGCGCCTGCTGAACGGCGGCTTCGTACTGCAGCCGCTGCCGGGCAAGCTCCGCGCGTGCAGCCGCGGCATCGGCCTGACTGGCATCCAGCATGATCTGGTCATGCTCGCGTTGCAGTTGTTCCAACCTGGCGCGATCTGCATCCACCTTGGCCGCGGCCACCGCAAGTTGTACCCGCTGCTCGGCCATGAACAGCGCGTGGTCGTGCCCGCTGCGTCCGGCGTTCTCCAGGTCGGCAATCGCGTTGCGCGCCAGCGTCCGCTGCGCGATGGCGTACTGGCCGAGCACCGGATCGGCACCCAGCTGTTCGAGCTGCGCGGACAACCGCACCACGTCGGCATCCGGCTTGGACGCGGCATGCGCATCCGGCACCGCGCACGCGAGCATCAGTGCAACCAGGGTCGAGACGGCCAATACGCGCATCATGGATTCATCCCCGGGTACGGATCGCCGGACGTGCCGGCGGAAGCCGGCATCCCGTCATTCGACGTGGGCGTGGGAGGTTGGCCAAGCTGGATCGACGGCAACGTCACCGGAGCGTTGGCCGAAGACGCCGATGCCGGCGCGGCACTCGACGATGCCGGCGCTGGCGGTGCCACGGCGGCCTGCTGGGCTGCCGCCGCGGCAGCCTGCCTGCGTTCGAGATCGGCCTGCAGCCCCGCGTTCACGGCAACCTGCTGCCGGATCTCGCGGTTCAGGCGCGCCGCATCGGCGCGCATGCGCGCGGTCGCCGCAGCGGCTTCCGCCTCGGCGGCCTTGTCGGTGGCCTTGTCGTTGTCGTCGTTGGCGCTGAGCTGCTGCGCGGCCGCCAGCCTGCGTTCCGCTTCGGCCAGCACCTCGGGCGCGGTAGCGCCCGCGCCGGCATTGCGCGCCGCCCGGATCTCGGACTGCGCGCGGTCCATCAACTGGATCGGCGGTGGCGCGGTGGCGCAGCCGGCGAGCACGGCGGCCAGTGCCGCCGTCGACACTATCGATGCGAAGCCATGGATTTTTCGGCGCTTGCGTGTCATAAACTTCACTGGCGGGGACGCGTCAGCGCATTGTCGGCGTACCATTTCGGCTTTGCAACGCCAGTCGACGGCCTCATTCCTGATCGGGGACCAGTGATGGATATCGGATATTTCCTCAAGCTGATGATGGATCGCGGCGCCTCGGACATGTTCCTGTCCACCGGCACGCCGGTGCACATCAAGATCGAAGGCAGGCTGGCTGCGCTCGGCACTTCGCCGCTGCCGTCGGGCATGGTGAAGAAGATTGCCTACTCGCTGATGGACGAGGGCTCGGTCCCGAAGTTCGAGCGCGAACTCGAATACAACATGGCGCTGGCGGTGAAGGATGTCGGCCGTTTCCGCGTCAACGTGTTCAAGCAGCGCGGCGAAGTCGCGCTGGTGATCCGCGCCATCAAGAGCGACATCCCCACGATCGAGGAGCTGCTGCTGCCGCAGATCTACAAGAAGCTGATCATGGAACCGCGCGGACTGATCCTGGTGGTCGGCGCCACCGGCTCGGGCAAATCCACCACGCTGGCCTCGATGATCGACTACCGCAACAGCAATGCTGCCGGCCACATCCTGACGGTCGAGGACCCGATCGAGTTCCTGCACAAGCACAAGAAATCCATCGTCAACCAGCGCGAAGTCGGCCTCGACACCCACAGCTACCACGAGGCGCTGAAGAACGCGATGCGCGAGGCGCCGGACGTGATCCTGATCGGCGAAATCCGCGACACCGACACCATGGACGCCGCGATCGGTTTTTCGGAAACCGGCCACATCTGCCTCGCGACGCTGCACTCCAACAACGCCGACCAGACCATCGAGCGCATCCTCAACTTCTTCCCCGAGGCCGCGCACAAGAACATCCTGATGAACCTCGCCTTGAACCTGAAGGCGATCATTTCGCAGCGCCTGGTGGTCGGCAAGGACGGCCGCCGCCGCCCGGCGACGGAGGTGCTGATCAACACGCCGCACATCCGCGACCTGCTGCGCCGCGGCGAGGTGCACGAGATCAAGCTGGCGATGGAACGCAGCCTGGAGGAAGGCATGCAGACCTTCGACCAGTCGCTGTTCAAGCTGTACAAGGAAGGCACCATCGACCTCGAGGAAGCGCTGTCGAAGGCGGACTCTCGCGACGGCCTCGCGCTCAAGATCCGGCTGGCCGAAGGCGCGACCGGCACCGACCTGCCGCAGGATGACCCGTACGGGATGGGCGTCGGCTGACCGAGGCGCAGTCCCGGTGCAACCCGGGTGCATTTGGATTTCACTCGTCTCACCCGCGAGAGCAGCGATGTCGCGATGGTTCCGCTCGCCTACTCGCCACATCCCTGTGGCTCGCCCTTCGGGCCGCCTACGGCGTTCAAACCGGCAGTCCCTGCCGGTTTAGTCAGCGGCGAGCGGGGTACTTTTTGTTTCGTCAAAAAGTACCCAAAAACCATTGCGCCTGTGGCGGTGGTCGAACGAACGTCGTGTTCGTTCGACTGCCCTGCGATGCTCGCCGAACGGCGGCCACGCCGAACTCGCACTTCCATGTGCTCAAACATTCGGCGCTTGCTACGCCGTTCGGCTGTGCTTCTCGGCACCGCCAACGGCGCGTTTGTCGCTTCGCTCCCGGCCATCCATGGCTTGTACCGCTGCAGACTGCGGAATCGAAGGTCATGGATGACCGGCAACGAAGCAAAGCTCTTCCCGCGCCCTCGCACGACTCTGAGCATCGCAGCGCCAAGCGGGAGCAAGGCGCGCATGTTTGAGGCCATGGATGGCCGAGTTCGCGCCGGCCCGCTT
>JAFEDX010000090.1 GCA_018241365.1 Pseudomonadota bacterium
TCGTCAGGCTGTTGAGCGGCGTGCGGGTCTTGATGTCGAACGCGTCGCCCTGGATCAGGTAACGGCCATCGCCGGTCAGGTACAGCACCTGGCCCTGCGCGATGACCTGGTACAGGCCGGCAATCGGCATCGGCGCGATGTTCTGCACCTTGGCCTGCGGCGCGACCTCCGCCACGGCAGCGGTGATGGCGCTGCGCACGGCGGGCGTGACGATGGTGGACGCCGTGGCGGGCGCGGATCCCGCGCGCGCATCGGTGATGGCGGCGTCGCGTCCGGACGAACAGGCGCTCGCCGCGAACACGGTGGCGGCGAGTACGCAAAGGAGTTTCAGCATGGTGGTTTCGTGGCGTGCCGCATCGGTGCTGCAAGGGCAACGATGCTAGCACGCATGCATGGCCGGAACCGTGACGTGCCTGCGCCTCAGAAGGTCAGCCACCAGCAGCCGCCGGATTGCACCACGCCGAAATCACGGCGGCTGCCGTCACCGCCGCCGGTGGAGATTTCGAATCCGCTTGGCGCTGGCGTTGCGACGGATGCAGCGCTGGCCGGCTGGCCCGTAGTCGTGGCCGACGCTGCGCCGTCGTCAGGCGGCGGTCCCGCGGCGTAGGCGCTGGTGATGCCAGCCAGGGGCTGTTTCAGCCACTCCGCCAGCGAGCGCATGGCGCTGTGCGCGGAGGACTGGTCCATGCCATGCCACAGGATCAATCCGGCCAGCCGGTTCACGTCGCGGCGGGTGAACGCGTCGGCGATGGACTGCCGCAAGGCCTGCGGCGATGCCGCGCAGATGCCGCTGGATCCGCCGGCTTGCGCAGGTGCGTCGTTCGAGACGGCCGCTGCCGGTGTGCCGCACGGCTGGCCTGAGAACACCGGTTCACCGTGCGCGCCGATGCAGCGAAAAACGGGTTGCGATTGCGCATGTGCCGCATGCGCGAACGCGGCCAAGGCTAACAGGCAGAGGATTTGAGGTAGCCAGCGCATCGTGCACAAGTCTAGCCGTCCTGCCTGGGCAAACTGCATTTTGGACGCGGATCAACGCGGATCAGAGCGGACAAAAAGCGAAAATGGATACAAGAGCAGTCAAGTGCGGGTCATTCCGTTGCATTTGCTCTATCCGCGTCCCTCCGCGTAAATCCGCGTCAAAGCTTTTGCTGGTGACAGCGCGAGGGTCAATCGGCTCGCGCAGTACCGTCGAGGCGCTGCAACATGGCCGTGGTCGCGCGCGCGCGGTTGAGCGTGTAGATGTGCAGGCCCGGCGCGCCGCCGTCGAGCAGCCGCCGGCACATCGCCGCGACCACGTCGGCGCCGAATTCGCGCACCGACTCCGCATCGTCGCCGAATGCCGCCATGCGCTTGCCGATCCAGCGCGGGATTTCCGCGCCGCACATTTCCGAGAAGCGCCGCAGCTGCGCGAAGTTGGCGATCGGCATCACGCCCGGCACGATCGGGATCGTGATGCCCGCGCCGCGCGCGTCGTCGACGAAACGGAAATACGCATCGGCATTGAAGAAATATTGCGTGATCGCGCCGTTGGCGCCGGCATCGACCTTGGCCTTGAAATGTTTGAGGTCGGCCTGCGCGTGGTCGGATTGCGGGTGGCATTCCGGGTAGCACGCGACCTCGATGTGGAACCAGCCGTCGTGTTCGCGACGGATGAAATCGACCAGTTCCGAGGCATAGCGGAAGTCGCCCGGCGAGGCCATGCCGGAAGGCAGGTCGCCGCGCAACGCAACGATGCGCCGGCAGCCGAGCTCGCGGTAGTCGTTCAGCAGCGCGCGGATTTCCTCGCGCGAACCGCCCATGCACGACACGTGCGGCGCAACCTCCAGCGCGTGCGTTTCACGCAGGTGACGCACCACGCGTGGCGTGTGCGTGAGGGTGGAACCGCCTGCACCGAAGGTGACGCTGACGAATTCCGGCGCGCATTGTTTCAGCTTGGGCAGCGCGCGTTCGAGCTGCTCGCGCTGTTCGTCGGTCTTGGGCGGAAAGAACTCCAGCGAGATCGCGGTCATCGTGTGCGGCATCCTTATATCTTTCCATCAAGATAGAAAGAATTGATGCCGGATGCAACGTTGGCCCGCATTCGCCGCGCGGCACGTCAACCGGTGCCGCGCAAGGCCGGGTGCGCGGCCGCGACCCGGGGGAAGCGCGCATGGATCGCACGGCGGATGCCGTCTGCATCCAGCCCCGCTTCCGCCAGCAGTTCCCCGCGGGTGGCGTGTTCGAGGAAACGATCGGGCAGGCCGAGCTGCAGCAGCGGGATACCGATGCCGTGCGCGGCAAGGCATTCGCCCACGGCCGAACCCGCGCCGCCCGCGATGGCGTTGTCTTCCAGCGTCACGAGCGCCTCGTGGGAACGCGCAAGTTCCAGCAGCAATGCCTCGTCCAGGGGTTTCACGAAACGCATGTTGACGACCGTCGCATCGAGTTCGGCGCCGACGGTTTCGGCGGGTGCGAGTGTGCAGCCGAACGCGAGCAGGGCGATGCCGCGACCGCGGCGCCGCACTTCGGCCTTGCCGATCGGCAGTTCTACCAACGCGGGATCGATCGCGACGCCCGGTCCGCTGCCGCGCGGGTAGCGGATCGCGGCGGGACCGTCGTGGCGGAAGCCCGTGGTCAAAAGCTTGCGGCATTCGTCCTCGTCGGCGGGCGCCATCACCAGCAGGTTGGGAATGCAGCGCAGGTAGGAAAGATCGAAGCTGCCCGCGTGGGTCGGGCCATCGGGGCCGACCACGCCGGCGCGGTCAATGGCGAAGGTGACGTCGAGATCCTGCAGTGCGACGTCATGGATCAACTGGTCGTAGGCGCGTTGCAGGAAGGTCGAATAGATCGCGACCACGGGTGTCATGCCTTCGCAGGCAAGGCCGGCGGCCAGCGTCACCGCGTGCTGCTCGGCGATCGCCACATCGAAACAGCGATCCGGATATTCGCGCGAGAAGCGCACCATGCCTGAACCTTCACGCATCGCCGGCGTGATCGCGACCAGTTTCGGATCGGCTGCGGCCATGTCGCACAGCCAGTCGCCGAACACCTCGCTGTAGCTGGGCGCTTTCGACGCCGCAGGCGCGACGCCGTGCGCCGGGTCGAACTTGCCGACCGCGTGGTATTCGATCTGTTCCTGCTCGGCGGGCGCGTAGCCCTTGCCCTTGGTGGTGACCACGTGCAGCAGCTGCGGGCCGCGGCGATCCTTCACCTCGCGTAGCGCGCGCAGCAGGGCGGGCAGGTCGTGGCCATCGACCGGACCGGAGTACGCAAAACCGAGTTCCTCGAACAGCGCCTCCGGGTGCGGGCCGGATTCGCCGGCTTCGCCCGCGCGCAGGCGTGCGAGCGTGCGATCGAGGCCGCCGACGTTTTCGCTGATCGACATGCCGTTGTCGTTCAGCACCACCAGCAGGTCGGGTGCGATGCCGCCGGCGTGGTTCAGCGCCTCGTAAGCCATGCCGCCGGTGATCGCGCCGTCGCCGATCACCGCGACGACCTTGCGATGGTCGCCGCGGCGTTGCAACGCGATCGCCATGCCCAGCGCGGCGGAGATCGACGTGGACGCGTGGCCGACGCCGAACGTGTCGTACTCGCTTTCGGCGCGGCGCAGGAATGGCGCGAGGCCATCCTTCTTCTTGATCGTGGTGATGCGGTCGCGGCGGCCGGTGAGGATCTTGTGCGGATAGCCCTGGTGGCCGACGTCCCACACGAGGCGATCATGCGGCGTGTCGAGCAGGTAATGCAGCGCGACGGTGAGTTCGACCACGCCGAGGCCCGCGCCGAAATGACCGCCGACGCTGGCGACCGATTCGATCAGGTAGGCGCGCAGTTCGCTGGCGACCTGCGGCAGGTCCGTTGCGGGAACCCGCTTCAGGTCATCCGGCGAATCGATGCGTGCGAGCAGCGGATAGCGGGTGGCGTCGAGCATCCGCGTATTGTCGCGCAGCGGGCCTCGCCGCGCTCGTGATTCCGCTACGGCGACACCTTGGCTTTGTCGGCCCGGTGCGCGCGACCGCCGAAGCGCCGCAGCGTCTGGCGGATGCGGATCTGGCGGCTGATGTCGCGCATTTCGTGGATGCGCTTGGCGTTCGCCGCCAGCACGTCGCTGCGGGTCAGCACGCCGACCATGTGGGTCGGGTTGCTGCGCTCGACCACGATCAGGCGGCCGACGTTTTCGGCCACCATCAGGTCGGCGGCCTCGCGCAGGGTGTGGTCCCCGAACACCACGATCGGGCCGCGTTTCAGCATGTCGCCGATGCGGGTGAGACCGGGCTTGTCGGGATCGAGCAGGTCGCGGCGCGTGATCACGCCGCGCACGCGTCCGGCATCGTCGATCACGGGATAGCCCTGGTGCTGCGCGCGTTCACGGCCGGACAGCATCCAGCGCCGCACTTCGCCCAGCTCGTCCGAAGTCTTCAGCGAGCGTACCTCGCGGGTGCAGGCATGGCCGACCAGCACCTGCTCGAGCGCGTCGGCGGCGTATTCGCTCGGCACCTTCACGCCGCGGCGTTCGATCTTCTCGGTCATGATGGTGCTGCGCATCGTCAGCGCCGACACCAGGTACGCGGCCGTGCATCCGCCCAGCAGCGGCAGCAGCGCGGCGGGCTGGCGGGTGGTTTCGTAGCAGAAGATGATCGCCGTCAGCAGCGCCCGCGAGGAACCGGCGAAGATCGCGCCCATGCCGACCAGCGCGGCGATGCGCGGATCGACGTGGAACCACGGCCACAGGTAGTCGGTGCCGAGGCCGATCAGCGCGCCCAGCGAACCGCCGATCATGAACAGCGGCGCCAGCGTTCCGCCCGAGGTGCCGCTGCCCAGCGAGATCACCCACGAAATGAACTTCAGCAATCCGAAACCGGCGACGATCAGCAGCGCGACATG
>JAFEDX010000091.1 GCA_018241365.1 Pseudomonadota bacterium
GAGGGGTTGAACGCCAGCGCGACGTGGATGTTGCCCGCGGGCGCGGCGATGTCGGTCGAAAAGCCCATATGGTACTTCACGTCGCCAGAATGCGCGGGGTCGTCCGGGCCGTCGTGCTTGTCTTCGAATTCCGCGAACAGTTGCTGCGGCGGCTTGCCGAGGATGTTGACGAGTACGTTCAGGCGCCCGCGGTGCGCCATGCCGATGACCAGCTCGTGCACGTTGTCGCCGGCCGCGCGCCGGATCAGGTCGTCCAGCAGCGGAATCAGCGAGTCACCGCCTTCCAGCGAGAAGCGTTTCTGGCCGACGTACTTGGTGTGCAGGTAGCGTTCCAGTCCGTCCGCTGCGGTCAGCTTGGCCAGCATCCGCTTGCGGGTGGCATCGTCGAGACCGGCGTCGCCGCTGGCTTTTTCGAGACGGTCGTAGATCCAGCGCCGCTGGTTGTGGTCGCTGATGTGCATGAATTCGGCGCCGATGCTGGCGACGTAGGTGCGGCGCAGGTGTTCGCGCAGGTCGCGCAGCTTCATCCGCTGGCCGCCGCCGGCGAAGGTGCCGCAGTCGAACTCGGTGTCGAGGTCGGCGTCGGACAGACCGTGGAAGGGCAGATCGAGGTCGGGGGCGGGCCGCTTGGCCGCGATGGCGAGCGGATCGAGGTCGGCCGCGAGGTGGCCGCGCGAACGGAACGCGGTCAGCAACCGCAGCACGCCCGCCTGCTTGCGCGCGTGGGCATCGTCGACACGTTGTCCAGAGTCAGGTGCCGCGGTGCGGCTGCCCTGCCGCTGCGCCGCGACGATGCGCGCGATCGCATCGGAGTGCGGCACGTCGCCGTCGCGATGGACGCGTTCGAAATAGGCGTTCCATGCGGGGGCGACCGATTGCGCATCGTGCAACCAGTCCTCGTACAACTGGTCGATGTAGGCGGCGTTGCCGCCACCGAACTGGGAGGATTCCTTCAATTGCTGCAACAGACTGCCGCCGTCACTCACGATGGTCACCACGGAAGATTGACAGGTTGTCGGGAAAGTGCCGTCCTGCACTTTCCCGACGCGTCGGGTCCGACACATGTCCGGACCCGGCTGCGCTTTCTCAAGCACTTGCAGTGCTTGAAACGCGGCGGGTCATCCGTGACCCGCACCAACAGGGTGTCGCAACACCCTGTTGGTGTTTGCGCGCCGCCCTCTGCCGCAGCGACTGCGCGGACCCAAAATTATAGCCGTTTCATGCTGCAGTGCGGGATTCGGGGGCGATCCCGGGTGGGCTGCCGGTCACGTTTGACCGGGTGCTCAGATGCCCAGCGCGCGCAGCTCCGGCCAGGATTCGGAACGCGCCCAGATTTCCTCGAACAGGCGCATCAGTTCGGCATGGCGGCCGGGTGCCCAGGTCGATCCCATGGCCGCCATCTCGTTTTCCTGCGGGCGGAACAGGTAGCCGCCGGTATCCACGCACATGAAGGCCGAGCGGTAGGCAAGGTCGTCATCCTCGACGGGCCGGCGCAATTCGATCACGCTGGACAGCCGCTGCGCGAGTTCCAGCACGCGGCTGCCTTCCTGCAGCGCGCGCGTCAGATCCTGGGCGAGGATCCGGATCGAGGCGCCGCGCCCCGAAATCGCCAGCCGCCGCAGCTCGACCAGACAGGCGGTATCGTTGAGCAGCATGGGGTGCAGTTCACGCACCAGCACGCACATGCTGTGGCGCGCGCTTTCCATCAGCTGGCGCGTCACGTCGATCAGCTCCTCGCGCGTGGTGGCGCGCAGCACGACCGGTTCGGGTTTGGGCGGCGGTGCCGGCCGCTCGGGTTCATCGGCCGGATCGAGCGCGCGGCGCATCACGACATGCGTGATGCCCGCTTCCTCGAATTCCGCACCTTCTGCCGCAAAGCCATGGCGGGCGTAGAACGGAATGGCGGAATGCTGCGCGTGCAGGACGACGGTGGCCAGTCGCCGCGCGCGCGCCTCGTCGAGCAGGCGGGTGAGCAGGATCGTGCCTACGCCGCGTCCGCGCCAGTCGTGCAGGACCGCCATGCGGCCGATCCGGCCGTCGGGCGTGATGCGCCCGGTACCGACCGGCGTGCCGTCGCGCGCACGCGCCAGTACGTGCACGCTGCGCGGATCCTCGTCGTCGCGCTCCAGCTCGGGCGGAACGTGCTGTTCGAGCACGAACACGGTTTCGCGCACCGCCTGCAGCGCGTCGCGGTCGGCGGCGTTCAGCCAGCTGCAAACTTCGACGTGGAAGTCGCCATCGATCGGCATTCGGTCAACCCCCTCCGGGTGGCCGGGTGCGTGGCGTCAGATTGTATGCCAAGTCGCGGCTCGACCAACGTGACGCACGTTCAGGTGTCCGGCATCGACCAGATCGGCAAGCAAGGCCACGCCGCGCGCACGTTGCGGCAATGCCGCGAGCTGGCGGCCGTCGAATCGGCGCGCTTGCCCGGCCAGCAGCTTCGCCCAGGCCAGCGGTGCGTCAAACGCCTGGCCCGCGGCGAACAGGGTGGCGCCGCGGCCGTTGCGGCACCACGCAAAGCGGCTCCACGCATCGCGTTCCAGCACGGCCTGCGGCAGGCGTCCGGCCAGCGCTGCGCGGTCGACCGGGCGCTTGCGTGGCACGGCCGCCTGCGCGCTGCGGTAGCGTGTGATGAAGCAGCCAAACCAGGTGCGCAGCGATGACACGGGGATGCCTTGTACCAGACCCGTACCGGCGCGTATGCGCCGTGGCTTTCCGCCGCGCGCGTCGAACCGCAGCCACGGCAGCGCCTGCATCACGCGCGCCATCGCCGCGGCGTCGATTTCGCCCGCTGCGCTGGCCGGGCGCAGGTCGGGATCGGCGTAGCGCTGCTCGTCCGGCACCTGTTCGGCGAGCGTGTGCGCAATGTCCGCCAGCATTTCCGCTTGCGAGGGCGCGCGCAGGCCGACCGAATACGTCATGCATTCGCCGACGGCGACGCCATCGTGTGGCACGCCGGGGGGCAGGTACAGCATGTCGCCGGGATCCAGCGTCCACGCGTGCGTTGGATTGAATTTGCGCAGCAGTTTCAATTCCACGTCGTCACGGAATGCGGTTGGCGGATTCACGCGCGTGTCGATGGACCAGCGGCGCTGTCCCAGGCCCTGCAGCAGGAACACATCGTATTGATCCACGTGTGCGCCCACGCCGCCCTTGTCCGTGGCGTAGCTGATCATCACGTCGTCGAGCCGCCAGCTGGGGATGAAATCGAAATGGCGGAGCAGCGCCGCGGTATCGGCATCCCACTTGTCCACGTCCTGCACCAGCAAGGTCCAGTCCGATTCCGGCAGGCCGGCAAACGTGGCATCGTCGAACGGGCCGGTGCGCAATCGCCAGCGGTCGCGCCTTGCATCATGCATCACGAGCCGCGCCAGCGCGCCGTCCATGCACGCCAGCCCCGCGAGGTCATCCGGCAGCAGCGGTGGCGTGAAGTGCGGGAACGCACCGCGGACCAGCAGCGGACGCTTCTGCCAATAGTCGCGCAGGAAACGCGTGGGCGACATGCCGAGCGGCTGCCGTGCCGTACCGAGCGCCTCGATCGGGAAGCGGGATCGCGCCATGTTGTCAGATGTCGCGTGCAAGCTCGGCCGCAAAGCCAATGTAGGTGGCCGGCGACAACGCCAGCAACCGTTGTTTCGCGTCATCCGGCAAGTCGAGCGACTCGATGAAGGCGCGCATCGATTCCCGCGTGATGCCGTGGCCGCGGGTCAATGCCTTCAGCTGTTCGTAGGGCTCCGGCAGGCCGTGGCGGCGCATCACCGTCTGTACGGCTTCGGCCAGTACTTCCCAGGCGTGGTCGAGGTCGGCGGCGATGCGTTCGGGATTCACCTCGAGCTTGCCGAGGCCCTTGTCGAGCGATTCGAACCCGATCAGGGCATGGCCGAAGGCCTCGCCGAGCGCGCGCAGCACCGTGGAGTCGGTGAGGTCGCGCTGCCAGCGGCTGATCGGCAACTTCTCGCTGAAATGGCCGAACAGCGCATTGGCGACGCCGAAATTGCCTTCGGCGTTCTCGAAGTCGATCGGATTGACCTTGTGCGGCATGGTCGATGAGCCGACTTCGCCGGTCTTCAATTTCTGCTTGAAGTAGCCCAGCGACACGTAGCCCCAGACATCGCGCGCGAGGTCGATCAGGATGGTGTCGATGCGGCGCTGCACGTCGCACAGTTCGGCGATGCCGTCGTGCGGTTCGATCTGGGTGGTGTATTCCTGCCATTGCAGGCCCAGCGATTCCACGAACTGCCGCGAAAACGCGCGCCAGTCGAGTTCCGGATAGGCGATTGCGTGCGCGTTGAAATTGCCAACCGCGCCATTGATCTTGCCGGGAATCTCGACGGCCGCGAGTTGCCGGCGCTGTCGTTGCAGTCGTGCGACCACGTTGGCCATTTCCTTGCCGAGCGTGGTGGGCGAGGCGGTCTGGCCGTGCGTGCGCGAGAGCATGGGCAGTTCCGCGTTGGCGTGCGCCATCCCGCGCAGCTTCGCGATGGTCTGGTCCAGTGCGGGCAGCAGCACCGCGTCGCGCGCATCGCGCAGCATCAGCGCGTAGGCAAGGTTGTTGATGTCCTCGCTGGTGCAGGCAAAGTGCACGAATTCCCTGGCCTGTTTCAGCGCAGGGTCGTCGCCGATGCGCTGCTTGATGAAATACTCGACTGCCTTGACGTCGTGGTTGGTGGTTTTCTCGATCGCCTTGATCGCGGCGGCGTCCTCGACGCTGAAATCGTCGGCAATTTCTTGCAGGCGTGCACGCGCCCCGGTGTTGAACGGCGGCAGTTCGGCGATGCCGGGCTGGTCGGACAGCGCGATCAGCCACGCGATTTCCACTTGTACCCGCCGACGCATCAAGCCGTACTCGCTGAAGAT
>JAFEDX010000092.1 GCA_018241365.1 Pseudomonadota bacterium
CGTAGGAGGGCCGGCAGGCCCGACAGGAATGCGATAAAGCTGCCATCCATGGCAAAGAGCTGCGTGGTCGCGGCTTCCGCCGCTCCTGCAGAAGCGATGCAGGAGGGCCGGAAGGCCCGACCGGGTCCGGCTGTGCTTATTTGCCCAGCACGTACAACTGCCACAGGTCCTTGGTGGTCATCTGCAGGAACGGCCGCATCGTCAGGCGGCCGGCGACCCCGATGCTGCGCTCGAGGTAGTGGAGTTCCCTGAATTTTTCGTGGGTCTCGTCGTCCATCCCGACGTCGAGGCCATTCTCGCGTGCCAGCAGCAGGCCTTTGGCGCGCAAGGCCAGCTCGGTGTACACGCGCAGGTAGCAGAGCATGTCCGCCACCAGCGTACCTTCCAGCTTGTCGCGCATGCTGCCCAGGAATTGTCCGGCGGGCGTGAGGCCGAAGTTGCCGGAATCGAGCATCCGCATCAGTTCGGCGTCCTCGTCGAAGTCCACTTCCAGCCAGTCGTGGGTGCGGTGTTCACTGATGCGGAACAGCAGGTACAGCAGCGGCGGCAGGATCAGCAGGACGCCGACCGTGGACAGCACCGGCGAGACGAAGAAGTGGTTGAAGATGGAATGCATGGCCATGGCCGCCAGCAGGCCCGGCAGGCAATGGATGGGACGCACGTCCACGCTGCGTTCGGCGAGCGTCTGGGTGATCACCGCGAAGATCGCCACCACGCCGCCGTGCATCACCGCGGTGCCGAAGCCGCGCACGATCCAGAGCATCAGCGTGGTGTTGTGGTCGAGGTACAGGTAATAGAAGTTCTCGATGACCGCGAAGCCCGCACCCACCGCGAAACCCAGGATGATGGAATCGACGAGGAAGCCGATGCGGTGGGTGCCGAACAGCCACAGCACCACCGACGCTTTCAGGGTTTCCTCCACGATCGGCGCAACCCAGCGCGAGTAGTGCGTGAGGTTCATGCCGAGCAGATCCATCAATTCGCCGTTGAGGAAGTAACACGCCACCGCCACCACGCCGCCGGCGGCCAGCATCGCGAGGACCAGGCGCATCCGCACCATGCGATAGGTGTCGAGGTAGATCAGCAGCAGCAGGAACATGATCACGGGCAGCAGGCCCACCGGAACGACGGTGAGCAGCGCCAGCAGGGAATGGATCTTGTCCATCGTCACAGGATCTTCAACGAGAGCATCCATTCATCGCGGCCGCTGCCCGCGCCCCCGAACCCCCGCGCGTAGCCCGCGGACAGCGTCATCGGCAGGTGGTTCATCACGGAAAAGTCGAGGTCGAGCTGCAGGCCCGCGTCGCGCGCGGTGCTGCGCAGCGCGGAGTTGCCGGGGTCGGTCACCAGCGCGCCGGTGAACAGCGCCGGGCGTATCCACTTGAGGTAGAAGCCGGGGCTGCCGACGTTCTCGAAGCGCCACGGCGGCAGGTTCAATTCCAGCGTCGATTTGGCGAAGGTGTGGCCCGCGAGCTCGTCGATCTTGAAGCCGGGGAAACTGTCGAATTCGCGATAGTGCTTGGGGTCCTGGTTGTCGACGTAGTTGTTCTGGAAGGCGCCGAAGTAGAAATTGGCGAGGTTGTTGTTGCGGTTGCCGCCCGAAACGCCGGCCGAGTTGTATAGCCACAGCGACATGTGCGGCACCGGCAGGATGAAGCCGAAGTCGAATCCGGCGCGCAGTTGCGGAATGGTCTTGCCGCCGGCGATGTAGGTCGTGGCGTCGATGTTCCAGCCGATGCCCTGTTCGCGGTCCACCGCGCCGCCCGTGCTCTTGAGGTCGGTGTATTTCAGCCCGGCGCGGGCAACGAAGATGTTGTTGACCGACGCGTTGACGTTCTGGAAACCCGGCAGGGTGCTGAGGCCCGTGTAATACGCGCCGCTGGCGCTGAAATCCAGATGGCGCGGGTTGTCCAGGATCAGCGTGCGCTTGTAACCGACCAGCAGCGAATCGCCTTTCAAGCTCGTCCGCACCGGCCCGAACAGGTCGTAGAAGTCCGCGTGGTTGTGCCAGTAGCGCACTTCCCAGTTCATGGCCTTGTAGTCGAGGTCGAGGTGCAGGCGCTGGCCGCGATCGGTCGGGCCGCCGACGGATACCGCGGCGTCGATCCCGAGGGTGTACAGGCTCAGGGTGTCGCCGAGTTCGGTGTGCCAGCCCAGCGCGCCGCCGTCGCGGTAGCCTTCGACCACCGGGTAGTGTGACTGCAGGCGCATCTCGTGGCCGGGCTTGTACACGCCCTGGTGCGTGACGAGTGCATCGAGGTCGATCCGGGAGGGCGAGCCGACGCCCCAGGTTTTCACGATCGGGTGTTTTTCGGCCACCAGCGTGCCGAGGAAGTCGATGGAGCTGAGGTCATCCAGCGGCTTCGGGTCGAACTCGACCGGCAGCGACCCCTGCCCGGTGTACTCCAGCGCCGCGAGCTTGCCATCGGGCAACTGCATCGGGCGGAACAGGCCGGTATCGATGTTGCTCAAGGCATCCATCTTGCCGCTGGCGATGTCGTAACGATAGATGTTGGAGATGCCGGTGTAATACGAACTTCCGTACAACTGGCGGTCGTCCTTGCTGAAAATGAAACCTTCCGGCGCCGCCTGGCCGAAGCTGTACGTCGCGAACGGCGTGGTGCCCCCGGACAGCAGCTCCGCCGTCTTGTAGAGCTGCAGGAAGTTGGCGCCGCTGACCTTGGCCAGCGACAGCGACAGCATGCTGCCGTCGTGCGACACGTCGAGATCGAACGGCACCTCGCCGTAGGCGAAGGTATGCACCTGGTGCCAGTTGTTGTAGGGATACGGGATTTGTACCAGGGTGACGTAGCCGTTCGCGGTCCGCAGGCCCCACAGCGAGCGGTCGGCCGGATCGAACGCAAGATCGCCGATGCGTGCCTGCCGCAGCAGCCGCCGGCTCTTGCCGGTGCGGATATCGACCTCCATCAGGTCGCGATAATCCAGGTTGTTTTGCGTGTAGAACAAGGTTCCGGTCGCAGGGTCGTAGGCGGTCGACGTGACGATGTACTTGATCGAACCCTTGATGTCGACCACATGGCGGATTTTGCCGTCCTTCAGCGACAACACGCCGACGTACGCCAACTTGCCGGGGTAGCGGAAGGCGCCGATCAGGTCGCCGTGGTCGATGAAGGAACGCGACACCGAACCCAGCGCGCGCGGCGCCAGCGGCGTCACCGGGGTGATCGGGTACTGGTGCACCTTTTTCAGGTTGGCCTCCTGGAAGGTGTGTTCCCAGGCAACCCAGTCATTCCACGCTTGGTCCAGCGGGATGTGGAACACCTGCTGGAACTGGTCGGCGTAATAGGCGTCGCTGTCGTTGGTGCGGGTATACCAGTCGATCACTTTTTGCGGTGAATAGCGCAGCGACAGCCAGGTGATGAAGCGGGTGCCGTACAGGTAGGCGTTGGTCATGGTTTCGAAGTTGACCGACGTACCCACCGATACCAGTCCGAGCGGGCTGTAGAAATGCGCGTGGTCGCGCACCATCGCGCGGAACACCATTTCGTCGTACGGGCCTTGCGCGCGGCCGATGCCGCCACCCATCCAGGTCTCCATGTACACCGCGATGCCTTCCTGCCACCAGCGTGGCACGCTCATGCGCGGGACGGTCAGGTAGCTGTACAGGATGGTTTCCGGATGCGCGTCGATCGGACGCGGTTTGCCGCCGAAGAATCGCCGCCAGCGTGCGTCACGCGCATTCCAGCCGTCCATGGTGGCGGCGTGCACCAGCTCGTGGTTGGCCGTCGAGAACAGGCGCTCGCTGCTGGGCGAGGTTCCCATGGCCTTGAGTTCCGGGGCGATGTACAGCGTCACCTCGTTGAACGGTTCCACCGAGGTGCCGCCGTTGCCATAGTCGCTGAAATCGGTGAGCACCACCGTGGTGCGGTCCCACGGCTTCCAGTGGAAGGTCTTTTCCTGGAACCACAGCGAATTCTCGAAGCTGCGCGCGACGTGCGGCACGAGATAGGCGTTGTCCGGCGTGTACAACACCTGCAGGTCCTTCGTTTCCAGGCTTTGCAGCTGGAACGATTGGGCCGGCGCGCGACCGGGAAGTGCGATCAGCGTGACCAGTGCGGCCGCCGAAAGCAGAAGTCCCTGCACCGATCGCCCCATGATCCGCCCCTTGCCCAATGCCTGCCGCCGCCCCGGCCGTGCATCCCGCGGGATATCCCATGCGGGGGGAGCATACAACTCCGCCCGCTGATGCGGGCGGAGTCGTGGAGATCGGGACTGGCGCCGGAACCTCGTCGCGGTACCCGGCCGTCCCTGCCTTACTCGGCCGCGTTGTGCTGCAAGGCGCTGCGCGCGGCGGCATCCCTGGCGAGCGTCTGCCGGAACGCGTCGCTGGCGAGCGCGGTGCGGAAGGCCTGGTTCTGCATCGCCTGCTGGAATGCATGGCTCTGCAGGGCAGTGCGAAACGCGTCGTTGTTCATCAAGGCGGTGCGGAACGCATCGTTGCTGAGCAGCGCGTTGCGCAGCATCGCGACGTTGGCAAGCTGGGTGCGGAACGCATCGTTGTTCTGGAGCGCGGTGCGGAAGGCATCGTTGCTGGCTAGCGCCGTGCGGAACGCATCGTTGCTGGCGAGCGCGGTGCGGAACGCATCGTTGTGTTCCAGCGCCGTGCGGAACGCATCGCTGCTCTGCAGGGCGTTGCGGAACGCGTCGTTGTGTTGCATCGCCGAGCGGAACGCCTCGTTGTGTTGCAGGGCCGCGCGCATGGCGTCGTTGCTGGCGAGCGCGGTGCGGAAGGCTTCGTTGTGCGCCAGCGCCG
>JAFEDX010000093.1 GCA_018241365.1 Pseudomonadota bacterium
GCGTATGTGGATTGCGCCGGATTCTGCCGTGATGTAGGCCGACCGGATGAACTGTGCCACAGGCGGCCGGATCTCCTGGTGCGGATGCGACACTTCCAGATTCTGCGTTCCCTGCCGCGACGCTTTCCAGATCGCACCGCGGTGTATGCAGGACATTTGCATGCTGCGATGGTGGATGCGTGCTACCAGATGGGGACAGCGCTCTCGCGCAGCCGGCATCATGATTGGGCACGGCGATATCTCGTCAGATGTCTGAGGCAGAGATACAAGATCGGCCGCAGTCTGGTCCACCTTGCGGCATCACTGTTTCCGCGGCGAGCCGAGCACTGATTTACATCCAGTGCGACAAATCGCGATCGATCAGTGCAGCTAGCCGTTCAATGTCCGGACGGCAGCGCTGGCGCAATTCCGCGTCGCGTGGGTCCGGCGGAGCTTGATGCCGGGATTCCGTGCTGCGTACAGCCTTGACCAATCGGCGGCGAACCGGGTACGGGAAAATGAAATCCGCGACCTGCCGCACGCCTGGCAGCGAATGCACGGCGTTGAGCACGCGTTCGAGCGAGCCGTGGATCGGCGGCTCGTTGTAGACGCGGAACTCCGGTATGAACGAAGGATCCACGTCGAGGAACTCGAGAATGCCGCGATAGGTTTCCACGGGTCTGGCGGAGAGATCCTCCAGCAGCACGACATGTACGGCATCGCGTCCGAACGTCTCCATATAACGTTGGACCTGCCCCGCGAACTGGCTGACGCCGAAATAGTCCTGCCACGCCGGAATGCCCTGCGGGGCGAGGCGGCGGCCCATGCGGCGGTCTTCGCTGGCGGCGATTGCTTCATGAAAATCGGTGATGTTCTCCGTCGGGCCCAACAGGCAATCGTTGTGCCATGAATGCATCTGATCCACCGGCGGCCGCAACGTGATCAGGATGCGTGCCTCCGGACAGAAGGCCCGGATGCGTTCTGCCGCGGTTCGGGAATACAGGTAGAACGCCGAGGCGTCGCCACGCCACTTGTGGCCTTCGCCTCCGGCGTACAACGCGAGATAGTCGCGCTCGCTCTTGATCGATTTGTGGGCAGGCAGTTCAAGGTCCGTACAGAAGAATGCGGGTTCCTTGCAAAGCCAGTAGCCCACGCTCGAGTCAGTGGGCTCGTGTTGCGCATCGTGGGGAAAGTAAATTTGCGGGTGGGCGCGCAGGTACTCGTACAACGACGTTGTACCGCACTTGGGCGCGCCGACCAGGAACAGGTTGGGACTCGTGTTCGGATCGTGGCGCATGGGCCGCCGTGCCGTCGCGGGATAACGCGGTGCATCCTCGCACACAGCGGTACAGCCCCGCCAGTGACTCAGGACCGGCGCAACAGCCGGCGCAAGCGAGCTTTTACACCAGTACCGAGCAGGCTTTTAGCGTAACCCTTGGCCTGCGCGAGCTGTTGCGGCAGCGAATCACCCACGGCGACCTCGACCACGGTGACGCCGCGCGCGGTGATCGCTGAGCGCAGCGTCGCTTGCGCTTCACTTGCCAGCCTGACGTGCGCAGCACCCACTGCCTCCGCCAGTGCTGCGCAATCCGGTCCCGCGAATTCGGTGCCGCTGGTGCGGCCGTAATTGGCGATCTGCTGGTCGCGGATCGCGGCATAAGCTCCGTCCACGAACACGATCACGGTCAAGTCGAGCTGTTCGCGCACCGCGGTCAGCAGTTCCAGGCCGGACATTGCCAAGCCGCCGTCGCCGATCAATGCGACGACTGGCTGTCTTGGGTTGGCGAGCTTGGCGCCGATCGCGGCACCGATCGCGAAACCCATGGACTGCAGGTTGGTGGGCGTGATGAGGCCGCGCGGGCACCACACCGGGAAATACCGGCGGGCGAGATCCTGATGTCGCCCGGAATCGGTGATGAGCGAGGCCACACGCGGCATCGCGGCACGCAACGCAGCGAAGAACGCTTCCGGCGTGGCGGAAGGAACACCGTGAATGCGCGGCTCGGCGCGACCGCGCAGCTTTTCGGTTTCGCAGCGCGCGCGCCATTGCGCGATTTCACCGGCATCGAAACCGGTGGTTTGCCGTGCATCCAGCCTCGCCAGCAATGCGGGCACGAACCGGCTTGCATCCGCCCGGATCGCCAGACGCGCCGGATAGTTTGCGCCCAGCACGTCGTGCGAGGCATCGACGTGGACCAGTTTGTCCCGGGGGATGCGCAGCCGGAACCCGCGGCTGCCGTTGTGCGAGAACTTGCAACCGATCGCGAGGACGATGTCGCACGATTCGATCAGTGCATTCAATGACCCTGAATCGTTGCCGGCAAGCGGGAAACCCAACGACAGCGGATGATCTTCCGCGACCGCGCCGCGTCCCGAGGTTGTGGTGACCACCGGAGCGCGCAGCCGTTCCGCCAACAGCGTGACGGACTCCGCGGCGGCGTGGCAGCCCTGGCCCAGCAGCAGCACGCAGCGGCCGGCCTGGGCCAGCTCGGCGGCCTTCCCCACGGCATCGTCGGCGTCCCCATCCGCGGGTGTTGACGCCACCTGCGGCGCGGCGCCGGTGGCCGCCGGTACCGCGATTTCTTCCTCCCACACCCCGCGCGCGATCTGTACCAATACCGGGCCAGGCTCGCCAGCGACGCAGGCACGGTAGGCGTCCGCGATGCCGGCGGCCACTCGGTCCGCACGCTCGATCGTGGCCACGCTGCGACTGACCGGCGCCACCATCGTGGGCTGGTCGAGCGCCTGCAACTGGAAGTGTTGCCCGGGGGAACGCGCGGGCGCGGAAGTGATATGCAGGATCGCCGCAGAATCCAGTGACGCCTCGGCCAGTCCGCTGAGCGCCCAGGTGAAACCGGGGCCGGGAATAGTCACCAGCACGCCAGGCCTGCCCGAAGCGCGATAGTAGCCGTTGGCCATCATCGCCGCGGACAATTCGCTGGTTGCGACGACCAAGCGGATGGCGGATTTGCGCAAGGCTTCGAGCAAGGCGACGTTTTGCGTGCCTGGCAGGCCGAATACGCAATCGACGCCAAGTCGTTGCAGCGCGTCAACCAGATCCTCGGCACCGGTTCGAGTGTTCATCTGGCAACCTTGTGGTTATTCGGGGGCGCATGCCCCCGGCGTCGATGATTGGTCTTGGCCATGCATGTGGATCCGTGCAGCTACAGCAATTTTTCCAGTTTCCGTGCCAGTGTTTGCGCAAACGCATCATCGCGCATGCACAAGTAATGCGAACGCAACGGGCCGGAAAAACGCTTGGCGAGTTCGCTCGCGCAGCCGGCCGGACTTGCAAGCGCCACCCCATGCACGATGAGCCGCTGCACGTAAGGCCTGAACTGCAACGCCAGAAGCCCCTGGTATGGACCCTCCGGGTCGAACAGGACCAGCGTGCCTTGGAACGCCTGGAGTCGATAGTGGTGCTGGGACTTCACCTGCAATTGGTATTGGACGATCAATTTCTCGATGGTCACCGCGTCAACATCTGGAGCAGTCCTGTGCACCTTGTCCAGCAGCGCATGGACGTACTGCTCCGGTAAAACCTCGTCCAGCTCGCTGTCCGTCATTGCGAAGGGCAGGCCCGTGTTGAGTTCCAGCAGTGCCGACAAGGCGAGGATGTGTTCCCTACTGGTTCGCACGCGCGTTTCGAACTGACGAAACTGCTCCCCTGTCAACGCGAAGTCGTTCGTTGCCGCCGAGCGGCCATTTTTGCTGCGGCGGCGGGGCAGGAGCCGCCGGAGCGAACCGGCTGCCTGCACGATCGGCAGGAAATCCCGCCGCATGAACCTGGCCCGCATCGCCCAATGCCCGAAACGCCACTTGCTGTCCTTGTCCATGGCCAGAGGATCGATCAGGGCCAGCAAGGCGACCTCCGCACCGGAGCCGCGAAGCTGCCGGGCGATCTCGTAGCCGAAGGCCGCGGCGGACGAATACGCCAACAAATAGTAAGGCCCCTCGGGTTGACGTCCCCGGATTGCATCGAGATAGAGCGTTACCCAGTTCCGAAACCCGGCCGTTGGATCCCGTTTGTCCCATAGAAACGGGTCGCGAACGCCAATCACCTCGCGGGTGGTTTGAAGGGCCCGGACAACCTTCGCGTAGGCGCCGAGCGTGCCACCGGCAGAAGAGATCACGAAGAGCGGCGGCGCGGAAGCATCGGATCCGGACTTCAGCGTGACCAGGATGCTCTCGTCCAGTGGCATGGCCGCCGTGCGGTGCAGGCGCGCATCGTCAATGTGGGATGCAAGGCCCTTGATCGTGGGAAACCGGTAAATGGCATTGTCGGGGAGCTGGTGGCGCTCCAGCCCGAATGCATCCCGCAGCCGGGCAATCAGGGAAAAGGTTTTCAGCGAGTCTCCGCCCACTTCGAAGAAGTTGCTGTCCGGCTCGAAGGTGTCGTGCCCGAGCACCGTTTTCCACGCTGTCGCCACCCGCAGTTCGGTTTCCGATCCGGTGGCGTGGAATCCGGATGGCTCGACGCGGGAATTGCAGGTTTCCAGCAACTTGCGGCGATCGACTTTCCCGTTCGCAGTGAGCGGGATCGTGGCAAGCACGATCACGCGTGAGGGCATCATGTAGTCGGGCAGATGCTCGCGGAGCAGGCGATAGACATCGGTTGGCGATACGGTCGCCGGAGTGACAAACGCGACCAGCGCAGCGCTTCCATCGTGGTCATCCTTCGCGATGACGGCGCACTGGCTTGCGGCGGGCAGCAGCGCGATCGTTTTCTCAACTTCTTGCAGATCGACGCGAAAGCCCCTGATTTTGACCGTGTGGTCAAC
>JAFEDX010000094.1 GCA_018241365.1 Pseudomonadota bacterium
AACGCCTTCGCCGTTCCTCAACGAGGAACGGCGCGCTGCGATGGGGGCGGCCGCGGTTGCGGCGGCGAAAGCCGTCAACTACGTCGGCGCCGGCACCGTCGAGTTCATCGTCGGTCCGCAAGGCGATTTCCATTTCATGGAAATGAACACGCGCCTGCAGGTCGAGCACCCGGTCACCGAAATGACCCACGGCGTCGATCTGGTCGAGTGGCAGTTGCGCGTAGCCAACGGCGAGCCCTTGCCGATGACTCAGGACCATGTGCGCTCGCACGGCCATGCGTTCGAGGCGCGGCTTTACGCCGAAGACCCCGACCACGGCTTCCTGCCGGGCTCCGGCAAACTGGTCCGCCTGCAACTGCCGGAGCCTTCCGCGCACGTGCGCCTCGATGGCGGCGTGGTCGAAGGCGATACGGTGACGATCTTCTACGACCCGATGATCGCCAAGCTGATCGTATGGGATGTCGATCGGCCTTCGGCGCTGCAGCGGATGCGCGAAGCGCTGGCGCAATGCGAAATCGCCGGGCCGAAATCGAACGTCGCGTTCCTCGAACGGCTGGTGCGCCATCCGACCGTGGTCGAAGGCCGCATCGATACGGGTTACCTCGACCGCCATCTGGACGAGTTCGTCGCGGGCGACACGCAGCCCGGATCGGACGTCGTGTTCGCAGCCGCCGTCGCCGCACTGCTGCACGATGAACGGCACGTTGCGGGTGATCCAGCCGATCCGCATTCACCCTGGAACATCGCCGATGCGTGGCGCATCGGCCATGCCGGCAAGCGTGTCGTGGCCTTTGCAACCGGCAAACAGCGCCACGAGATAGAAGCCTGGGGGCATGCCGGCCACTACCAGCTGCAATCCGGCGCAGCGAAACACACCATTGTCGGCGCGCGCTGGGACGGTCAAACCCTGAGTGCACGCTTTGACGGCGAAGCGCGACGCGTCGATGTGCGCGCCGACGCGGCGCGTGTGCTGCTGCACGATGATGCCGGCAATCGCTGGCGCCTGGAGCGCGTTCCCGCGTACGCGTGGGAAGCCAGCGATGGCGCATCCGGCAACCAGATTGCCGCGCCGATGCCGGGCAAGATCGTGCTGGTCAAGGCTGGGCCCGGCGACAAGGTCGAGGCCGGCCAGGAGCTGCTGGTGATGGAAGCGATGAAGATGGAACTTTCGCTGAAGGCTCCGCGCGCCGGCACCATCGAATCGGTGTCCGCCGCCGCGGGGGACTTCGTCGAAGCCGATACGGTGCTGGTGCGCTTCGCAGGCAGCTGACAGCACCGCACGACTCTCCTCTGGAGGGGGTGGTTCACTCTTCCGAACCTGCGGGCTGTTCCTCCACCATCCCGGAAAGGGGGATCATGGGGATGGGGAATGGCGTTTGTCGCTGCGCGACGGCCTGCCTCACGGGCACATGACCGCCATTTGCTGTGGTCACAAAGCCCGTCCGCGGATGTCCGCGGCTTGTCCGCGGACACTTTCCCGGCACAACGCCACCACGTAACTGCTTCAATATGCGGTAAAAATTGCCGCGTTCGAGCTGGCATCGCGCATGCAATCCTGATCCCGTGGTCACGCCTTCCGGGGGCGGGGCCGTGATACGGGCGACGGAGACGCGACGGCATGTTCGGTTATTACCTTGATCTCGCACTGCGCAGCCTGCGACGCAGCCCCGGCCTCACCGCGCTGATGGTGCTCAGCATCGGCATCGGCGTGGCGCTGGCGATGACCACATGGACGCTGGTGCACAGCCTCTCCGGCAACCCGATTCCGCACAAGTCCGCGCGTTTGTTCGTACCGACCGTCGACATGTGGGGGCCCGATGCCCGCACCAAAACCGGCGACAACGAACCGCCGACGCTGCTGGATTTCGCAACCGCACAGGCGCTGCTGCGCGATGCGCGCGCAAAATATCAATCCGCCAATTACTGGATTGCGCCGACCGTGGTGCCGGTGCAGCGCGAGCAACACCCATTCAATGCGTCGGGATTTGCGGTGACGGGCCAATTCTTCCCGATGCTCGAGGTGCCGTTCCGTTACGGCAGCGGCTGGAGCGACGCCGATGACGCGGAGCGCGCGCATGTCGCCGTCATCAGCAGCGAGATGAACGACAAGCTGTTCGGGGGCCGCAACAGCGTCGGGCAGTCATTCGCCATCGATGGCAGCAACTACCGCGTGGTCGGCGTGCTCGGCAACTGGAACACCCAGTTCGCGTATTACGACGTGCCCGCCTACGGCGGCTACATGGTCCAGCCGGTCGGCTTGTTCCTGCCGTTCAATACCGCGGTCGCGGCGCGTTTGCCGCCGGAAGGCTCGACCGACTGCTTCGGGCAACCGGCGCAGCCCGGCTTTGAAGCATTCAAGCAATCCCGCTGCGTCTGGATCAGCTACATGGCCGAACTGGACACGCCGTCGACCGCGCAGCAGTACAAGGAATACCTGGAAAATCTTGCACGCCAACGCTTCAGCTGGCCGCCCAACGTACGCCTGCGCGATTTGATGGACTGGCTGGACTACCTGCAAGCGCTGCCATCAGGCGTGCGGATACTGCCGGTGGCGGGCATCGGCCTGCTGATCGTCTGCCTCGTGGACACGATCGGCTTGATGCTGGCACGGTTCCTGCGCCGCTCCGGCGAGATCGGTGTGCGCCGCGCGCTGGGCGCGCCGAGGCGCGCGATCTACGCGCAGTTCCTTGCCGAAGGCGCCCTGATCGGCGCAGCCGGCGGGGTTGCCGGCGTGTGCTTCACGGCGCTGGGCGTGTTGTGGCTGCGCATCAAGCTCCCGGAATCGTGGACGGCGATGGTGCCGCACATGGACGCCGAGCTGCTCGCGATCACGATCGTGGCGGCGATCACGGCCACGTTGGTGGCGGCCGCGTATCCGATCTGGCGCGCCGCACATGTGCAACCGGCGTGGCAGATCAAGTCGAACTGAGGATGGCGCCATGCGCGGATCTCGAGTCTTGCAACAGCTTGTCGTTCCGGGGCCAGGCGCAACATGGAGCCCGGGAGCGGTTTCCAACCTGGATGGGACCGTTTCCGGGTTCCGCCGTCGACACAGCCGGCCGCGGAATGACAACAAAGAGGGGCGCGCCGCATGAACATCCACCCCATCCTCGCCGCCTTGCGCATGCACAAATCGGGTGCGTTCCTGATCGGCCTGCAAATTGCGCTGACCTTGGCCATCGTGTGCAACATCATCGCCATCGTCGGGCCGCTGGCAAAGCTCATCCAGCGGCCTACCGGACTCGTCGAGCAGGATCTGTTCCTCATTGCACAGAATTACGTGGATGCGCCAGCCGGCCATGATGCGGCCACGCTGGCGAAACTCGATGCGATGCAACTGACGGATCTCGCCGCGCTGCGCGCGCTGCCGGACGTGCAGGACGTCACGCCGGTCAGTTCGCTGCCGCTGTTGCGCTCCGGCTACTCGCGTGGCATTTCCACGCAGCCGGCGCAGGTACATGGCACCACCCGCGCGCGCATCTTCCACGGCGACCAGCAGCTGCTGACGACCTTGGGACTGCAATTGGTGGCAGGACGCGATTTCAACAGCGCCGACGTACGGCATGGCTTCAACGACGAGTCGATTGCGGCGCCAACGGTCATCGTGACGCGCGCCTTGGCCGACCGCCTGTTCCCCCACGGCGATGGCCTGGGAAAGCCGATTTACTTCAACGGCAGCTCGGCACCCAGCACGATCATCGGCATCGTCGCGCGCATGCTCACCGACAATCCGGATGGTGAAAAATCGCTTGCATGGAACGCGGTGCTGATCCCCGCGCGCCTCGATGCAGCGGCAACCATGTATGCAGTGCGCGCCAAGCCCGGGCGCATGCAGGAAGCGATGCACGCGGCGCGCGAATCCTTGTTCAAGGTCGATCCGATGCGGGTGATCCAGCAAGGCGGACGCTACAACATGCAGGGCATCCACACCTTTGCCCAGATTCGCACATGGGGCTACCTGGCTGATCGCTTCATCGTGCAGATCATGACTACCATCTGCGTGATCCTGCTGCTGGTCACCGGCGTCGGCATGACCGGCCTCACCAGCTTCTGGGTCAACCAGCGGCACAAGCAGATCGGTATCCGCCGCGCGCTCGGCGCGACGCGCGCCAACATCCTGCACTACTTCCAGATCGAGAACCTGTTGATCGCGGGCGGTGGCTGCATCGTTGGCGTGGCGCTGGCGCTCGGCATCAACCTGATGCTGCTGAAGATGTTCCAGATGGACCGCATGCCGGTGTGGTACGTGATCGCCGGCGTGGTCACGGTTCTGCTGCTCGGCCAGCTCGCGGTATTCATGCCGGCGCGGCGCGCGTCCAAGGTGCCGCCGGTGGTGGCGACGAGATCCGTATGAATCGACACGCCGGAAACCGCATCGGTAGGAGCGGCGGAAGCCGCGACGAGATCTTGTGGGACGCGTACGTTGTTCGTGTGCGTCCGATCGGGCCTTCCGGCCCTCCTACACCGGTCTGTTGCGAACGGGAGAGACCATGATGTTCGCGTACTACCTCCACCTCGCGCTGCGCAGCCTGAAACGCAATCCCGC
>JAFEDX010000095.1 GCA_018241365.1 Pseudomonadota bacterium
CCCTGCTCGGTGACGCGCAGGCGCCCGGCCACCGCACCGCGCGGCGAAGCCATCAGCGCCGGCGTGACCTTGCTGCCGCCGCGGCAGGCGGAACCCCCGCGGCCATGGAAAAACGTGAGCTTCACGCCGGCGGCATCCGCAACCTCCAGCATTTCCGCCTGCGCGCGCTGCAGCGCCCAGCGTGCGGCGAGGATGCCGCCGTCCTTGGCGCTGTCGGAATAGCCGACCATGATCACCTGATGATCGCCGCGACGCTGCAGGTGCGCGCGATAGACTGGATCTTCCAGCAGTTCATGCAGGCTGGCGCCGGCTTGCTTCAGGTCATCCACGGTCTCGAACAGCGGCGCGATGTCCAGCGGCACCACCGTTGCGGGTGCTTGATCGGTTGGAGCGGTGGAAGCCGCGACCGTCGCTGGCGGCGAGCCCACGACGCTTGCAAAATTCGGGTCGGGCCTTCCGGCCCTCCTACCAGGGAAAATGGGTTCAGCCAGTCCGCCATGGCGCGCCAGCGCCAGCACGGCCAGCACGTCGGCCGCCGAACGCGCCATCGAAATGATGTAGGGCCCGGTGGCGGCTTCCCCGTAGTGCCGGCGCGCGTCGGCCAGCGTGGCAAACACATCGGTGATCCGTGTCACGGCAGGATCGCCGCTGTCCGCAAGGCATGACTCACCCGACGCGTACGGGCGCAGGCGCTCGGCACGCTCGACGGAATCGCGCGCCGACCAATCGGAATCGTCCAGCAACACCGCCAGCACGTCATCGTGGACCCGCGCGTCCTGGCGCACATCAAGACGCGCCAGATGGAAGCCGAAGGTGCGGATACGCCACTGCAGGCGGCGCACCGCGAACAATCCGGCATTCGCGCCCTTGTTCGCCGCGAGGCTGGCCGCGATCAGCGCGACATCGGCTTCGAATTCTCCGGCATTGGCGTAGGCCTCGGCAGCATCGCTCTCACTGGCGTGCAGGCGCGCATGCATCAAGGTCAGCAGGCAGCGATACGGCATGTTGGCATGGCGCGGACGGATCTTCGCCGCGGCTTTCGGCAGGCGTTGCCGATACGTATCCAGTTTTTCCCGCAAGGCAGCGGAGACTCCTACGCGGTCATCGGTTTGGCTGAGCCGCCGTGCCAGCCACGCGCAACCTGCGCGATAGCGCTCCAGCACCATTGCGCGCTGCCCGCACAGCGTCTCGGCGATGGTGTCGGCGCCGACGTTGGGGTTGCCATCCATGTCGCCACCCACCCACGAACCGAAACGCAGGATGCGCGGCAGCTCGACACGGATGCCGTACACACGTTGCAGCTCCTGTTCGAAGGATTCGTAGAACACCGGCAACACGCGGTACAGCGGTTCGGCGAGATAGAAGCCGATGTGCTCGAACTCGTCCTGCACGCTGGGCCGGATGTTGGACGCTTCGGCGGTCTGCCAACTCGAGGTAAGCGCCATGCGCAACCGTTCGTGGTCGATCGCGCGCTCCTGCGGCGTGCGCGCGGGATCGAAACGATCCACCAGCGCCTTCACGATCGCCTGTTCCTTTTCCAGCAACGAACGCCGCACCGCTTCGGTCGGGTGCGCGGTGAACACGGGCTCAACGTCCAGCCGCGCAATCCACGCCAGCAGTTCCTCGGCCTGCACGCCGCGCGCCTTCAGGATTTCCAGCACATCGCCCAGTGATTCCGGCTGCGAGCGGGCGCTGGAACGTTCGTAGTCACGGCGACGCCGAATGCGATGCACGCGTTCGGCGATGTTCACGACCTCGAACCAGGCCGCGAAGGCGCGCGCCAGTCGCTCGGCGGTCGCCGGGTCGGCGCCCACGAGCATGCCAGCGAACGCTTCGACCCCGTCGCCGGCTGCGCGCCGCCGGATCGCGGCGGTGCGGATGGCCTCGACGCGCGCGAAGAACGCCTCGCCGTCCTGCTCGGCCAGCATTTCTCCGACCAGTACGCCGAGTTCGTGCACATCCTCGCGCAGCGGCGCATCGTGCGGCGCGAAAACGATGTCGCGGCGGTAATCGGGCTGGCGGATCGAATTGCTCACGGTGCCTCCTCGCAACAGGTGCATGGCGGGCGGACACGCCAACCCGGCCTGCGACAGACCGGACCGGCCGTGCGCAACCGGCCCGGGTCGCGATTCATCTTTTCATCGCGACGAACAGATATAATGCCGCATTCGCCGAGGGGCGTTGCAACCCGCCACGTGGATGCCTCCACGGGTTCCGCATATGCATATGCGGATTCTGCACAACGGGTCAGGCTCGGCACCTTCCCATTGCAACAGCGCCCGATCTACGGAGCCATCCCATGAACGCTGTCGCCAAAGATTCCGCGCAACACGATTACAAGGTCCGCGACCTGTCGCAGGCCGAGCTGGGCAGGAAACGCATCCAGATGGCCGAGCAGGAAATGCCGGGCCTGATGCAGATCCGCGCGCGTTATGCCCCCCAGCAACCGCTCAAGGACGTGCGCGTCACCGGCTCGCTGCACATGACCAAGGAAACCGCGGTGCTGATCGAGACGCTGTCGGCACTCGGCGCCTCGGTGCGCTGGGCTTCCTGCAACATCTTCTCGACCCAGGACGACTGCGCCGCCGCGATCGCGGCCGAAGGCATCCCGGTGTTCGCGTGGAAGGGTGAGACACTGGAGGAATACTGGCAGTGCACGCTGGATGCGCTCACCCACCCCGGCCAGAAAGGTCCCGAGCTGATCGTCGATGACGGCGGCGACGCGACGCTTTTGATCCACAAGGGCGTCGAGATGGAAGACGGTTCCAGGTGGGTGGACGGGCAAGGCGCCAACCATGAAGAACAGGTCATCAAGGACCTGCTGAAGAAGACCCGCAGCGAACGCCCCGGTTTCTGGAAGAAGGTCGCGAGTGAATGGCGTGGCGTATCCGAGGAAACCACCACCGGCGTGCATCGCCTGTACCAGCTCGCCGAGGCCGGCAAGCTGCTGGTGCCCGCGATCAACGTCAACGATTCGGTCACCAAGTCGAAGTTCGACAATCTCTACGGCTGCCGCGAATCACTAGCCGACGGCATCAAGCGCGCGACGGATTTGATGGTCGCGGGCAAGGTCGCGGTGGTGTGCGGCTACGGCGACGTCGGCAAGGGCTGCGCGCACTCGCTGAAGGGCTTCGGCGCACGCGTGATCGTCACCGAGATCGACCCGATCTGTGCGCTGCAGGCCGCGATGGAAGGCTTCCAGGTCGCGACCGTCGAAGACACCCTGGGCGTCGGCGACATCTACGTGACCACCACCGGCAACCGCGACGTGATCACGCTGGAGCACATGGCGAAGATGAAGAACCACGCGCTGGTCTGCAACATCGGCCACTTCGACAACGAGATCCAGGTCGATCGCCTGCAGCAGGCCGCGAAGCAGGAAAACATCAAGCCGCAGGTGGATCGCTACGTGTTCCCGAACGGCAATTCGATCTACCTGCTGGCCGAGGGCCGGCTCGTCAACCTCGGTTGCGCACACGGCCATCCGTCGTTCGTGATGTCCAACTCGTTCTCGAACCAGACGCTTGCCCAGATCGACCTGTGGACCAACAAGAACAAATACGGGAAGAAGGTCTATCGCCTGTCCAAGAAGCTGGACGAGGAAGTCGCGCGCCTGCACCTCGAACAGATCGGCGTGAAGCTGACCAGGTTGTCGAAGGACCAGGCCGACTACCTCGGCGTGCCGGTGGAAGGTCCGTACAAGGCTGATCACTACCGCTACTGATCCACCCTTGGCCTTCTGTGCGATCACAAAGGGCGCGGCAAAAAGCCGCGCCCTTTGTTTGACGCGAACGGCAGCGTATGCCGACGACCTACCCTGCTTTCGAGAACCGCACCAATTCCGGCACATACGGCGCGTAGTGTTGCCAACGTCCGACCGAGGTCGAATACACGGGTTGGCGTGCCTGCCATACGCTGGCCGATTGCACAGGCGCAACATCCGGCGAGGCTGGTTCGGTGCGCGCCGGCGCGCCAATGAAATCGCATAGAGCCGCCAGCGTTGCATCCGGGGCCGCAACCAGCGCTTCGTAATCGAGCCCGAAAATCGGCAGCGGGAGTTTCTGCGTCCAATGCCGCATCAAGGCATCGTGTCCATCCATGTACGCAGCCATGTCGCCGAAGTCATAGGCGAACGCCAGATCCGGATGCGCGAAGTCCTGGCTCCACAGCGACAGTGCGGTGTCGCGGCGATCGCGGCGCACATGGATCACGCGTGCCTGCGGAAACATCGCGGCGGCGATGTCGAGATACCTGAAGTTCAAGGGATCCTGGTCCAGGTACCAGGTTGCCGGTGCATCGTCCTGCACCGCGAGCCTGCGATAGAGCGACGCCGCCTCGCCCAGCACCGCGGGATTGGCAAGATGGCCGCCACCGATCAACTGCCCGGCGATGAAGCGCAGCGCACGCAGCTCGCCACGATCACGCGCGCCCGTGGCCCGTGCCAGCAAGGTCGCGGTCAGCGTAGTGCCACTGCGGGG
>JAFEDX010000096.1 GCA_018241365.1 Pseudomonadota bacterium
TCGTCGGTGCGCACGCGGAAGGATGGATCCTCCTGCGCAAGGCGCGACAGCGCCAGACCCATCTTTTCCTGGTCCGACTTGGTCTTTGGTTCGACCGCCATCGAGATCACCGGATCCGGGAAGGTCATGCGCTCAAGCGTGATCACGTGGTCGGCCGCGCACAGCGTGTCGCCCGTAGTGACGTCACGCAGGCCCACCGCCGCCGCGATGTCGCCGGCGCAGACTTCCTTGATCTCCTTGCGGTCGTTGGAGTGCATCTGCAGCAGGCGCCCGATGCGCTCCTTCTTCGACCTGCCCGGGATGTACACCTGATCGCCCGAGTTGAGCGTGCCGGAATACACCCGGAAGAACGTGAGCGAGCCCACGAACGGGTCGGTCATGATCTTGAACGCGAGCGCGGAGAACGGCTCGTCGTCGCCGGCATGGCGAACGACTTCGTGTTCGTCTTCATCGACGCCCTTGACCGGCGGACGGTCGGCGGGCGACGGCAGCAACTGGATCACCGCATCCAGCATCGCCTGCACGCCCTTGTTCTTGAAGGCGGTGCCGCAATAGACCGGGATGATTTCGTTGCTCAGCGTGCGCTGGCGCAGGCCGGCGATGATGTCCTTCTCGGAGAGGCTGCCCTCTTCGAGATACTTGTTCATCAGCTCTTCGTTGGCTTCGGCGGCCGATTCGACCATGAAGCTGTGCGCCGCGGCAGCTTGGTCCGCGAGGCTGGCAGGAATATCCCTGTACTCGAACTTCATGCCCTGGGACGCCATGTCCCAGATGATCGCCTTCATCTTGATGAGGTCGACCACGCCTTCGAAGCCGTCTTCGGCGCCGATCGGCACCACCATCGGCACAGGGTGCGCACCCAGACGCGACTTGAGCTGGTCCACGACCTTGTCGAAGTTGGCACCGGTGCGGTCCATCTTGTTGACGAACGCCAGGCGCGGCACCTTGTACTTGTTGGCTTGGCGCCACACGGTTTCGGACTGCGGCTGCACGCCGCCGACCGCGCACAACACGAACACCGCGCCGTCGAGCACGCGCAGCGAACGCTCCACCTCGATGGTGAAATCGACGTGTCCGGGGGTGTCGATGATGTTGAAGCGGTGCGGCTCCATCGAACCATCCATGCCCTTCCAGAAGGCCGTGGTGGCCGCGGAGGTGATGGTGATGCCGCGCTCCTGCTCCTGCTCCATCCAGTCCATCGTGGCCGCGCCATCGTGCACCTCGCCAATCTTGTGATTGACGCCGGTGTAGAACAGGATGCGCTCGGTGGTCGTGGTCTTGCCGGCATCGATGTGGGCCATGATGCCGAAGTTCCGGTAGCGCTCGATGGGGGTGGTACGTGCCATGATCAGCTCGAAATTCGGGAATGCTTTTGCTTGCGTGAAAGACCCGCCTTGAACGGCGAGTCGTACTGCGCCGCCATGCGTGACGGCATGAAAATCCTTACCAGCGGTAGTGCGAGAACGCCCGGTTGGCTTCCGCCATGCGGTGGGTTTCCTCGCGCTTCTTGACCGCGCCGCCGCGGTTCTCCGAAGCCTCCAGCAGCTCCGCCGCCAACTTGCGCGGCATCGAGTTTTCGCCGCGCTTGCGCGCCGCCTCGATGGTCCAGCGCATCGCCAGCGCGGTGCGGCGCGACGCACGCACTTCGACCGGCACCTGATAGGTGGCACCGCCGACGCGCCGCGACTTCACCTCGACCGCGGGCGCGACGTTGTTCAGCGCCTTTTCGACCAGCGCGACCGGCTCGGGGTTCTTTTCGCCCAGATGGTCCAGCGCACCATAGACGATGCCTTCGGCGACCGACTTCTTGCCGCTCTGCATCACCATGTTGATGAAACGCGCGATCAACTCGCTGCCGTGCTTGGGGTCCGGCAGGGTGACGCGGGCGGGGTGGGAACCTTTGCGTGACATTGTGCGTACCTGGAATTCGTCGAAATCCGATCGCGGCTTCCGCCGCTCCTACAACCGTTCGCGCATCAACCTTTCGGACGCTTGGCGCCGTACTTGGAACGTGACTTGCGACGCTTGGCGATGCCGGCGCAGTCCAGCGAGCCGCGCACCGTGTGGTAGCGCACGCCCGGCAGGTCCTTGACGCGGCCGCCGCGGATCAGCACCACCGAGTGTTCCTGCAGGTTGTGGCCTTCGCCGCCGATGTAGCTGATCACCTCGTAGCCGTTGGTCAGGCGCACCTTGGCAACCTTGCGCATCGCCGAGTTCGGCTTTTTCGGCGTGGTGGTGTAGACGCGGGTGCACACGCCGCGACGCTGCGGGCAATTCTGCAGCGCAGGCGAAGCGCTCTTGTAGGTTTTCGGGCTGCGCGGACGGCGCACCAACTGGTTGACAGTTGCCATTTACCGGGTATCCAGAAAAAAACGGAGGTCCTTCGAAAAACCAAGGGCAGACCGGTAACCCGGTCTGCCCAGAAGCGGAATTTTAACACGGAACCGCGAATCCCGACAAGCCTTCGCGCCGTCGTGGCATCCTGCTCTCGAATACGAAGCGCGTCCGGTGCGCCTCATTTCGATGGTGCCGCGCGCGTCAGGCGCGCGGCGTGGTCATCATCAAGCCGCCGATTGCGGCGTCTCGCTCGGAGCCTCGCCGGTTTCTTCGAACACGGCGGAGACATTCGCGAGGGTTTCCATTTCCGCGTCGGTCAAACCCACCGACGACTTGCGCTGCGCGTGGTAGGCAAGACCCGTACCGGCCGGAATCAAGCGGCCAACTATAACGTTTTCCTTCAGGCCGCGCAAGTCATCACGCTTGCCACGCACCGCCGCATCCGTGAGGACGCGCGTGGTTTCCTGGAACGAAGCCGCGGAAATGAACGATTCCGTCGCCAGCGATGCCTTGGTGATGCCAAGCAGCACCGGGATCGCCTGCGCAGGATGTTCGCTGCGGGCCTCGGCCTTGCGGTTGGCTTCGTCGAACTGGATCCGGTCGACCTGCTCGCCGCGCAGGTAGGTGGTGTCGCCGGGTTCGCTGATCTCGACCTTGCGCAGCATCTGGCGGATGATCGCTTCGATGTGCTTGTCGTTGATCTTGACACCCTGCAGGCGGTACACGTCCTGGATTTCCTTGACCAGGTACGCAGCCAGGCGTTCGACGCCCAGCAGGCGCAGGATGTCGCGCGGATCGGACTCGCCGTCCACCACCGTCTCGCCCTTCTCGACGTGCTCGCCCTCGAACACCACGATGTGGCGCCACTTCGGGATCAGGTCTTCGTGCTCGTTGCCGTCGACATCCTTGATGATCAGGCGCTGCTTGCCCTTGGTGTCCTTGCCGAAGCTGACCACGCCCGAAACCTCGGCGAGGATCGCCGGTTCCTTGGGCTTGCGGGCCTCGAACAGGTCCGCGACGCGCGGCAGGCCGCCGGTGATGTCGCGGGTCTTGGACGACTCCTGCGGGATGCGCGCGATCACGTCACCCACGCCGACATCGGCGCCGTTCTGGATCGACACGATCGCGCCGGGCGGCAGGTAGGACTGCGCCGGAATGTCGGTGCCCGGCAGTTTCAGGTCCTGGCCCTTCTTGTCTTCCAGGCGCACGGCCGGACGCAGGTCCTTGGCGTTGCTGCCGCGGCGCTTGGGATCGGTGACCACCACGCTTTCGAGGCCGGTCAGTTCATCGATCGAGGACTGCACGGTCACGCCATCGACGAAGTCGATGTAGCGTACGCGACCCGCCACCTCGGTAACGATCGGGTGGGTGTGCGGATCCCAGTTGGCCACGGTCTGGCCAGCCTTGACCTCGGCGCCGTCCTTGACGGTGATGGTTGCGCCGTACGGCACCTTGTAGCGTTCGCGCTCGCGACCGTTGGCGTCGATCAGGCTGACGTCGCCGGAACGCGACACCGCGACCAGGTGGCCCTGCGAGTGCTTCACGGTCTTGAGGTTGTTGAACTTCAAGGTACCGCTGGTCTTGATGGTGACGTTGTCCACCGCCGCGGCACGCGAAGCGGCGCCACCGATGTGGAAGGTACGCATGGTCAGCTGCGTGCCCGGCTCGCCGATCGACTGCGCGGCAATCACGCCCACCGCTTCGCCGATGTTGACCAGGTGCCCGCGCGCCAGGTCACGCCCGTAGCACAGCGCGCACACGCCGAACTCCGAATTGCAGGTGATCGGCGAACGCACCTTGACGCTCTGCACGCCGGCGGCGTCGAGCTTGTCGACCATCGCCTCGTTGAGCAGGGTGTCGCGGGTGACGATCGGCTTGTCGTCGTCGCCCGGTGCGTACACGTCCTCGACCGCCACGCGGCCGAGCACGCGGTCGCGCAACGGCTCGACCACGTCGCCGCCTTCGACGATTGAGGTCATCGTCAGCCCTTCGAAGGTGCCGCAATCGTGCTCGGTCACCACCACGTCCTGCGCCACGTCCACCAGGCGACGGGTCAGGTA
>JAFEDX010000097.1 GCA_018241365.1 Pseudomonadota bacterium
TTACCAATGGCTCGATCGTGCGCCGCTCGGTCGCAACGAGACGGGTTTCTGGTGGAGGCACCACGACAAGTACGCGCAGGGTTGAGGGCGACGTGATTGTGGATCGCGCTATCCGCGCGGCGAGGGGCAGGCACATGAGCAGGTTCCAGGATGAAGGCGCGCCGCATGTTTGCATGACAGACGATGCGGGCGACAAGGGCAGGGCGGTCAATGTTGTCCATTGGCTGCACTGCGCGGCGACGCCGACGTTCGCGGCCATGGCCTTGGTTACCTTGGTACTGGGCCAGGACGCCACCGCCATGCTGTGTTCCGCATCCGCCGGAATGCCGGCCATGCACGGCATGGTGCTGATGTACCTGTTGATGGCGCTGTTCCACGCTGGGCCGTGGGTGACGCTCGCCACGCGGCATTCCGGCATCGGTCGCGGTTGAGTGGATCGTGCACAAGGCGGCGTAGCCGATTGACGAGCCGTCCGTGGTGCGCATGGCTGGGACGTAGCCGGCGACCGCTACAATCGACGTTTTTCTGCGCTGCCGCAGGCATGCCCGAAGAATACCCGTCACCATTTTTGCCGGCCGATGCCGCTTGCATGCGGCGTGCACTCGAGCTGGCCGCGCATGCCCGCGATACCGAAGGCGAGGTACCCGTTGGCGCACTGCTGGTACTTGAAGGAAAAATCATCGGCGAGGGCTGGAACCGCAACATCACCTTGAGCGACCCGACCGCGCACGCCGAAATCGGTGCGCTGCGCGATGCCGGGCAGCGGCTCGGCAATCATCGCTTTCCAGGAGCGACCTTGTACGTGACGCTGGAGCCCTGCGCGATGTGCGCAATGGCGCTGGTGCACGCACGCGTCGCCCGTGTGGTGTACGGCGCCGTCGATCCCAAGACCGGCGCTGCTGGCAGCGTGTTCGACATGCTGGTTTCGGATCGCCACAACCACCGGATCACGGTAGTGGGCGGGCTGCTGGCGGCCGAATCGGGCGCGATGCTGCGCGAGTTTTTCCGCGCCCGCCGCTGACCCGCCCAACCAATGGGAGATGCGGTTCGCCTTCCAAAGTGCTACTTATGCCGTTTGCCCCTGATCGCAGCAGTCGGAGTCAGGGCCATTTTGTAACCTGGAGGCGTGCGATGAAGCGCTTGCTGATGGTGTCGGGGCTGCTGGCGGTGGCGGGGTGGGGGTTGCTGGAAAGTCCGGCGGTGCCAGCCCGGACCTACGCGCCAAGCCTGTATGCGCAGATGCAATGGCGCCCGATCGGACCCATGCGTGGCGGCCGCGGTCGCGCGATTGCGGGCGTGCCGAGCCAGCCAAACGTGTTCTACATCGGCAACGACGATGGCGGCGTGTGGAAATCCACCGATTACGGCAACAGCTGGCACCCGATCTTCGATCAGGAACCCACCAGCTCGATTGGCGCGATCGCGGTGGCGGACTCGAACCCGGACGTGATTTACGTCGGCACCGGCGAGAGCAACATCCGCCCCGACCAGGCCACCGGCATGGGCATGTACAAGTCAACCGATGCCGGGAAAACCTGGAGCTTCATCGGCCTCAAGGAAACGCAGGACATCGCGGCGATCGCGGTGGATCCGAAAAATCCGGATCGCGTGTTCGCGGCGGCAATGGGCCATGTGTACGGGCCCAACGCGGAGCGCGGCATCTTCCGCTCGCTGGACGGCGGCAAGACCTGGAAGAAGGTGCTGTACGTCAACGAGTACACCAGCGGCGACGACATCGAAATGGATCCGGCCAACCCGGACATTCTTTATGCGACGCTGTGGCAACAGCAGCAGGCGCCGTGGGAAAACGGGCAATTCGGCGGCACCGACGGCGGCATCTTCAAGTCCACGGATGGCGGCAACACCTGGACCAAGCTGACCCAAGGCTTGCCGGATGTGCAGCAGGCGCTGCTGCGGATCGCGCCGAGCAATCCGCAAATCCTGTATGCGGCGGTGTCGAGCGGCAAGGGTGCGCCCGATGGCGAGGTCACCCTGTATCGATCGAATGACGCCGGCGCCAACTGGTTCACGATCACGAAGGATCCGCGGCCGGCATCCCGCATCGGCGGTGGTGATTTGCCGCCGCTGGCGATCGACCCGAAGAATCCGGAGATCGTGTACAGCGACACCCCGGTGCTGTGGAAATCCGTGGATGGCGGCAAGACCTGGTTCGGCTTCCGTGGTGCGCCGGGCGGCGACGACTACCAACAGACCTGGATCAACCCCAACAATCCCGACATCATCGCAGTCAACAGCGACCAGGGTGCGATCGTCACCGTCAACGGTGGCAAGACCTGGAGCTCGTGGTACAACCAGCCGACCGCCGCGATGTACAAGGTCGGCATCGACAACAGCTGGCCGTACCGCGTGTGCGGCGGCCAGCAGGATTCGGGTTCGGCGTGTGTATTGTCGCGCGGCAACGATGGTGAACTGACCGCGCACGACTGGCATCCGGTCGGCATCGAGGAATACGGTGGCGCCGCGATCGATCCGCTGCACCCGAACTTGGTGTACGGCGGTTCCCGCAGCGGCGTGACGCGCTACGACCGCGACACCGGGCAGGTCGCAGACGTGGGCCCGGTCGCCGGGAGCCGTCCCGATTACCGCACCGTGCGCACCATGCCGATCATGTTTTCACCGCTCGATCCGCAGCGGCTGTACTTCACCTCGAACACCGTGTGGCAGAGCGATGACGGGGGCCAGAAATGGCAACAGATCAGCCCCGACCTGACGCGCAAGACGTGGCAAGTGCCGGCCAGCGTCGGCAAATATGCGGACACATCGGACGCCAAGCCGACCGACCGCGGCGTGGTGTATGCGCTCGCGCCATCGCCGCTGGACAAGAACCTGATCTGGGCCGGCACCGACGACGGATTGATCTGGGTGACGCACGACGGCGGCCAGCATTGGGACAACGTCACGCCCCCGCAACTCAAACCGTGGTGGCGGGTGTTCTCGATGGACGCGAGCCACTTCGATCCCAAAGTCGCGTACGCCGCAATCAACACGATGTGGCTGGACGACATGCGTCCGCACCTGTTCCGCACCGAGGATGGCGGCAAACATTGGCAGGAAATCGACGACGGCATCACGCCGGATGCCGCGACCAATGTGATCCGCGAGGATCCGGAACGCAAAGGTTTGTTGTTCGCCGGCACCGAAACCCAGGTGTGGGTGTCGTTCGACAACGGCGACCACTGGCAGTCGTTGCGCCAGAACATGCCGGCGGTGTCGGTGCGCGACCTCAAGGTGCATGGCGACGACCTGGTGGCGGCGACCCACGGCCGCGGTTTCCAGGTGCTGGACGACATCACGCCGCTGCGGCAGGTCGACGCGCAGGTCGCCCAGGCACGCGTGACGCTCTACAAGCCGGAAACGGCGATCCGCGTGCGCTGGGACATGAATCCACCGACGCCGTGGCGGATGCCGTCACTGCCCAACCCGCCGCCGGGCGCGATCATCGACTACAACTTGTCGCGCGATGTCAGTGGCCCGGTCACGCTGGACGTCTATGCATCCGATGGCAAGCTGGTGCGGCATTGGTCGAGCGCCGATCCGCAAAAACCACTCGATCCGCAGAAGTTGCAGGTACCGGACTGGTGGCCGCGGCCGCCGATGAACCTGTCAACGCAAGCCGGGATGCACCGCTTCGTGTGGGACATGCATTGGCAGCCGATGCCCGGTGCGCTGCAATTCCTCGACGCCAACCAGGCCGTCAAGCACAACACGCCGGTGATGGACAGCTCGCCTTGGGTGATGCCTGGCAACTACACGCTCAAGCTCGGCGTGGGCGGCAAGACCTGGACACAAACGCTGGTCGTGCAGATGGATCCGCGCGTGAAGACTTCCGCCGCCGACCTGGCCAAGCAGTTCGACGCTTCCATGCGCGCCTACGATGACGCCATCGCGGCGAGCCAGGCACTGGGGCAGGTACGCGATCTGGAGAAACAAATCGCCGCACGCAAACCCGGCCCGACCGACAAACTGGATGCCTACGAGAAGCAACTGGAGACCCTGTCGGGCCCCAAGGCCAGCTCGCCGTTCGAGTTCTTCGCCCATCGTGGCCCTCCCAACCTCGGCAGCGTGGGCGGTTCGTTGCAGATGCTGATGAACCGGATGCAGGAGGCGGATCAAGCGCCCACGGCGGCCGATCTCGCGGCTCTGGACAAGACCACGCAGGAGTTCCAGTCGCTGATGGACCACTGGAACGAATTGAAGGGTCAGCCACTCGCCGAGCTGAACCACGCGTTGCAGCAATCCCGGCAATCGACGTTGGTGCTGGCCAAAGCCGTGGCGCCGCTCGACTGGAACGCCGGCTGGATCACCACCAATCGTGACCAGGAAGAACACTAGCAGCGTATGGCATCCTCCTTGCTTGCAGGATTGGCTGAC
>JAFEDX010000098.1 GCA_018241365.1 Pseudomonadota bacterium
TCCGCCAGCGCTGCATCCCACAGCGAAGTGTCATCGGCACGCGCGCGCCGGCGCAGGGTTTCGACGGTGCGTTCGCCGATGCCGTGTGGCGGCGTCGCGAGCGCACGCTCGAACGAGGCGTCGTCGCCGCGGTTCGCTGCAAGCCGCAGGTAGGCCAGCGCGTCCTTCACCTCGGCGCGCTCGAAGTAGCGCTGGCCGCCGTACACGCGGTACGGAATGTTCTTCTGGTGCAGTTGTTCCTCGAAGTTGCGTGATTGCGCATTGGAGCGGTACAACACCGCAATATCAGATGCGTGGCCACCACGGTCGAGGTATTCGCGGATGCGTTCGATCACGAAGCGCGCTTCGTCCTGCTCGTTGTAGGCGGCGTACAGCGCGATGGCTTCGCCCTTGTCGCCGGACGTCCACAACTTCTTGCCGAGCCGCGACGGGTTTTGCGCGATCACCGCGTTGGCGGCTTCGAGGATCGTGGAAGTGGAGCGGTAGTTCTGTTCCAGACGCAGCGTCTTCGCGTCCGGAAAATCGCGCAGGAATGCGCGCATGTTTTCCACTTTTGCGCCGCGCCAGCCGTAGATCGACTGGTCATCGTCACCGACCGCGAACACTTTTCCCGTCTTGCCCGCGAGCAGGCGGATCCACGCGTACTGCAGCGCGTTGGTGTCCTGGAACTCGTCGATCAGCAGGTGCCGCCAGCGCTCCTGGTAGTGGGCACGCAAGGCATCGTTGTCGCGGATCAGTTCGTGCGCACGCAGCAGCAGTTCGGCAAAGTCGACCAGTCCCGCGCGGCGGCAGGCTTGTTCGTAGGCTTCGTAGATCTTGAGATACGTGCGCGCGACAGGGTGGTCGCCGGGCTCGATGCCGTCCGGTCGTTTGCCTTCGTCCTTCCACTGGTTGATTTGCCACATCGCCTGACGCGGTGGGTACTTCGCTTCGTCGATGCCCAGCCCCGCAACCACGCGCTTGACCAGCCGTTGCTGGTCGTCGCTGTCGAGGATCTGGAACGTTTCAGGCAATTGCGCTTCCTCCCAGTGCTGGCGCAACAGCCGGTGCGCGATGCCGTGGAAGGTGCCGACGGTGAGTCCGCGCATCCCGTGCGGCAACAGGTTGGCGAGGCGCGCGCGCATCTCGCCGGCGGCCTTGTTGGTGAAAGTGACCGCGAGGATGGCCCACGGCGGCGCGCGTTCGGCTTCGATCAGCCAGCCGATCCGGTGGGTGAGCACGCGGGTTTTGCCCGAACCCGCGCCGGCCAGCACCAGATAGTGGCCCGGCGGGGCGGCGACGGCTTCACGTTGCGCGGTGTTGAGCGAATCCAGCAGGTACGAAACATCCATCGGCATCATTGTAGCCAGTCAGCCGCAGCGAGCCGCGTGGTGGTAAGGTCGCGGTGCTGCATCCCATTCGTGCAAAGGAAGGAGCACTGCAATGTCGATCCTCGATGCGTTGAAAGGTCTCGCGGGCGGGCAGGGTGCCACCAGCGGCAATCCCGCGCTGGATGTGATTGGCGGCCTGATCCAGAAATCCGGCGGCGTGGGCGGCCTGGTTTCGACCCTGCAACAGGGCGGTCTGGGCGGCGTGGTCAATTCCTGGGTCGGCACCGGCGCCAACCAGTCGGTGAGCGGCGCGCAGCTTGGGCAGGCGCTGCAGGGAACCGCTGCCGGCCAGCACGTCGAGGCGATGGCGCAGAAGCTGGGCGTCGATCCGTCGCAGGTATTGGGTCAACTCGCACAGCACCTGCCGGATGTGGTCAATCATTTGACGCCGAACGGGCAGGTTCCGCAGGGCGGCGGCAGCGGCTTCGATCTGAGCCAGCTATCCGGGCTTGCGAGCAAGCTGGGTCTTTAGAACGCCTGCACAACCTGCTGCGCTTGGCAGCTTGCGCGCCGGCGGTGCTCGGATCAGGCCCGGTACATGGATGTACCGCTTTGGGGCCAAGGAATGCTCATGTACTGACGTGTACACTCCGGTTCCGGCGCTGACTCGCCACATCCATGTGGTTCGCCTTGCGGCCGCCTGCGGCGTTCAAATCGGCAGTCCCTGCCGATTTAGTCGGCGTCGCGCAATCACGGAGCTCTTTCGCCATGGATGGCGTTGTCCGCTCGCGACGGTTCTTCAGGCATTCCCCAGGCCGCGCTACAGAACACGTGGCTCTTGATCGCGCGTTCCGGACAAGATCATTTTTTCTTCAGCGCGCCCGCGGCCAGCAGCACACCGCCGATCACGATGCCGGCATAACCGATGGGCGCGGGCACCGGTTTCTCCACCGTGGTTTTCACCTCGACGTTGCCGAACTTGAACGGGGTTTCGGTGCTGGAGTAGGTGAGCCGGCCCAGCGCGATCCACACGCCCAGCGCGAGCAACACGATGCCGATGAGGATGGCGGCGATGCGCATGCGGTTCTCCGTTGCCGTGTAGGCCACGAGGCTACGGGAATCTGCTGAACGGCGCCAGAAAATTGTGCTTTCACTGCGCGTCGGAGGTTTCGGAGCGGGGCCAGAAACAAAATGCCCCGACGGAGCGCGAGAGCTCTCGGAGATCTTCCGAGCCAGAAACAAGATGCCCGAGAACATGCGGGAGCTCTCGGGGCGGGACAAAGCCGAACTTGCCAGTGCCCAGAAACAAAATGCCCCGAGAACATGCGGGAGCTCTCGGGGCGGGACAAAGCCGAACTTGCCAGTGCCCAGAAATAAAATGCCCCGAGAGCCAGGGGGGAGCTCTCGGGGCGGGCGAAGCCGAACCTGGGGAGGGGTTCGACTCCGGGGGTTCGCTCAGGGAGGTGAGTGAACCGGGACGCCGTTGCGTGCGTCCGGAAACTTAGATGGGGTTCGTGCCCACAAGTTCAAAGTCTTTTTTCGTGTGAATTTAGACTTCGTTCATGCGTTCGCTCATCCGTGACTTTCGGCCTATCACCCAAGTCATTTGGATGGCCAAACAGGAACGCATGATCAGAGCGGCCGTTGTGGCAAGCCAAGCCAAGGATGGCCGTTCTGGTGGTTGTGACGCGATATCTCGGAAATTTGTAACGAGCTCGATGCAACAACGATCAGGGATGATCACAAACTCAATGAGCCTCGCCCCAGCTCGCCCCCACGCCGATTTCGACCAGCAGCGGCACCGCCAGTTCCGCCGCGCCCTGCATGCGTTCGCGCACGCCGTCGCGTACGGCGTCGATGGCGTCCGCACGCACTTCGAACACCAGTTCGTCGTGCACCTGCATCAGCATGTGCGCGTCGTCATCACGTTTTCCTAACCATTGGTCGATGCCCGCCATGGCACGCTTGATGATGTCGGCAGCGGTGCCCTGCATTGGAGCGTTGATCGCGGCGCGTTCGGCACCGGCGCGCTGTGCGGCGTTGCGCGAGTGGATGTACTCAAGGTACAGCCTTCGTCCGAACAGGGTTTCCACATAACCGTCACGCCTGGCCTGCTCGCGGGTCGCATCCATGTAGGCCTTCACGCCGGGATAATGTTCAAAGTAGCTCTGCACATGGGCCTGCGCCTCGGCGCGCGGGATGCCCAGCCGCTGCGCCAGTCCGTGCGCGCTCATGCCGTACATCAGGCCGAAGTTGATCATCTTGGCGACACGGCGCTGTTCGGCGGATACCTGGTCGAGCGCGACACCGAACACCTCGGCGGCGGTCGCGCGATGCACGTCCTCGCCATGCAGGAAGGCGCGGGTCAGGCCGGGATCGCCGGAGAGGTGCGCCATGATCCGGAGTTCGATCTGCGAGTAGTCGGCCGCCAGCACCTTCCAGCCATCGGGTGCGATGAAGGCTTCGCGGATGCGCCGGCCTTCCTCGGTGCGCACCGGAATGTTCTGCAGGTTGGGGTCGGTCGATGACAGCCGCCCGGTCGCGACTGCGGCCTGGTGGTAACTCGTATGCACGCGGCCGGTGCGCGGATTGACCATTTCCGGAAGTTTGTCGGTGTAGGTCGAACGCAGCTTGGCGCACTGCCGGTAGTCGAGGATCATCCGCGGCAATTCATGCTGGCCCGCGATCGCTTCCAGCGCCTCCTCGTTGGTGGAAGGCTGGCCGGTCGGCGTCTTCACCACTACCGGCAAGCCGAGCTCGTCGAACAGCAAAGCCTGCAGCTGCTTGGGCGAATCGACGTTGAATTCATGCCCGGCAAGTTTCTGCATGTCCTGCTGCAGCGCGTGCATGCGCTTGCCGAGTTCGTTGCTCTGTTTCCGGAGCGCGGCGACGTCGATCAGCACGCCGCGCTGTTCCATGCGCGCCAGCACCGGCACCAGCGGCATCTCGATGTCGGTGAACACCTTTTGCAGCGTCGGCTGTTTTTCGAGTTCCGGCCACAGCGCGTGGTGCAGGCGCAGGGTGATGTCGGCATCCTCGGCGGAATAACGGCAGGCGCTGTCGAGGTCCA
>JAFEDX010000099.1 GCA_018241365.1 Pseudomonadota bacterium
GAAACCGTGGTGTGGTCGAGAACGTACTGCGTCTGGCTGCCGAGCACGAGCTTCGCGAGTCCGCGGCGCCCGTGCGAGGCCATCACGATCAGGTCGCATTGGCGCCGCTTGGCGAACGCGACGATCACTTCACCCGCGCGCTCGCCGCGCTCCGCCACGGTCTCGCACGCAACGCCGGAACTTTCGGTCGCGCGCCACAACGGCATGAGCAGGTTGTCCGCGCGCTTGCGTGCCAGCAGCGCCAATTCCGCTTCGGGCGGCTCAAGCAGCTCGTTGACGATGCCGGTCGGCGCGAATTCCATCATCACGTGGAGTCCGGTGACCCGGGCACCCAGGCAGCGCGCCAACCACACGCCACGATTGATGGCACGGCGCGAACCCGGATCCTTGTCGACGGGAATCAGGATGTGCTTGAACATTCCGGGTCACCTCGCAGGAACAAGAACTTGCCGCTTCGCCAGTCGCGCCGGCGCCATCCACGCAACAAGCCAGTATCCATCCACGTGTCGTCGACGGCATTGCTCGCATACATGGCTTCAGCTCGCCTTCGACACGCGTCAGCTGCCGCCGCGCCCAGCCTGGTCCTCGTGCAGCCGCTGGCAATCGATGCAGCGCTTGGCCGTCGGATACGCCAGCAGCCGTTCGTACGCGATGCCATTGCCGCAGTCGATGCAGTCACCGTATCGTCCGGTCGCCAGACGCCTGCGCGCAGCGAGGATGTCACGCACATCCTGGACATCCTGTCTGACCATCGCATAGTCCGACGCGCCCGCGATTTCCGACAGCGCCGCATCCAGTTGATCCGCCGGTTTGCCGGCCATCGCTTCCTGGCTGCGCTCGCTGCGCGAGCGTGCCGTGATCGCATCGATCTCGTTCAATTCGCGGGCCAGGCGTGCGTCCATGATGTTCGTGAGGCGTTTGATTTGCTGCTCTGTCAATGTCGTCATGTCGATCCCTTGTCACGGTGCGTCCATGTGTGGAGGTCGTGCCTGTCCGGTTGTTCCGGATGGCAGCTCAAACGAACAGCGGGAAGTCTTCGCGATAGCGGAACAGCGCGCGAAGCTCGGCCGGAAGCTGTCCGCGGATATCCTCGGCCTCGCCTTCGCTGATGCTGCCTGCGATGACGCCGGCTACCGCCGCATGGACGCGCGCGGCCCCTGCGGGATCGAGGTCCAGTGCCCGCGCGAGTTCGTCCTCGATCGACGCGGCGGTGACCGTCTTGTCGGGTCCCGCCGGCAGCGTCTGCAGGTCGGGCTGCAACAAGGACGGGAGTTGCGCGATCAGATCCCTGGCCTCGGTCGCCGTCAGCCGCCGTACCAGCGCACCCAGCACGATATCGAGGGCACCGCGCGCCTGCTCCCGATCCGCCAGCCCGGTCTCCGCCGTGACCTCGTTCAGGAAACGCGCCAGGGTTGCCGTGGCGCGCGCTGCGCTGCGTTGCCAGGCGGGCGTCCCGGCGGTGGCCGGGTGGGATTCGGCAATCTGCGTCTGCACGATCGCGGCCAGGTCCCGCAGCGGCGCGGCTTCGTCGAGCAACAGGTCATCCAGCGTGACGATGCCGACCACCCGTTGGCCCTCGACCAGCGGGATGCGGCGGACGTTCCGCTCCCGCATCACGTCGATCGCTTCCGCCACGCTGTCCGCCAGCGTCAACGTCACCGGCCGTTCCGTCATGACGTCTGCGATTTTCGTGGACAGCGCGTCACGGGCGGAACCGAGTACCCGTATCGCCAAATCCCGATCGGTCACGATGCCTACAACCTGTCCCTGATCCTGTACGACCACCGCGCCAATCCGGTTCTGCTCGATCGCGCGTGCGGCATCGCGCACCGAACTGCCGGGATTGAGGACCACCATGCGTGGGCGTCGATACCATCGCAGCGTCATGTCGCTTGCTCCTGTCAGGATTGATCATCCGGAAGCCGGTACACGTCGGCGCCGGCAGTTCGGCGTTAAACCAGGCTGCACCGCAAAGCGGAGTCGGCCTGGACGAATCGTCATGGCGTGACCTAGAAAACCAGCACCTTGTCGGCCAGGGCGGTCTGCGAGGCAAGCTCGTCCATGCTGCTGCGCGCGGAACCCTCCAGCAGGTCACCCTCCTGGAGGCCGCGTGTGTCCAGGCACGTACCACACAGCAAGACTTTGCCCTTCTGGACTACTTTGCGCAGCATCCGCTCGATGTTGTAGTAGCCATCAGGGGTTTTTTGACCCGCTTTGGCGGCCGATACCGCATCAGCCATCAAGAACACCGTTACATCGTGATCGTGCTTGATCAGCGCATGTGCCAGCCGCAGGCCGTTGTACACACGCTCCGTGCCGTAGGGCGGGTCGTTGATGATGATCAGTGTCTTCACCCGGCAGTCTCCTGTTGACGCCAACGCCCCACGCGCGTGCAACGGCGCGGTGTCGTTTTCTTATATCCGAGGAAATCGTGCCGGGACTGACATGCGTCAACAAAGATGCGAATTCATGGCAACCTGCCTCCCGCCATCCAAGCGATCCGGACGAATCGGGGCAACGTGAACCCCGTGTCCGGCACACCAGACAGTCACTACATCGCGCCGTCGCGTCAAACGAGCCGCAGATCCTGATCCGGGTAATCGGTCACGATGTATCCGACGCCGGCCCGAACCAGCCTGCCAAGCTCACCCGCGTCACTCAGGTTGACCGACCACACCGCGCTGTCCATGTTCCTGCTCGACGACGCTGCCTGGATCTCGGCGTTGAAATCCCTGTGGAACGGGAACCAGGCGTTCCCGCCGGCGCGGTACACGGCCTCGACATGACTGTTCGAATATCTGCGCGGATCGAATCCGTCAAACCACGGTGCATCGCCGGGCGCATACGCCGCACGATACGCCGCGAGCTCCGACGGGCTTGGCGGCAGATCTTCCGCGCGCGGTCCGGCTTCGGCAAACCAGCCAAGGGGGAACGAAGTGAACCAGGTACGCAGCTGGGGCAGGATCTGCTTCGCATACCGCAGCGAGCCCCAGTCGAAGCTGCACAGGATCGCGCGGTCGACAAAATCCGCGCGCCGGACCACATCGATGACACGCTCCACCAGCAGGCGCCACGGCCTTTCGCGGGCGGCGAGTGGCGGCGTCTTGATCTCGATGACCAGCTCGAAGGAAGGCGAGGACTCCGCCGCCAGCGCGATCACGTCCTGCAGCAGCGGGATGTGCTGGCCGCGAACCGGAAGTATGCGCGGGAAGCGCCGCGCGTAATCGCTCCCCGGCTTCGGCTCGCCAATCTCGTATTGCTGGAGTTCCGCAACTGTCAGGCTGCAAATCACGGGTGCCGTTTCCGGAGCCAACCAGTGGCCATCAGCCGCGCGACAGTACCCGGCGTTCAAGCGATCATCGTGGTGGACCACCACCTCGCCATCACGGCTGAGATGGACATCGAGCTCGGCGCCGGCGGCACCGAGCCTGATCGCGTGCTCGAAAGCCGCCAGGGTGTTCTCCACGCGCAACCCTGAACCTCCGCGATGCGCGATCAATCGTGTGTGCATGTGTGCTGCCTCACTTCGTCAGGATTCCGCGTCCGTCACTGGCCATGGTTCGCACCGAACCCGTGTACTTCCGTTCCTGCGGACGGCATCACGTCATTGCGTCTGGTGGAATCTCCAGCGTCACCGCGGAGATACTTTTGCAATCCCTCCGCCTCGCTGGGCGTCAGGCGCAGCCCCAGCTTGCTGCGCCGCCACAGGATATCCTCGACGCAAGTCGCCCACTCGTCGCGTTTCAGGTACTCCACCTCGGCTTCGTGCAAGCCGCTGCCCAGATCCGTCCCGAGGTCCGACAATTGCCGGGCACCTGCCAGGATCCGGTCGCCGAGCGTCCCGTAGGAACGGACCCAGCGCGCCGCAATCGACTCGGGAAGCCACGGGTGTGCCGCCCGGAACCTTTCGGAATACTCCAGCACGTCCGGGCAATCGCCACCTGGAAGTGCATGGCCGGATGTCCATTCCGGACAGATGTGCGGGAAAAACGGCCTAAGTTCGCGGAACGCATGGTTATCTCAACAGTGACCCGGACATGCAGGCCGTCTTCGTTGCCTGGGGAGCCGGCATCCGCCGCGGCGTCGATCTCGGGACCATCAGCAACCTGAGGGTGGCGCCGACGATCGCGAAACTGCTTGGCGTATCCTTGCCTGCAGCCACGCAACCCCCGCTCACGGATGCACTGCAACCGCAGTAGTGCATGCACGAGGCTGATTCCGTCCGCCCATTCGCCTGATGAACAAGATTCCAGCCAGCCTCCACGAGGTGATGCAGCAAGTCAACGGCTTGCTGCATCACGGCGAGTTTCGTGCTGCGCACGATCGGCTTGAACCCGTCGTCAACGACCACCCGGAATTCGTCGAA
>JAFEDX010000009.1 GCA_018241365.1 Pseudomonadota bacterium
GTTCGGTGTTACCGAGCCGGATGTCTTCAAGAACAAGCGGCGCTTTCCCGAATGCCGCGTGTGACCAGCCCGCTCCGTTGGCACGCATCACGCGTGAAAGCGCCGGCAACCCGGGCTTGGACAATGTGGTTCCGTCGAGGCTGACGAAGACCAGCTCCGGATGTCTCGCGAATACGTTTTCGGCGGTCTCGAAAGCATCCGGCATCCAGTAGTCATCCGAATCCAGGAAGCAGACCAGTTCACCGCACGACTTCACGAACCCGGCGTTCCGTGCCGCGCTGACGCCGCTGTGCCGAATGACCAGGATCTTCACGCGTGCATCCGCACCATGGGCGGTACGCAATGCCGCTTCGGTGTCGTCGGTCGAGCCATCGATCACGATGATGACTTCCAGGTGCTTTGCGTCCGGCTGAGCGAGCACCGAGCGTACGGAGCGCAGTGTCAGGGCGCTGCGGTTCCACGTGGGAATGATCACGCTGAGGCGCGGGCCGGACGCTCCGCTTCGCGCTTCATCAAGCTGGGATCCGGCAGCAGCCGCCATCTGTCCGCCCGCATTCACGCCTTGCTTCTCGCGCAGAGCACCGGCACGAGGCCATGCGAATCAACGCATTTCAATGACCCTCTGCGGCCTGGGCGCGCGCCAGCACTTTACGCAGGTTTTCGACCAGCTTCGGTTGCTCGATCAGGTTGTGATGTCCGCCAGTCACTTCAACCACTTCGATCTTGCCACTGACGGTTTCTTCCCAACCCAGGGCACGTGAAGTGCTGATGCCATCGCACGATTCGGAAGCACGGAACAACGTCACCGCAATATCACTGGGCGCTGCCGCGTAACTCAGATAGGCGCGCTCATGCACCCGTTCAATCTCACGGTAGCGCAAGTCGTGCGGAATCATTTTGCGCCTGTGGCGCAACCAACGAAGCCGCGCAATATCGCCAACACGACGAAGCCGCCACGCCAGTGCATGCGTGAGCATACCCAGCTTGCCTTGCAGGTCGAGCCCGTGCGCGCGCGCCAGTCGCCGTTCCCACCGGTTGCTCACCTCAAGCTGGCGATTGGATGGTCCGTAGGTATCGAACATCGCAAGCAATCCGATCCTTTCTCCCTGGCTGCGCAGCTGTCGGGCGACTTCGTAGGCGATCATGCCACCCATCGAACCGCCGGCGAGGAAATACGGACCATGTGGCTGCACCGTGCGGATCTCGGTGAGGTAGCGCGTGGCCATCTCGGCCAACGAATCCAGCGGCGGGGTGAGGCCATTCAGGCCGATCGCCTGGATGCCGTAGAAAGGCTGCTCTTCCCCCAGCGCTTTCGCGATCGGAACGTAGTTCAACACATTGCCACCCACCGCGTGGATGCAGAACAATGGCGGACGCGAACCGTGCGGCTGGATCGGCACCAGCGGCGCCCAGGGGTCGCGTACAGACTCGTCCACGAAGATCGCCGACTCGGCGTTCTCCGGCTCTTTCGCGCCCGCGGCACGGAACGCCGCCGCCTGTCGAGCAATGGTCGGCGCCGTCAACAACGTCGCCAACGGCAGATTGACGCCGGTGAGCTTCTGGGCCATCTGGAACATGCGCACGGCCAGCAGGGAGTCGCCACCGAGATCGAAGAAATCGTCATGGATGCCGATTCGGCCCACCTGCAACACCTCGCACCAGATCTCCATCAGCGCCCGTTCGAGCGCACCGATGGTTTGCGCGGCAGGTGACGACGGCATGTCGTCTCGCTCCGTATCGGGCGTCGGCGGCGGCGCGGTGCCAACCGCGTCGCCAGCCGGCTGGCCCGGCTGTGCGGGAACAGTCGCGGCAGCAGGTGTGTCTTGCCGGTCTGGCTGCGGATTGCGCATCTCCTGCGCCAGCGCGGCGATGGATTGATGCGGATCCTCGATTACGCGTGCGAGCAATTCGAGGTACCGGGCACGCTGCAGGCGTACGGTGTCTGCATCGAGGATGTCGGCATTGTAGGTGACGCCACCAATCATGCCCTTGGCATTCTCCAGGAACCACAGGCCGAGATCTTCCGTAGCGCCGCTCTGGAACAGCAGGATTTGTTCGTGCGCAAGGCCGCCCCAGTCGGTGATGCGTTGACGGGCATCCTGGAAGGAGAACAACGCCTGATACAGCGGGACAGAGCCTCCATAGCGGGCCCTGAGCTCGCGCTGCAGATATTCCAGCGGAACATCCGGATTGCCGAAGCTGTCCACCACCATGCGCTTGACTTCGCGCAGGAAGTCCACGAACGGCAGCGCGGGATCCATCGCCAGATGCAGCGGCACCAGGTTGGTGAAGTAACCCATTACCGATTCCAGTTCGACCTGGTTGCGTCCGCGCACCGGCGTGCCCACAACCAGATCGCGCTGTCCGGTGGTCCCGTAGAGCAACACGTAGTAAAGCGCCAGCAGCCCCATGTTGAGCGTGGCATCGGCGGCACGCGCCGCCTCGCGCATGGCTTCCGTGGTTTCGCGGGAAACCTTGATCCACTCCGTACGGCCCACGCCCGACATGCCCGGCCGGCGTGGTCTGTCGGTGGGCAGGTTTTTCGGTTCGCCGCTGCGCTTGAGCCGCTCGCGCCAGAACGCCAGCTGGGACTGCAACTGCGGACCTTCCAGCCAGCGCCAGTGCCACTCGGCGAAATCGCCGTAACTGACCGGCAGCTCGGGCAACCCGGCGGGGCGCCCCTCCTTGATGGCGCGATACGACGTCGCCAGATCCGCATACATCAGGTCGAACGACCAACCGTCCCAGATGATGTGGTGCGGCATGAAGAAGAATGCGTGGTCGTCCTCGCCGAGCTTGAACATGTGCGCACGGAACAGCGGCGCGCGCGTCAGGTCGAACGGTATGTCCGTCAGTACCTGCAGGCGCCGCATCAATTCGGACTCGCGCACCTGCTCCGGCAGGCCGGAAAGATCCTCCGCGGGGAACAATTTCACGGCCACCGCCGGCTCGACGATCTGCATCACCTTGTCGCCCTCGCGGCGCAACGCGGTGCGCAAGACTGCCTGTCGTTCAACCATGGTGGCGAACGCACGTTCGAAGGCGGATTCGTCGAGACGGCCGCGCAAACGGTGCGCGGAAGGCGTGTTGTAGGCAACCCTGCCTGGATTCATTTCCTCCAGGAACCACAAGCGCTGCTGCATCAACGACGCCTGTGCTCGGGTCTGGTCGGCGCGATGGACGATGCGCTCGGGCGCGGAGGCATCGCCCTTGGCCGATTGCTCTCCGATCGCTGCGGCAAGTCCCGCAACCGTGGGCGTATCGAACAGCGTGCGCAGCGACAAGGTGACGCCGAAATCCCGATTCAACCTTGCGGTGAGCTGCGCGGCGAGCAGGGAATGACCGCCCAGCGCGAAGAAATCGTCGTGGATGCCGATGCCGGGCAATGCCAGCGCCTGCTCCATGGCCTCCGCGACGCGCACTTCCCGCTCGTCGCGCGGCGCCACATGTTCGCGCCCGCTGGCAAGGTGCGCCTGCGGCGCGGGCAGGCCCTTGCGATCGGTCTTGCCGTTGGGCAGCAGCGGAATCGCGTCGAGCACGACGAAGTGTTGCGGAATCATGTATTCCGGCAAGCGGCCATGCAACCACGCGCGCAACGAAGCCTCGTCCGGCCCGGCGCTGTCGCGTGCGGTGACATAGGCCACCAGGCGCTGGTCACCCGGGCGGTCTTCACGCACGATGACGATTGCACGCGCGACGCCCGGAGCTTCGAGGAGGTTGGCTTCGATTTCCCCGGGTTCGATGCGGTACCCACGCAATTTGACCTGAAAATCGAGGCGCCCGAGATGCTCGATCCAGCCGCACGCGGTCCAGCGGCCACGGTCGCCGGTGCGATAGCGCTTGGCGCCGGCACGTTCCGTGTCTGGATCCGGCAGGAAGCGCTCGGCATCCAGTTCCGGGCGACGCAGGTAACCGAGCGCCACGCCGTCGCCGCCGATGTAAAGCTCGCCCGGTACACCCAATGGACACTGCAAGCCTTGCGCATCGAGCACGCGCACGCTGCTGTTGGCCACCGGACGGCCTATGTAGATGCCTGCACGCGGATCCGTGACGCGCCAGAAGGTGGAATAAACGGTCGCTTCGGTCGGCCCGTAACCATTCCAGACCTCGCCGCAGCGCTCGAGCAGCGCTTCTGCCAGATCGACGGTCAACGGTTCGCCGCCCGCCACGGCGCGGAAACCGGAATGTCCACGCCATCCCGAATCGAGCAGGATCCGCCAGCCCGACGGCGTCGCCTGCAACATGGTCGCTTCGCTGCGTTCGATCAACCCGCGCAGGGCCGCGCCGTCGCGCACCTCGTCGCGCCCGGCGATCACGATTTCTGCGCCCACGCAAAGCGGCAGCATCAATTCCATGAACGCGATGTCGAACGACAGCGTGGTGACCGCGACCAGCCGATCATCCGCGTGCATGCCGGGTTCGCGCTGCAGCGATGTCAGCAGGTTCGATGCTGCCCGATGCGGAACGAGCACGCCCTTGGGCTTGCCGGTCGAGCCGGAGGTGAAAATCACGTATGCAATATCGTTCGCCGGATCGGTGCCCGGATCGCGTGTTGGACGTGCAGTGGGAGCCTTCGCCAGTTCCTCCGAATCGCGCGCCAGCGAGAGCGTGCGCTCTATGGGATAGGCGATGTCCGAGGGGGCCGAGTCGGAGACGACCAGTGCGGCAAGTTGCGCGTCGGCCACCATGAACGTCAGCCGCTCCGCGGGAAACGCGGGGTCCAGCGGTACATAGCCAGCGCCTGCCTTGAGGGTGCCGAGCACCGCCGCGAGCATGTCCGCATTGCGTTCGAGGCAGATGCCAACCAAGGCGCCGCGGCTTACCCCACGCGCGCGCAGGGCGTGCGCAATGCGATTGGCGCGCGCCTCGAGCTCGGCGTAACTCCAGCGCACCTGTGCGTCGCGTACCGCCGCGTTCTGCGGCGTGCGGTCGACCTGGCGCTCGAAGTACTCATGTGCGAGGCGACCGGCCTCGTACTGCGTTCGTGCAGGCTGCAACGCGTCCAACCGCGCCGCTTCCGCTGCGGAGAGCAGCGGAAAGCGGCCGACCGTCAGCGCTGCATCGTCGACAATGCCGCGCAGCAAGGTGACGAAGGCATCCAGCCAAGCTTCGATGGTGCCGCTGTCGTACAGTCCGCTGTTGAACTGGCATTCCAGCGCCAGGCCGCCATCGCCGTGTTGGACGGCGTTGATGAACAGTTCGAAATTCTCGAAGCTGCGTGGTACGGAGGCGAACTCGAACTGCAAGTCGCCGAAATCAGCCTGCTGCGGGCCGAACGCACGATCGAGATTGAACAACACGTTGACCAGCGGCATCCGGGATGGGTCGCGCGGCATCGCGAGCCGCGTCAACAGGGTGCCGAAGGTATAGCGCTGGTGCTCGAACGCATCGAGAAGCTGGCCACGCACGTCCGCGAGGAACTGCCGGAACGGCAACGTATCCGTGACCGACATTCGCACCGGCAGGATGTTGACCGCGTGACCAACCATCTGCTCGTGGCCTCCGGCCTGGCCGGCCGCCGGTACGCCGATCACCAGGTCGTCCTGACCAGAGAACCTGTGCAGCAGTGCGGCAAATGCGGCCAGCAGGAGGGCGTACAAGCTGGCGCCGTGGCGTGCGGCGCATTGCGTGACGGCGCGTACGCCCGTGGAATCCAGATGCAGGTCACGTCGCTGCGAGGCAAAGCTGCGCAGGCGCGGACGCGGATGATCGGTGGGCAGATCCAGCGGCGCAGGCAAGGCCGCATACCGTGACAGCCAGTAACGTTCGGCCGCGCGAAAGTCGTCTGAATGCGCGTATCCAGCTCCGGCTACGGCGAAATCGGCGAACGAATCCGCCGGGGCAGGGTCCAGCGCGGAATGCGAGTGCACGGCGCGATAGGCTTCGCCCAAATCGTGCACGATCACCCCCCAGGACCAGCCGTCGCAGACGATGTGGTGGGCGCTGAGCAGAAGCAGATGTCGATCGGCACCAAGCTTCAGCAGTTCCGCGCGCAACAGGGGGCCACGTTCGAGATCGAACGGCGCCTCCACCGCCACGCGTTCTGCCGTCGCGATTTCCTCCGCACGGTCCGTCGACGACAATGCGGACAGGTCGCGTTCGCGCCAAGGCAGTTCAGCGCGTTCGGCGATGCACATTTCGGCGCCATCGGTCCCGAGCGTCGCGCGCAGCGCATCGTGGCGCATGACCACAGCATCGAGCGCGGCGTGCAGGGCAACGGCATCGAGCACACCGGACAGTTTCAGGCTGACTGCTTCGTTGTAGGCCAGCGAGGCCTCAGGCGCCAGCTTGGCAGCCAGCCAGATTTCCCGTTGCGATTCAGTCGCCGGTACCACGCGGGAGAGCGCAGGCTGGGCGAATGGATCGAACTCGTTGGTTGCTGCAGTGGTATGTGGCTCCCCCCCACTCATGCCTTCACCTTCTTGTACTTGCCTGGCGCATCCGGATCGTTAACGTACCACGCCGGGCGCCCCGATGGATCGCGGCCCAGCCGAGCGCCCGGCACCGGCGGCTCACTGGCATCGAGCACGGTTTCGGCCTGCCGTCGCGGCAGGAACTCGGCGGCCTGCAACTCGGCCACCGATTCGCGGAATGCCTTCGCGATCGTGGCGATGTCCGCATCGGAGTGTGCGGTGGTGAGGAAACACGGGAAGTGTTCGAGGATGTGCACGCCGCGATTGCGCATCATTGCGAACAACAGATCCTGCAACGGATGGTCTTCGCTGAATCCGATCCGCCAGACCGATGCGAAATGGGTGATCCGGATCGGCGCGCCGACTTCTTCACAGTAGCCGTTGAGTTCCCTGACCAACCGGGTGGTGCTGGCGGTCAAACGTTCCTGTAACGCGGGACCCGCATCACGCAGGTGTTCCAGCGAAGCCTTGGCAGCCGCCAGCGCGAGCGGATGGCGCACGAAAGTGCCGGCGAAATAGGTGACGCCGACCGTCGGGATGGAATCGTCGCCATAGCGCCAACCGCCGCCGTCCAGCGCGTCCATGTATTGGCGCTTGCCCGCGATCACGCCGATCGGCATGCCGCCCCCGATCACCTTGCCGTACGACGCCAGGTCGGCATCGATGCCGAACAGGCCCTGCGTCCCGTGCGGGTGCGAGCGGAAGCCGGTGACGATTTCGTCGAAGATCAGGACGCACCCGGCTTCGCGAGTGATCTTGCGCAGCTCCTGCAGGAATTCGCGCGGCTGGAAGTCGGGACGGCGACTTTGTACCGGCTCGACCAGCACCGCGGCGATTTCGTGCGCACGCTGGCGGATGATTTCGAGCGACTCCGGTGTGCCGTAATCCAGCACCAGCACGTCCTGGACAGCATTCTTGAGGATGCCGGGCGCCGCGGGAATCGACTTCAGCTTCCTGGTCCCGCGCACGATCACCTCGTCGAAGATGCCGTGGTAGGAACCCGCGAAGATCACCAGCGTGTTGCGGCCGGTGACCGTGCGCGCGACGCGCACCGTCCCCAGCACCGCTTCGGAGCCGGTGTTGCAGAACGCGGCACGATCGAAGCCGGTCATTGCGCAGACCAGGTCGGCGACCTCGCCGGCCAACGGGTGCTGCGGACCGATCTCGTAGCCGGCATCCAGTTGCTTGCGTACCGCATCCAGCACGAAGTCGGGCTGCCAGCCGAACAGGTTCATGCCGAAGCCGTTCAGGGCATCGACGTACTCGTTGCCATCGAGGTCCCACACCCGCGAACCCTTCGAACGTTGCACCACGAGCTGGTACACGATCTCCTTGAACAGCGGGCGAAAACCCGTAACGACGCGCGGATCGGCCAGATTGTCACGATGACGGGCGGTGTATTCCTTTGACTTGCGCGTCTTGGCGACGTAGCGGTCCATGAACGCCTGCAGCCGCACGCGCTGGCGCTCGGTCATCTCGTCGTGCTCGGAATGGATGCGCGCGATCGCACCGAAGGCCTTTTTGACGTCGTAGTGCGTATGCGCCAGCCGGGCTTCTTCTTCGTCCGGCACCGCTGCGGGCTCCGCGGCCGGGCGTACCGGCGCGGGCACGACCGCTGCCGTGGGCGGCATGACAGCTGCCGACGGCGCACCGGCAAGCATCGCCAACTGCTGTTGCATCAACGCCATCTGCTGCGCGATGACCTGTTGCATCAGGCTGCCGGCGGGGGCCTGTGTGCCAGCGACGGCAGGCTGCGCGGCAACAACCGGAGTCGCCACCGGTGCTGGTGGTGCCACTGGCGCTTCGGGCGGTAGGCTCTGGTCGATATGCATGGCGACTTGCTCCGCGGAGGACAGGTCCTCCATCAGCTGGCGAAACGTGATGTTGCAACCGAACGACTTGGAAAGCTGCAGCGACAACTGGGTCAAGGACAGCGAATCGAGACCGAGCGCCATGAAACTTTCGGCAAATCCATCGGCGCCGATTTCGACACCCGAAACGTCTTCGACCAGCGCAGCGACTTCGGCGAGCAGGCGTTCGCGGCGCGGTTGGATCGCGGCAGGAAGGGCAGCATCTGGCACGACAAGCTCCTTGGGCATGGCGGGCACCGCGACTGCGCTGGCAGCGGCAGGTGCGACTGGCACGAATTCTGGCAACACCGCGGCGACCACTGCAGTCGGTGCGATCGCGTCGACCCAGTGACGCGTGCGTTCGAAGGGATAACCAGGAAGACGCAGCTTGAGGCGGCGTGTACGGCGATCGAGCGCGGCGACATCAACATTGGCCCCGGCCGACCAGGCCCGGCCCAGTGCTTCCAGCCACGCCGCGCGTTCGCTTCGCTCCGTTCCGGCAGTCGCTGCGATGGCAGCGCAACGTTTGGCCGACGGAACCTGCAACGCAAGCTTGGCCAGGGTGTCACGCGGACCGGCTTCCAGCAGCACGGCTTCGGGATGCGCTTCAGCAAGCAACGCGAGCGCCGACGCGAAGCGGACCCGGTCGCGCAAATGGCGCGACCAGTAATCGACCGAAATAGCGTCGGCATCGGTCAGCCACGCGCCGGTGAGGGTGGAGGCGATCGGAATGGCCGGTTTCGCCAGCGTGACACCAGCCACTTCGGCGCGGAACGGCGCGACCGCAGGATCCATCATGGCCGAGTGGAAGGCGTGCGAGGTACGCAGGATGCGTGACGCCACGCCATCGGCTTCCAACCGGATGCGCAGGGTTTCAACATCGGCGATTTCGCCCGACACGACGCAGGCGTTCGGGGCATTCTCGACCGCGATGGACAGCGATGCCGGCAGCCGCGCAGCCAGCTTGCCGGCCGGCATCCGCACCGACAGCATCGCGCCGGGCGGCAGGGCCTGCATCAGCCGCCCGCGGCGCGCGACCAGGCGTGCCGCGTCGTCTAGCTGCATCACGCCAGCGATGACGGCCGCCACGAACTCGCCGATGCTGTGGCCGATCAGCGCGACCGGCCGTACGCCGTACGACATCCACAGCTGCGCCAACGCGTATTCGATCGCGAAGGTCGCCGGCTGGGTCAGGCGGGTTTCCTGCAGTGCATCGGCGTCCTCCGCAAACATTCTTTCGCGCAAGTCGAAACCGAGTTCACCGACGAGGATCTGCGCGCACGCATCCAGCGCGTCACGGAACACGGGTTCGCTTGCGTGCAATTCGCGGCCCATGCCGGCGTACTGCGCGCCCTGCCCAGGGAACATCAGCGCGACTTCGCGCGGCCGCGACTGCGTCCCGGACAGGCCCGACGCGAGCCTGGCCGCGGCATCCATGGCATCCGACGCAACCACGCAGGCACGCTCGCTGAAATGCTTGCGTCCCGTCGCCAACGTCCACGCCACGTCCGCAAGGTTTGTTTCGGGCTGCGCCGCAAGCTGCGTCGCCAGTCGCGACGCGGCACGACGCAAGGTTTCCGGATTGCGGGCCGACAGCAGCAGCAACTGCGGGCCCGTGGCAGGATCGGAAGCCGTCCGCGTCGGCGCCTGTTCCATCACCACGTGGGCGTTGGTACCGCCAACGCCGAAGGAACTGACCGCAGCGCGCCGCGGCGCATCACCTTCCGGCAGCCACTCGGCCAGCGCGGTGTCGACCCGAAACGGCGAATGCGCAAAGTCGATCGCCGGGTTGAGGCCGGCTACGTGCAGGGTCGGCGGGAGCTTCCCGTGTTCCAGTGCAAGCGCGGTCTTGATCACGCCAGCCGCTCCGGCAGCGATCACCGTGTGGCCGATGTTGCTCTTGACCGACCCGATGGCACAGTAGCCGCAGTCGGCGGTGTCGCGGCGGTAGGCGGTGGTCAGCCCCTCGATCTCGATGGGATCGCCCACTGGCGTCGCCGTGCCATGCGCCTCCACATACGAAATCGAACGCGCGTTGACGCCCGCATCATCCAGCGCCATGGCGATCACAGCCGCCTGGCCTGCACCGCTCGGCGCAGTGAAACTGGCCTTGATGCCCCCATCGTTGTTGACGGCGCCGCCACGGATCAGCGCAATGACCGGATTGCCATCGACCTTGGCGTCGGCGAGCCGCTTCAACACGACCACCGCCGCGCCGTCACTGAACACTGTGCCGCTGGCATCCGCCGAGAAGGTACGGGTATGGCCGTCCTTCGACAGCATCCCGCCTTCCTGATAACGATAGCCACTGGCCGGTGGACAGGTGACCGCCACACCACCGGCCAACGCCATCCGGCATTGCCCGGCCCGCAGCGCCTCCACGGCCTGGCAAATCGCCACCAGCGAGGTCGAGCAGGCGGTGTGCACGCTGATCGCGGGACCAGTCAGGTTGAGCTTGTGCGCCACGCGTGTCGCGATGAAGTCCTTCTCGTTGTCCAGCATCACCTGGAAATCGCCCAGCTTGGCAATGAGGTCGGGGCGCTGCTGCAGGTGGCGCAGGAAGTAGGTGGCATTGAACATGCCGGCCCACACGCCCACCGGCGCGGTTTGCGCATCCGGCACTTCACCGGCGCGTTCCAGGCACTCCCAGCACAGTTCCAGGAAGATCCGTTGCTGCGGGTCCATCAGTTCCGCTTCGCGCGGCGTGATGCCGAAGAATGCCGCATCGAAATTCTCGACGCCGTCTATGACGCCGCGCGCTGGCACGTAAGCAGGATCGCTGCGCAGGTCAGTGGGAAGCGAAGGATCGAGCTCGGCTGGCGTGAACTCGGTGATCGAATCGACACCTTCGCACAGGTTCTGCCAGAACGTTTCGGTGTCCCCGGCACCGGGCAGGCGTGCCGCCATCGCGATGATCGCGATGGGCTCGTCATGCACGCGCCGGGAGCCCGTGGACAGGCGCTGCGCATCGAGCGAGCGCGCACTGCCGGCATCCAGCAGATGCGCCAGTCCAGCCACGGTCGGGGCACGGAAGAAGTCGGTGATTGCAAGCTCGCGGTCCGTGCCGGAGAGTTCTGCCAGCGCACGCGCCGCCAGCAGTGAATGTCCGCCCAGTTCGAAGAAGTTGTCGTCTCGCCCGACGCGGTCGAGGTCGAGCAGGCGCGCGAACAGTGCACACACCTTCTGCTCGGTCGCGCCGCGCGGCGCGACATAGGGCACGCCAAGCTCCGGGCGTTCACGCCCCGGAGCCGGCAGCGCGCGCCGATCAAGCTTGCCGTTCTCGGTGATTGGCAACTCGCGCAGGAACACCCACGCGGCGGGCAGCATGTAGTCGGGCAGGCTGGCTGTCAGGTATTCGCGCAGCGCGGCCGCCGTGGGCGGATCACCCTCGGCCACGACATAGGCGACCAGCCGCGGTGAATCGTCCGGCCCGTCATTGCGCGCGACGACCGCGCAGGCACGCACGCCGGCATGCTTCTGCAATTCGCTCGCGATTTCGCCAGTTTCGATCCGAAAACCGCGGATCTTGACCTGGTCGTCGCCGCGGCCGAGATACTGCAGGTCACCGTGCGGCAACCGCCGCGCAAGGTCGCCGGTGCGGTACAACCGCAGGGCGCGACCATCCGGAGAAACCCAATCAACGAAACGTTCCGCCGTCAGTTCGGGACGCTTGAGATAGCCGCGCGCGACGCCGCCACCCGCGACGAACATTTCCCCGGTTTCGCCGTCCGGAACGGGGCGCAGCGCCGCGTCGAGCACCCACACCTCGAGATCGGGAATCGGAACGCCGATGACGCTGCCTGTATCCGCATCGAGATCGGCGCGCGTTAGCGGACGGTACGTGACATGCACCGTGGTTTCGGTGATGCCATACATGTTGACGAGACGCGGCCGCTCATCCCCATGCCTGTCGAACCATGGCGTCAGCATCTGCAGATCCAACGCCTCGCCACCGAAAATCACGTAACGCAACGCCAGCGGCGACGTGCCTTCATCCGCCCCGACATCCGCATGGATCAACGTCCGGAACGCCGATGGCGTCTGGTTGAGGACAGTGACCCGCTCGCGCGCAAGCAGCGCGCGGAAAGCCGAAGGCGAACGGCTGGTCTCGTAAGGCACCACCACCACCCGCCCGCCATGCACCAGCGCGCCCCAGATTTCCCAAACCGAGAAATCGAATGCGTGCGAATGGAAGAACGTCCACACGTCGTCGGGCCCGAAGCCGAACCACTGCTGGGTGTACGCGAACAACCGCACCACGTTGCGGTGTGAAATCTGGCAACCCTTGGGTTTGCCGGTGGAGCCCGATGTGTAGATGACGTAGGCCAGGTTGTCTGGACCAACCGATGTTTCCGGCGGCACTTTGGACTGGCTATCGAACGTTGCCGAATCATCCAGCAGCAGCACCGGGCCGGCGAATTCTGGCAGCGTTGCGCGCGCAGTGCTGCTGGTCACCAACACCTTCGCCTCGGCATCGGCCAACATGAATTCGACGCGTTCGCGTGGATAGCTGGCATCGAGCGGCAGGTATGCGCCACCGGCTTTGAGAATGCCGAGCAAGCCCACCACCATCTGCGGTGTGCGCTCCAACCCGATCGCAACCAGGACATCCGGACCGACACCCAACGCCTGCAGGTGATGTGCAAGCTGGTTCGCGCGTCGCTCCAACTCTGCGAACGACAACGCGGAACCGCCATCGCTGACAGCCACTGCATGCGGTGCGCGCACGGCAGCCTGCGTCACGCACCCGTGCAGGGTTGACGCGGCCACTGTCGGGGCGACCCTCGCACCGCCGCCCAGCGAAGCTGGTGGTTCGGATTTCATCAGCTGTCGATTTCAGCAACCCTCACTTGAAACATGATGCAACATCCGTGCCGCGTCCACAGCCGCGGCCTGCGCCACCGACTGGCCCTCCCTGATCCCTCCACGCGCCTCGCTGGCTACGGCGTGTGGTGCTAAATAAGGTTGGCGTAGGCGTAGGGCGCGTCTTCACGCTCGATCGGCTTGCCGCCAAGGCGCTTGAGACCCCGGCTGATCGCATGACGGCCTTGATAGAGCCCATACGCCGCCACGTCCAGGGCCGAATGCCGGCCGATCGGAGCAGGTGTGATTCCGAGCTTGCGCAGCTGCGCGTGCACGCGGTGCAGGCCTGCATTGCGCCGGGTCGAATCGGTGTAGAAGGTGAAGCTCATGGTGAGCGACGGGTTGTCGTCGTTCTCGACCATGTGCGGGCTGGTACATGGCATGTATGCGCCGACGCCGGGCTCCAGCCGGAACTTGTGCGCACGTTCTCGCAGTTCCTCGCGCCAGACCAGCAGGCTGCGGTCGTGGTAGGCATGGAACAGGTCACGCGCGTGTTCGCTGGCAGCCTCGAGATCCTGCGGATCCCAAACGTACAACGTCTTGTGGCCTTGCAACTGCAGGATGAAACTGTGTTCGGTGTCGAAATGAAACGGTGTGACCGTATTCGGCGACGCCAAGAATATCCAGCCTGCACGATAGCTCATGCCGGGATCCGCCGCTTCGATACCTGGCCGCACACTGTCGAGGATCTCATCCACAAGGGTGCGGTAGACCGCGTCGGTCTGCACGTTCAGCAGCGACATCCATGCATGCGCATCGGACAGGTTGGTGATGATGTCGGTGGCGGACTTGCGGTTGCGGAAGAGACGCGGCGCATCGTTGAACGACGTGCCGGCGGCTGCCTCGCTGGTATGGCTGCGGAACTGCCCCAGCGGTTCGAGCCGCTTGACCAGTTCCATCAAGGCATCCCACTGCAAGAGCGGGTGATCCATGACGTGATGATGCAGCGGCCCCTGCACGCGCCACGGATCAAAGCTGCCCCAATCGATCTCGATCCAGGGACGAACAGTGTTGTTCATGGCACCCCCGAAACCCCGGTGCAAGGCTCTGGGAGACCCTCCCGGGCGCCTGCGGGACCTCCCGCGAAATGCGATACTGCCTGAGCCGCCAGCATAGCTGGTTCCGTAGCGCAACTGCATCCATGGCCTTCGTACAGACGCTGTACTCGCTCAGGGATCGGGCCCGGCGGGCGCCAATCCTGGGTCCTTGGCTGGAAAACCGCTACCGGCACAGATTCGCCCGCCAACGCATCGACCACAACGCCTACTGCGGCGTTTATCCGGACTTTGCGAGCGCACTGGCAGCGGCGCCGGATACCCTTCCGAAAGGTTACGACCACGCGGAAACCGCATTGCTGTATGCAGCCCGCACGCGCTATGTACTGGCTTGCGACTATCCGGCATTATTCTGGCTGCAGCGATTGTTCACGGAAGGTTGCGCCAGCGTGTTCGATCTCGGCGGCAGTATCGGTATCAAGTACTACGCATTTCGGCGTTACCTTGACTATCCGGCGAACTTGCACTGGACGGTCTGCGAGTTGCCAACCGTCGCCACCGCCGGCGCCGAATGGGCGGCCGAACACGACCCGCACCACCAGCTTGCATTCACACGTGCCCCGGCTGAGGCCAGCGGCCGGGACATCCTGTTTGCGTCAGGCAGCCTGCAATACCTCGACTACACCCTCGCCGACCTGTTGAAGCCCATGGCACGACCGCCTGCGCATGTACTGGTGACCATGTTGCCGCTGCATTCCGAACGCGGGTTCTACACAGTCCAGAACATCGGCACGCTGTACTGCGCCTACGGTATCGCCGCCCGTCCGGAATTCGTGGCGCAAATGCAGGCTGCGGGTTATGTGGTGCGCGACCAATGGGACCAACCGGACCGGCAGTGCGACATTCCGTTCCATCCGGAATATCGGGTAGAGAAGTACTACGGCTACCTGTTCAGTCGCAAGAACACCTGACCCGTAGTCGCCGCCTATGGGCCCCATCGAGGCGTTGAACGTTGCATCCATCGATTCCCTGCACCAACCCGCGCACCACACACGAGGGTTGTGGTTATGCTTGCAACATGTTTTCAGGTGAGTCCCCGATGACTCCAGCCGCCAAGCAGGCGCAAGCGGTCGATCTGCAGCTGTTCCGGCGGGTGATGGGCCGTTTCGCAACCGGCGTGACCGTGGTGAGTTTCCTGCGCGAGGGCAAGCCCGCCGGCATGACGGTGAATGCGTTCCTGTCGGTGTCGATGGAGCCGCCGCTGGTGCTGGTTGCGGTCCGCAAGGCGTCGAACTTCGTCGAGCACGTCGGGATCGGCGACTACTGCGGCATCAATATCCTGTCCGAGCACCAGCGCAAGCTGGGGCCGCATTTCGCCAACCGTCCCGAGCCAGATGCCGACGCACATTTCCACGACCACGCCGGCATACCGCTGCTGGATGGCAGCCTTGCCCAGATCGTCGCGCGCGTGGTTGATGTCCACCCGGCCGGCGACCACCTGCTGTACATCGCCGAGGTCGAGCACCTCGCGCACGGCATCGAGGCACAGCCGTTGATCTTCTACTCGGGTCGTTACAAGCAGATCCACGCGCATGACCCGCGGGTGCAGTGGCATGCGATGGACGGCTGGTGATGGGAGCCTCCCTGCGTCCTCCTTCCAAACGCACCAGCGACCAGACGCGCCTGGTACGCGAACGGCTCGTTACTGTCGCCAAATCGTTGCAACCGTTGCTGGCCGAGCACGCAGCTGAAACCGAACGCGAACGCCGTGTCACCGATGCCAACATCGAAGCGTTGCGTGACGCCGGCCTGTTCCGCATGTTGACGCCCAAGCGTTGTGGTGGCTATGAAGTCAACGCACGCACGGCGCTGGAGGTGGTGGCGCTGGTCGCGGAAGCCTGCGGTTCCACCGCATGGGTGCTGGGCCTGCTGACCCATGCCGCGTGGTTTGCCGGGATGCTGGGCGACCAGGCACGCGAAGAAATCTTCGGCGACGATCCCGACACGCGCATCACCGGTGTGTTCGCGCCCAGCGAAGACATGCGTCACGAAGAAGGTGGTCTCAGGGTCTCCGGCAAATGGTATTGGGCCTCGGGGTCGCTGCACGCAAGCTGGGCGATGCTTGGCGTGCTGGAACGCGACGTTCAGGCACGGGTGGTCGACCATTGGCTGGGCTTCGTGCCGATGCGCGAGCTCACGATCGAGAACACCTGGTACGCCTCGGGGATGAAGGGCACCGGCAGCAACTGCCTCGTGGCGGAAGACCTGTTCATTCCCGCGCACCGGTTGATGTCGCTGCGGCAGGCCATCGTGGGGACGATCCCGAACACGCATCCGGATGAAATCGTGTACCACGGCGCCTGCGTGCCGATGATGGTGCTGGCGTTGCTGGGCCCGCAACTCGGGCTTGCACGCGCGGCCCTGCAGCACGTCATCGCGGTGGCGGGGCGCCGCAACATTCCCTACACCATCTACGAGCGCGAGGCGGACTCGCCGGCCTTCCAGATGCAGATTGCCGACGCCGCCCTGCGGATCGACAGCGCGCACCTGCACGCGTATCGCATCGCCGACGACATCGACAATTTCGCGGCGCGTCACCAGCGCATGGACCTGACCACACGTGCGCGTGCGCGCGCCAGCGCCGGCTACGTCGGCAAGCTGGTCACCGAATCCATCAACACGCTGATTTCAGCTTACGGTGCCGGCGCGTTCGCCGATTCCAATCCGCTGCAACGGATCTGGCGCGATGCCAACACCGCTGCACGCCACGCGTTGGTGCTGCCGCCGGTGTGCGAGGAAATCTACGGCAAGGCGCTACTGGGGTTGGATAACAACATCACGCCGCTGATCTGACCGCGTGCTTCAGCGCCGCAGCTTGGCCGCGAGCGCGCTGCGCAATCCCGGCCATTCCGCCGCGAGGATGCTGTATTCGACGCTGTCGCGGATCGTACCGTCGTGGCGCACCTTGTGCTGGCGCAGGACGCCATCGCGGTGCGCGCCGAGGCGTTCGATCGCGCGCTGCGAACGCGTGTTGAGCAGATCGGTTTCCCATCCGACTGCCGCACATCCGAGTGCATGGAAAGCGTGGTCGACCAGCAGCAACTTGCACGCGGTGTTGACGTGGCTGCGCTGGCGGCTGGCGCCATACCACGTGTAACCGATCAACACGCGCGGCACTTCGGAGTTGAAGTCGTAGTAGCGCGTGCTGCCCGCGATGGTGCCATCGCGGAGGTCGCGCACTGCGAACGGCAGCGACACGCCGGTAGCCTGCATCGCCAGGGCTTTTCCCACGTACGCCCGCATCGCGCCGGGTGGTGGCACGTAGGTGACGCGCAGCTTCCACAGTTCGCCGTCGGCGGCGGCCTGTTCCAGCCCGGCCACGTGGTCGAACGCCATCGGCTCGAGGCGCACGTACTCGTTTTCGAGAACAACAGGGGTCAGCGGCACCGCTTCAGGCGTCCAGGTCGGGAATCAGCTTGTTCTCGAAATACGCGATCATGTCCTTGAGCCTGAGTTTGCGCTTCTTCAGCCGGCTCAGCTGCAGCTGGTCGCAGCCGGGATCACCCGCCAGCTTGGCGATGGCGGCGTCGAGATCGCGGTGTTCCTCGCGCAATTCCGTAAGGCGCCTGACCAGGGTCGCGGGATCGTTGCCGGGCTGCATGGGCGGAGTGTAGCGCCGCCACGGCACCGGCTACACTGGCCGACCCATGCCCAGCGCCGAAGCCCCATACAGCGCCCCGGACCGCCACCGCGACCATGAAGTGGCGCGGCTGGCCAAGCGCCTGCGCCATGCGGTCGGGCGCGCGATTGCCGACTACAACCTGATCGAGGACGGCGATCGGGTGATGGTGTGCCTGTCGGGCGGCAAGGACTCCTGGACGCTGCTGGATCTGCTGCTGTCGCTGCAGGCGAAAGCGCCGGTGCAGTTCGAGATCACTGCAATCAATCTCGATCAGAAGCAGCCCGGTTTCCCGGAACATGTGATCCCGGACTACTGCCGTGCGCGCGGCGTGCCGTTCCACGTGATCGAGCAGGATACCTACAGCGTGGTGACGCGCGTGGTGCCGGAAGGCAAGACGCTGTGCAGCCTGTGCTCGCGCCTGCGGCGCGGCGCGCTGTACGCATGCGCCGAGCGCGAAGGTTTCACGAAGATCGCACTCGGCCATCACCGCGACGATATCCTCGCAACGTTTTTCCTGAACCTGTTTTTCGGTGGCACGCTGAAAGCAATGCCACCCAAGTTGCTATCCGACGACGGCAAGCACGTGCTGATCCGGCCGCTCGCCTATTGCCGCGAGGACGAGGTCGCCGAATACGCCGTGGCGCGTGCATTTCCTATCATCCCCTGCAACCTGTGCGGCTCGCAGGAGACCCTGCAGCGCAAGCAGGTGCGCAAGCTGCTCGACCAGTGGGAACGCGAGCATCCGGGCCGCAGCGAGATCATGTTCCGTGCGTTGACCAACATCGCGCCTTCTCAGCTGGCCGATACTGAATTGTTCGACTTCGCGTCACTTGGCTCGCGCGGTGAGACAGCGCTGCCGGATGCTCACGCCTGGCTGGGTGGCGACAAACCCATGTAGGAGCCTGCGTGCAAGCGATACGCAGCCTCTGCTGCCGGTCGCGACCACGGTCGCTCCTACAATTGCTGGTTTCCATTTTGATTCCCGCATCGGATTGCCCATGTTCTTCCGCAACCTCACCCTGTTCCGCTTTTCATCCTCCGTTGCCAAATCGCTGAAGGATCTCGACGACGCACTGGCCGGCCACGCGTTGCGCGCCTGCGGACCGCTGGAAGCGTCCACCCACGGTTTCGTCTCACCGTTCGGACCGGATTCCGAGGTCCTGAGCCACACGGTCGGCAAGGCCACCCTGGTGACCCTCGGCACCGAGGAAAAACTGCTGCCGGCGGCGGTGGTCAACGCCGAACTCGGCAAACGCGTGCGCAAGGAGGCTGAACGCCGCGGCAAGCCGATCGGCGGGCGCCAGCGACGGGCCATCAAGGCCGAGGTATTGGATGCCCTGCTGCCGCAGGCCTTCGTCCGGCCATCGCGTCTAAGTGCCTATCTGGAAACAAAAAATGGCTGGCTGGTGCTGGATACGGCCAGCCGCAAGGCAGCCGAAACCGCCCTGACCGCCCTGCGCGAAGCGCTGGGCAGCTTCCCGGCCCAGCCGCTGGCCGCTGCCGAAACCCCGCGCGCCCTGATGACGCAGTGGCTCGCGCATGGCAAGCTACCCGTTGGCCTCGCGCTGGGCGACGAATGTGAACTGCGCGATCCCGCGGGCGGCGCAGTCATCAAGTGCCGCAAGCAGGAGCTTGAAAGCGCCGAGGTCCGGGCGCATTTGCAACAAGGCAAGCAAGTGTTCCAGCTCGGCTTGCAGTTCGAAGATCGCGCCAGCTTCGTGCTTGGCGAAGATCTGGTGATCCGCAAGTTGCGTTTTCTCGACGTCGTACAGGATTCCCTGGACGCTGACGGGAAAGAGTCGGCCGAAGCCGAGCTCGACGCCCGCTTTGCCTTGATGACCCTGGAACTCGAACGCGTGTTCGAGGGACTGGAGCAATGGTTCGGGCTGGAACGCCCGGATGAGAGCAGCAAGAGGGCAGCATGATTCCGCAAGGCGACTTCCTCGAATTGGCGACGGGCAAGGGCGGCACCATCAAGGTGCTGAAAGCCATGCACCCACGCGCGCGCCGCCTGAGGCTGTCGGTCACCTCGCACGGCGCCCGCATTTCCTACCCGCGCGGCACCCACCCTGCACAGGTCTATGCGTTCCTGCGCGAAAACAGCGACTGGCTGGAACGCAAGCTGTCGGAACTGCGCGTGCCCCGCCACGGACCGCCGCCGCTCAGGCCCGGCGTACCCACGTTGATTCCACTGCGTGGCGAATCGGTCGAACTCACCTGGAGCGAAAGCGAATATCCGCGCATCGAGGATCGTGACGGCGAGCTGCGCCTGCACGTGCCGCGTCCGTACACCACGGCGATGCCGGCCGCGCGCAACCTGCTGGCGGCATTCCTCGAAACGCACATGCGGCGCGATCTTTCGCGCTGGATGGCGCACGCCGCCGAACGCCTCGATGCCGCACCCACCGGCCTGCGCATCAAGTCGCTCAAGAGCCTGTGGGGCAGCCTCGATGCGCACGACCGCATCACCCTCGACCTCGCACTCGCGCTGGCGCCACCGGCTGCGTTGCGCTACGTACTTGTGCACGAGATGTGTCACCTCAAGGTGCGCAGCCATTCACCGCGCTTCTGGACGCGCGTCGGTGAACTCATGCCGGGCTACCAGGCGCAACGCGACTGGCTGCGCGAACACGGCGCGCTGCTCAAGGCCGAGATGGAGCGGTTGATCGAAGCGCGCGACTGAGCGGACGCTACGCGATCCATCCCGCCAAGACGATCAGCGCCACTACTGCCAGCCAAACGACCAGCACGCGCAGCATCAGCCTGCGTGCGTCGGCGAGCTCGCCGACCGGATCGAGGGTGCTCAGGTTGGGACCGTCGCCGGCGCGGATATCGGCATCGACCCCCGAGCGCGCTACCGCGGCAAGGAACTCCGGATCCAGTTCCCAACCGGAACGCCCCGGTTGTGCATGCCATGCCCGCCAGGTTCCGATCACGGCGTCGAAGTTGGAAACCATCGCCATCGCCAGCACCATCAGGTGTGCGGGAATCCAGTCCAATGCGAGCGCAAAACGACGCGCGGCATGCCGGGTGCGCGGATCGACGCGGTCACTGTCGCTGTCGGCCGTGACCCACGCCAGCCGATAGCCCAGTGCGCCGGCCGGACCCAGCAGGAAAAACCAGAACAGTACGCCGAAGCGGCGGCGCAAACTCGCCGTCACCGCGGCCTCGACGAGTTCGGGCGCGGTGAAGGCGCGCGGTGCGCCATCCGGCACGCTGCGCAAGTTGGCCGCAGCCGCTTCGCGCGCAGCGGGGTCGCTGGCCTGCAACACCGCTTCGAAATCGCTTTCGAGTTCCCGCGGTCCGAAGGTGTAGAACAGGATCAGTATCGCGAACGCCAGCGCGGCCAGCGTATAGAACCAGCCCTGCACGAAGTGCGCGACCAATGCGCATGCGACCACCGGCACCACCAGCGCCAACGCGACGCGGCCGCCGCCTTCGGCGAAATCGAGCGCATCGAGCCAGGCGCGATACCAGCCGAACTGGCGCAATCCGGCCACGTTGCCAGGCCACCACAGCAGCACTCCCAGCACGATCAACGCGGCGACGAGTTCGACAGCCATGCGAGCTTCTGTTGGCGGGCCTGTGACGCGATTGTAGCGGCGAGGTTCATTCCGCGCGTGGCAGACGGCCCAACTCGATGCCCGCGCGCGTACGCAACCAATGTTCGATCAGCCGCCAGGAAATGGAAACCGGCGTGGACAAGCGCAGGGATCCATCGCGCAACCCGGCCGCGATGTCCCACGCAGTGAACCAGCGCGCGTCTTCCAGTTCGCCGTCGGCGAGGCGGATGTCGCGCCGTGCCGCCGTCGCAGTAAAGCCGAGCATCAGCGAAGCCGGGAACGGCCACGGCTGCGAAGAATGGAAATCGCAATCGAGCACTTCGACGCCGGTTTCCTCCCGCACCTCGCGGCGTACCGCATCGGCCAGCGCTTCGCCCGGTTCGACGAACCCCGCGAGCGTGGAGTATTGCTTCGGCTTCCAGATTGCCTGGCGCCCGAGCAGGCAGGCATCGCCATGTTCGACGATCACGATGATCGCGGCGTCCGTGCGCGGAAAGTGCAGGCGGCCGCAACTTGCACAGGACGCGCGATGGCCGCCGTCGATGAGCGCGAGCGCTGCACCGCAGTACGCGCAGTGGCGGGTGGCATCCTGCCAATTGGCAAGTCCGCGCGCGTAGGCGAACAAGCCGGCCTCGGTACGCTCGAGCACGGAAGCGGCACCACGCAGGTCCATCCAGGTCACGGCGGACAAAGCGTCATGCGCGAGCGGCTCACGCAACGCGAACAGCGGAACCCCGTGCATCTGGCCAAGGAAATTCGCGGGTGCGTCGGGCGCAAGCGCCTTGCCATCCAGCCAGTACAAGCGTCCGTTGCGAACCGGGGCACGGCCTTCTGCGTCACAAGCCAGAAAACGTGCGGAAGCCGCGGCCCGTTGCGCGGACAGCCAGGCGGGATCAGCACGACGCTCGCCGCAACGATCGAGCGGCGTGGCGGCGAAGGTGTTGTGGCGCGTGCGTTCACCTGAACTCACGGAGCCGTCCTCGAGCAAGCCGGCCTATCTCTTCGAAGCGGCTGTTGTGGAAAGTCAGGCCACGGAGCTCTTTGCCATGGATGGCAGCTCTGATGGCCGTTCTGGTATCGCGTGCCCAGATAATCGTCCGCCGGATCAGCCAAGCTTCACCAAAACAGCAATCATGGACGATTGCACAACTATGTCGTGAACGAACTGCCGCATCCGCACGTCGACTTCGCATTCGGATTGTGGATCACGAACTGCGCGCCGGAGAGCTGTTCGACGTAATCCACTTCCGCGCCATCGAGGTATTGCATGCTGAGCGGATCGACCAGCACCTCGACGCCTTCGCGCTCGATCACCAGATCGTCGTCGGCACGCGTTTCGTCCAGCCTGACGCCGTACTGGAACCCGGAGCAGCCGCCGCCCTCGATGGAAACCCGCAACCTGAGCGCGGGCTTGCCTTCCTCGCGGATCAGCTCGCGCAGGCGCGTCAGTGCAGCGTCGGAAACGCGCAAGGACGGTTCGGGAAGTATGGTGGAAGCGGTATTCATCATGGGCACCTTGGCAGCATGATGGCGACGCGCGGCGCGGCAATCAAGGCGTGGTCACCGCAATGCCGTGCTCGCCGGCCTGTGCTTCCTTCCAGTCGAGCTTGCGGGTGATCTCGGCGCCGCTGTCCGGATGCAAGGTGAGTGCGACCCGGTTGGGCACGAAGCCCTTGGGCAGCATGAACGAACCACGCACCTGCTGGAAGAACTTGAACGCGAACGGGACGCCTTCCTTCGCGTTGGCGCCGGCCAACGCGGGCCACGCCACCGTCACCAGCTTGCCACTGCGCACGCCTTCGACCGCGAGTGTCAGCGTGCCGCGCGCGGCGTCCGCGTTTTCCGCGGTATTGACCAGCGTCACCACGAAATTCCATGCGTCGGTACCCGCTACCGGTGTCAGCGCGATGCTGTGCACGCCAAGGCCGGTGCGATCGCCGTCGATACCGATCAATTTGGCGTAGAAGGCCTGTTCCTGCTTCAGCTTCTGCAATTCATTGTCGCGACTGGCCAGGGATGCCTTGAGCGCACCCAGCGCGGTCGCATCGGTTTGCTGCTGTTGCTGCAGGCCCTGGACCTGTCCCTGCAAGGCGCTGTTTTGTGCCGTCAGCCGGTGCGCCTGTGCCTGCAGCCCGTTGGGAAACCCGACGCCCCGGCCCAAGACCACGCCGAGCAGGAATACCACCAGCGCCGCGCAGCCCCACAGGGCGATGCGGAGGCGCCGACGCCGGGCCTCGGGCAACGCCCGGAACAGGTCCAGCCAGTGGTGGAAGATCGTTGAAGCCATCTTGCCTCGCATTCGAGCCTGTCGCTTATAAACCTGCCGACGCACCACGCGCAACCCGGCAGGGGTCAAGTCCACCCAGCGTAACGCCATGGGCCGGGAAACGTGTGACCGCGCGCGCTTGCCTTGCGTTCACCGGCTGTGCTTGAATCCCGTTCATGATCGACGTGGACGGCTACCGCCTCAATGTGGGCATCGTGTTGTTGAACGCGCGCGGCCAGGTGTTCTGGGCGCGGCGGGTGCAACGCGACGGCTGGCAGTTCCCGCAAGGCGGCATGAACACCGATGAGACCCCCGACGAGGCGATGTACCGGGAGCTGGAAGAGGAAACCGGTTTGCGCGCGGACCAGGTTGAAGTCCTGGGCTCGACCCACGGCTGGCTGCGCTACCGCCTGCCGCCCCGCTATGTACGCCGCGGGCGGCATCCGACCTGCATCGGGCAGAAGCAGGTCTGGTTCCTGCTGCGGATGCTGGGCGAGGATTCGGCATTCCGGCTGGATGCTTTCGGCACGCCCGAGTTCGACGTGTGGCGCTGGGTGGATTTCTGGTACCCGGCCGAGCACGTGGTCGATTTCAAGCGCGAGGTTTATCGCCGCGCGTTGCGCTACTTCGCGCCACTGGTCGAGGCCGCCTGCGCGGTCGAGATCGGCAGTGCGTCGTGTGGACGTTCCTGAGCGCTGCCGCGACAAGTCCGCAGCGACCATCCTCGCTTGATACCGGCAGCACAACACGGCCGTTGGACCGGCGATCCGTGCGGACATCCGGCGTCGGCCAATACTACTTGACAATCATTCGCATTTGCATTCCAATGGCGGCCACTGAGGATCCGCCATGTATATCTGCGTCTGCAAAGCCGTTTCCAACCACGACATTCGCCGTGCCGTCGCACAGGGCGCGGATTCCTTCGAGAACCTGCAGATGCGCACCGGCTGCGCCACTTGTTGCGGTTGCTGCGAACAGGAAGCACGCGAGTGCTTCGAAGCCAGCCTCGAATCCGAAGCCCGCGCTGTCGCGCTGCCTGCTGCAGCCTGAAAAATCCCAGCGCGGTTGTTGCCGAGCACGGGCGTCCGGGCCCCACCCGCAAGCGATCATCACTCCGTCATGCCGCCCGCACCCGGCGGTATAGTGCCGTGAGCTTTTTCGATCGAGGGAAGCCATCATGCAGGGCGATGCCAAGGTCATCGAACATCTCAACAAGGCGCTGGGCAACGAGCTGATCGCGATCAACCAGTATTTCCTGCACTACCGGATGTACGACAACTGGGGGTTCACGGAACTGGCCGAGCACGAGCGCGGTGAGTCGATCGACGAAATGAAGCACGCCGACCGGCTGATCGAGCGCATCCTGTTCCTGGAAGGCCTGCCCAACCTGCAGAAGCTTGGCAAGCTGCTGGTCGGGCAGACGCCGAAGGAATGCATCGAGTGCGACCTGAAACTGGAGCGCGCGGCATTGCCCGACCTGCAAGCTGCGATCGCGCATTGCGAGAAGACCGCCGATTACGTCAGCCGCGGCCTGTTCGCCGACATCATGCAGTCGGAAGAAGACCACATCGACTGGCTGGAAACCCAACTCGGCCTGATTGGCCAGGTGGGCCTGGAGAATTACCTGCAAACGCACATCAGGAGTTGACTGCAGGCACGCTGGCAGCCGCAACCCGTTTGTGGCCCAGTGTGCTGCAGCCGCGTGTACGGATGCGCGCCTCCCAGCCCTCCTACGGGCGTTTGTACCGCTGCCGCAGCGCCGCCGAGGCATTGGCATAGAGCTTTTCCAGCGCCGCGACGCTGTCCGCCGGATGGGCCAGGGTGCCGTTGCGTGCGGCTTCTTCCACTTGGCGCGCGCGGTTGGCCAGCGGTACGGCTCCGAGGTTTGCACTGGACGATTTCAGCGAATGTGCGAGCTTGCCGACTTCGGTGGCATCGCCACGCTCGGCAGCCTCGTGCAGATTGCGCATGCGGGTATCACCATCGCGCAGGTACGCGTCGATGAGGGTGACAAGCTCATCGCCCATGATGTCTTCGAGATCGACCAGCGTCGTGGTGTCCAGGGTGTCAGGAGGGAGCGGCGTTTGCATGGCGGGTCGATGGGCCTCCGTGGTGAGGACAGGAATGGCGTCGAGTGCCGGCTCGCCGCCGTCGGCAGGTGCGGCGGCGGCAAGCGGGGATTGCTGCATCCAGCGCACCAGCGTCTCTTCCAGCAGATGCCGGTCGAGCGGCTTGGACAGGTAATCGTCCATCCCGGCCTGCAGGCAGCGCTCCCGGTCTCCGGACATCGCGTGCGCGGTCATCGCGATCACCGGGGTGCGTGGCTTGCCCTGCCCGCTTTCGAGCTCGCGCAGCCGGCGGGTCGCGCTGTAGCCATCCAGCACCGGCATCTGGCAATCCATCAGCACCATGGCGTACGGGCGTGCACGCAGCTTGTCGAGTGCCACCTCGCCGTTCTCTGCGACGTCCACCGTGAGTCCGAGCCGCTCCAACAGTTTCTGCGCGACCTTCTGGTTGACCGGATGATCCTCGACCAGCAGCACTTGGCCGACCAGCGGCTGCTCGCCGCCGCCGGCCGGAGCCACCGCGGGCAGCACGGGTACGCTCAGCACCGGTTGTGCGCGGGGCTGGGTCGCCGCTCCGAATGCGCTGCGCACACCCTGGCGCAGCGCCGCATCGTCGGCACGCGCAGGCGCGATCAGGACACGCGAATCCGGCGCAGCGTCGAGGCCCAGCGCGAGCAGGCGCAGGGAATCCAGTTGCCGGTCACCAAGGATGCCTTTCAGCAAACCCGCGACATCGCCGGTCACGCTGCCGGCGTCGATGACCAGCAGGTCGTAGCTGAAGGTTCGGCCTAGCGGTGCCGCCTGGCGCAGGCGCGCAAAAGCCGCCGCAGCGTCCCCGATCTGGGTGGCGTCCATCTCCATGGTGGCCAGCACCGGCATGATGTGCTGGGCGCGCAGCGGGCTGGCCGCCAGCAGCACGCGCGAACCGGACAGGTTCTTATGCGGCACCGAGATGTCGCCCGGAACCTTCTCGAACGGAATCGTGAACCAGAATACCGAACCGCGCCCGGGCTCCGAACGCACGCCGATCCGCCCACCCATCAGGTCCACCAGTTTCTTGCAGATGGTCAAACCCAATCCGGTGCCGCCATAGCGGCGCGTGACCGAAGCATCGGCCTGCGTGAACGGCTGGAACAGGCGCGCTGCCGCGTCGGCCGCAAGGCCAATCCCGGTATCGCGCACCGCGAACAGCAACTCGTGCTGGGTGGCCGAATCGTTGCGCTTGCTGACCCGCACCGACACGCCGCCGCGTTGGGTGAACTTGATGGCGTTGCCCATCAGGTTGGTGAGGATCTGGCGGATGCGCATGGGATCGCCGCGCACCACCGGCCGCACGTCGGGATCGACCACCGCGCGCATCGCCAGGCCCTTGGCCTCGGCCGGCTTTTCCAGCAGCCGCTTCACGCTGTCGACCAGATCACGGATATTGACGCTGACCGATTCCAGGTCGAGCTTGCCGGCCTCGGCCTTGGAGTAGTCGAGGATGTCATCGACGATCCGCAGCAATTCCTTGGCCGATGCATTGGCAGTCACGAGGTATTCGCGCTGCGCGGGCGAGAGCTCGGTGCCGAGCACGATATCGAGCAGCGGCAGGATGCCGTTCAACGGCGTGCGGATCTCGTGGCTCATGCTGGCCAGGAATTCGCTCTTGGCCAGCATCGCGGCTTCCGCGGACTGCTTGGCCGCCAGCAATTCGCGCTGCACGCCGCGCAACGAAGTCAGTTCCGACTGCGCCGAAGCCAGTCGCGTGCGCATGGCCACGTCCACCGGATCGGGCACCATGGGGGCCGGCGACACGCGCGCAGGCGCGGGGGCAAGTTGGCGCGCGCCACCCAGCCACAACAACGCCAACGCGATGGCCAGCAGCACCCACAATGCGACCGTCTGCGGCAACGCCAGCCACCACGCGCCCGCCGCGCCCGCCACCACCAGCACCACGCTGGCCAGCAGCCGCGGCCACGACACCAGCGCCCCGCTGCGTGAAGTCGCCACGTTCAGGCTCCCGCTCCGGTAAACGCGTGATCCAGCTCGGCCGCCGGCGCGCGGAAGTGGTTGCCCTGCAGCAGGTCGACGCTCACCGCCCGCAATTGGTCGGCGCGCGCCAGGGTTTCGACCCGCGGCGCGATCACGTGCAGGTTGTGCGAATGCGCGCTGCGCACCACGTCCTGCAGGTCTGCGTCGGCAAGTTCGGGGGCAAGCTTGACGAAATCGAGCGGCAGGTGCTCGATCCATCCGGCAGCAACGGCATCGGCATCGACCCCCGCCAGGGACAGGCGCACGCCGGCGTCTTTCAGGACCGGCGCAAGCTCGACCAGCCCGCGCAATCCGGTGCGGGCTTCCTCGCTGCGGAATTCGAGCACCAGCGATTCCGGGGCGATGCCCGCGGCTGCCAGCCGTGCCGCCAGCTGTGTGCGCCGTTCCGGATCTTCCCAACCCTGCAGCGACTGGCTCACGAACAGGCAGATCGGATCCCCCTCGCGCTGGTGTTGCGCCAGGATGTCGAGAGCGCGACCCACCACCCAGGCATCCACCGCCGCGATGTAGCCTGCGCGTTGCGCGGCGGGCACCAGCTCCGCCGCCAGCCACTCGTGGTCATCGTGGCGCAGGCGCAGCAGGGCCTGGTAATGCGGGCCGGCCGCACCCCGGATCGGGATGACCGGCTGGAACGCCAGGTCGAACGAGCCGTGCGCAAGCGCCGCGGAAATCCGTTGCGCGATCGCATTGGGATCGGGCGCGAGCGCGGAATGCACTGCGATGCGGCTGGGCTGCGCATGCGCCGCGCCCAGTGTCTGTTCGACGGCTGCCAGTACCACCGCGGATTCGCTGGTCGCGGCATCGAATGCGCACACCGCACAATCCAGCCGCACGGCCATCGCCTGTGCGCCGAATCGTTCGTCGTCCGCTGCCGCGACGATTTCGTTGGCCAGCGCCAGCAGTTCACGTTCACTGCGCAACGGCGAGAAGACCAGGAATCCCGTCTGCCCGTGGCGGGCGATCATGGTGCCGCTGCGCGCCCGCCGCAGGATGAAATCACCAACCTGGGCGAACAGCTGGTCGAACCCGGCGAGCCCGACCCGCTCGCGCAGCGCGTCGGCGTCGTGCATGACCAGCGCAAGCAAACCGCCTTGAGCGGCATAACCCCCGCTGGCGGCGAGGTGCTCGGACAACGCGTCCAGCAATTGCGCGCGTTCGTGCAGTCCGGTCACCGCATCACGGCGACGTTTGCGGCGTGTGCGCGAAGCCGCCGCGCGTGCGCGCCGCACCCGGTTGGTCACGGCCGCCACCAGATGGGTCGGCCGGATCGGCTTCATCAGGAAGTCGTCGCCACCGGCATCCAGCGCCGCGAACTGGCGGTCCTCGTCCTGGTCGCCCGACAGGAACACGATCGGCATGTTGATGTAGCCATCGCGCTCGCGGATCAGTGCGGTCAACTCGAAGCCGTCGCAGTCGGGCATGTTGAGGTCGAGCAGCAGCAGGTCGGGCTGGAAACGATCCAGCTCTTCCAGCACCGGCAGCGATTCACCCATCACCCGGGTTTCCATGCCCGCGCGGCGCAGGATCGCCTGGGCAAACAGCGCCTGCGGCGCATCGTCGTCGACGATCAGGATGCGGTAGGCGGTTTCCTCGTCCACGGCCGCAAGGTCCAGCGCCGCGCCGACGACCTCGGGCGAAGTCGCGGGCAGCGCAATGCAACGGTCGGCGCCGGCCCGCAATGCACGCAGGCGCAAGTCGATATCGGTCGCACGCAGCAGCACCAGCAGGCGCACGCGGTGGGCGGGATCGCGCCGCGCCTCGCGCAGCGCGGCAGCGAGCTGCTCCAGGGGCGTGCGCGCATCGGCCACCACCACGGCGAGGTCCGGCGGCGCGCCGCGCAGTTCCTCGAGCAGGCCCTCCATCCGCTCGACCAGGGCCACATCGCAACCCTGCTGGTCAAGGCGCAACAGCAATTCGTTCACCAGCGGATCGTCGTCGTTGACGATCCGCACGCGCGGACCGCGCGCGGGCTCCGGCAACGGCGGCTGTTCGGCCTGCGCCGTCTGGGCTTCGTTGGCGGCAGCGGCCAGGTCGGCCACGGCCTTGTCATCGACGATGCCAAGCTGCAACCAGTACCCGGCCGGTGGCAACTCGCAACGCGGAAACGCTGCCCTGACCGCGCTTTGTGGCGGATCCTGCAGCCAGGCGGGCAAGCCGGGTCCCGGCGCCACCTGCTGCAGGTGCGGACGCAGGCTGTCGAGCAGTGCATCGATCCCGGCGGTGGCCGCGGCATCGGGAATGTCGTGTGCCGCCACTGCCGGAGCCAGAGCCGATTCCAGCGCCAGCAGGCGTTCACCCGTTTCCAGCAACCCATAACGTCCGCAGGCACCCGCGAGCTGCCCGATTTCGTCGTGCAGCGAGCACAGCACGTTGCAATCCCAGCCCGAACGGCACTGCGCGCGGGCACGCCGCAGCAGCGTACGCAGGCGCTGCGGCAAGTGCCTGCGAAACGACGCTTGCAGTTCCGCTTCCGGGTTCTGCTGGGACAATTGCGTGGCCATTCGGGGAACCCCCATTCTCGGCACGAACTATATCAAGCCGGTGGGTCCGGGGCGCGTCCGCGAACGCGACCGGTGTCTCGATTGCACGCGGTTTTGCGGCTGGCCGAACAAGACCGATGCAGCGCGCGCAAATCGGCCCATCGGTGGAACATCCCCGCTAGAACGGCTTGACCACCGCCAGGATCACGATCGCCAGCAGCAGCACGCCGGGGATTTCGTTGAACCAGCGCAGCCCGCGCGAAGTCCAGGCGCAACGGTCGCCGGCAAAGTCACGCAGCAGCTTCACCAGCACGCCGTGGTAGATCACCAGCAGCAGCACCAGCGCCAGCTTCACGTGCAACCAGCCGGCGCGCAGGTAGAACGGTTCGACAGCGAGCGTGGCGATGCCGAAGGCGATGGCCAGCGCACCGCCGATGTGGGTCATCACCAGCAGGCGGCGCTCCATGATCCTGAAGCGATCACGGATCGCTGGCTCTTTTGCTTCCGCGTGATAGACGAACAGGCGCGGCAGGTAGAACAAGCCCGCGAACCAGGTGACCACGCCGATGATGTGGAAGGCCTTCAGCCACAGGGCAAGCATCGCAAATTCCAACCAGGGTGGCCACGCGTCGTGGCGAAAGCCAACACGATACGCGCGACAAAAGCAAAACCGGCACCAGTCCCATGCATGGGCGCCGCGCACGGCGGCTAGTATGCCCGTTTCGAACGCAGTGACGAAGCGGCGATGGAACCGATAAGCTGGGATGATTTCTCCAGGATCGAACTGCGTGTGGGGCGCGTCATCGACGCGCGCGTGTTCGCCGAAGCGCGCAAGCCCGCCTACGTGCTGCAGATCGATTTCGGACCCGCAATCGGCATCCGGAAATCCAGCGCGCAAATCACGCGGCTGTATCGCTGCGAGGAACTGGTCGGCAAGCTGGTGGTAGGCGTCGTCAACTTTCCGAAAAAACAGATTGGGCCCCTGATGTCAGAATGCCTCGTAACTGGCTTTTGCGATGCGAATGGCGAGGTCGCGTTGTGCGTGCCCGACAAGCCCGTGCCGCTGGGGGCGAAACTGGGTTGATCTGCGGCTGCAGCACTTTAGCGGTGCAATTGTTGAACCTGTTTGGTGCGATCGTTTTGATCCATACCAGCAACCTGTTGAATTGAAACGCCGCAATAGCTGGCACGCCACTTGCTCATTTCATGGCATTCCCAACCATTCCGAGTCCTCCAAACCCCCATGACCGCCGACAAAGTCCTCGCAACCCTCAAATCCGAAAACGTCGAATTCGTCGACCTTCGCTTCGCCGACATGCGCGGCGTCGAACACCACGTCAGCTTCCCCGCGCACGCCATCGACGCCGACACCTTCGAGGACGGCAAGATGTTCGACGGCTCGTCCATCACCGGCTGGAAGGGCATCAACGAGTCGGACATGATCCTGATGCCCGATCCCGCGACCGCTTTCATCGATCCGTTCGCCGCGCACAAGCAGTTGAACATCGTGTGCGACGTGCTGGAACCCTCGACCATGCAGGCCTATTCGCGCGATCCGCGCTCGATCGCGCGGCGCGCCGAGGCGTATCTCAAATCCACTGGCGTCGCTGACACCGCGTTCTTCGGACCCGAGCCGGAATTCTTCATCTTCGACTCGGTGCGCTGGCAGAACGACATGGGCCGCGTGTTCTACGAGATCAATTCGGAAGAAGCCGCGTGGGCTTCACGCTACAAGTACGAGGAAGGGAACCACGGCCACCGTCCCGGCGTGAAAGGCGGCTACTTCCCGGTGCCGCCGGTCGATTCACTGCACGACCTGCGCGCGGAAATGTGCACGGTGCTGGAATCGCTGGGCCAGATCGTGGAGGTGCACCACCACGAAGTCGCCAATGCCGGCCAGTGCGAGATCGGGGTGAAGTTCAACACCCTGCTGCACAAGGCCGACGACCTGCAGACCATGAAGTACGTGCTGCGCAATGTCGCGCACGCCAACGGCAAGACCGTCACCTTCATGGCGAAACCTGTCGTCGGTGACAACGGCAGCGGCATGCACGTGCA